>NZ_CP083663.1:0-301701 GCF_020097815.1 Haloprofundus salinisoli
GAACCGTTCAATCTCACCGTCGACGAAGGAGGTGCGTTCTGGTTTGTGAGATCCTCCCCACCGTGGACAGTAGTCCCGCCGCACGTACCTGATGCCGTGGACGCGGTCGACGGGGACGTGACGGGTCCGCTCTCCGGTGTGCGGTAGTCTCCTATCGGAACAAGTAACGCCACTCCGTCCCTCCCCAGCGCATGGAACTCCCGCCGTTCGAGTTGGAGCGATGGCTCGACGAGTACGAACCGCAAGCGGACCTGATGCTCGCCGAGAGCGGCGTCCGAAGCCTCCCGGCCGACCGTTTCGACCTCGACGTCGGCGAACTCGGCTACGTCATCCCGACCGATGGCGACCCGCGGTTCCGAGCCCAAATCGCCGAGCGGTACGGCCGAAGCGCCGACGAAGTCGTGCTCACCTGCGGCACCCAGGAGGCGGACTACCTGACGTTCATGGCGCTTCTGGACGCGGGCGACCACGCCGTCGTCGTCTCGCCGACGTACCAGTCGCTGAAAAGCGTCCCCGAGGCCATCGGGTCGGTGACCGAAGTTCGGACCGAACCGCCGAACTGGGACCTCTCCGTCGACGCCGTCGCCGACGCGATTCGGCCGGAGACGCGCGTCGTCGTCCTGACGAACCCGAGCAATCCGACCGGCAAGTACCTCGGGCCCGAGACGATGGAAGCGCTGTACGACCTCGCGGCCGACAACGACGCCTACCTGCTCGTCGACGAGGTGTACCGGATGCTCGCCGACGACCCCCATCCGCCGGCCGCGGCGCTCGGTCCGCGGGCGATCTCGACCGCCGGCGTCTCGAAATCCTACGGCCTCGCTGGTGCGCGAGTCGGGTGGACCGTTGCCGAACCCGAACTCGCCGACGCGGTCCGAAAGTGGAAGGATTACACGACCATCTCGCCGCCGATGCTCGGCCAGCACATAGCAAAGCAGGCGCTCGGCGAACGGGAAGCCGGGATTCTACGCGAGAACCGCGACCACGCGAGGGAGAACCGCGACCGGGTCGCGGCGTTCGTCGACGAGTACGACCTGGAGTGGTTCGAACCGGTCGGCGTCAACGCGTTCCCGACGGTTCCGGAGGGGTTCGATTCGGGGAACGCGTTCTGTCGGTCCGTCTTCAAAGCCGAGAGCGTCGTCCTCGCGCCGGGGGAGGTGTTCGGCTACCCCGACAGATTCCGCCTCGGATTCGGCCTGCACACCACCGAGTTAGAGGAGGGTCTCGAACGCGTCGGTCGGCACGTCGAGAACGTCTGAGACGAAACCCCGTAGTCGTCGTGTCGAGCCACTGCTTTCGAGTCGTCCCGAGGAGCGTTACCGCCTGTACGACGCCGCCAACCCGTCGAGCGACTCGTGACGCTCAGTCGTGTGCGGCGCGGTCAGCGGCGAGACGCTAACCGTCCCGTCGACGATGGCGCGGCGGTCGGTGCCGTCGGGGTCCGGGATGTCGTCGTTCCGCATCCGGGTCCAGACGCGGTCGGTGAGGGTGACGTGGCCGTTCTCGCTGTCGTGGTCGGCGGTCATCTCGTACATCGTCGACGGGCGGGTGACCTGCATCGGCGCGGGGTCCTCGCCCGGCAGCGGTGCGTTGACGTTCAGATACTCGGCCCGCTCGAAGACGCCCGCGTCGGGCGCGTTCTCGACGAGATACGTTGTGGCGTCGGTCGCTTCCCGAAAGTCCTCGGGGTCGGTCGCGGCCTCCTCCCACGACAGTTCGCCCGCGGGGATGTACAGCGAGACGGCGATGGCCGGCACGCTGAAGAAGGCGGCCTCGACGGCGGCGCTGACGGTTCCGGAACGACCGAGAACGTACGCGCCGAGGTTCGCGCCCTTGTTGCAGCCGGCGACGACCATGTCGGCGTTCGGGCAGAGCGATCCGAGGCCGACGACGGTGCAGTCGGCGGGCGTCCCCTCGATGACGTAGCCCAGTTCGTGTTCGGTCACGTCGACGCGGTGGGACAGTTTCCGACCGACGGCGCTCTGGTCGTCGGCGGGAGCGACGGCCGTGACGTCGGCCACCGTCGAGAGCGCGTCGTACAGCGCGACGAACCCGACGCTCTCGATGCCGTCGTCGTTCGTCAAGAGGATGCGAGGCCTATCCATGCCGAACACTCACGCGGCGGTCCAAAAAGCCCTCCGCTCGTCGTTATCGGCGTCGGCGAGGGGGGCGGAGCGCCGACGCGAGTCGGAACGCACACAAAGCAGCGGACGTATGGACCCCCTATGGGACTCGGAAGTACGGCACGAACGCTACAGAAGGTCGCCGACATGGGCGAGGACGTGTACAAACGGCTCAACGAGGTCCGCGAGCAGGTGAAAGCCACGCAGGACACCGTCGCCGAGACGAAGGCTCGCGTCGCCAGTCTCGAAACCGAAGTCGCCGAGCAGCGCGCGATTCTCGAAGCCATCGCCGAACAGCAGGGCGTCGACGTGGACTCGGTGACCGCCGAGGCGCACATCGCCGAAGCCGAACGCATCGCAAACGCCGAGGCGGAACAGGACAGCGAAGAGACGACGGACTCCGACGAGACGGCAGTCCCCGAAGACGACGGCGCGTCCGCCCAGGAGAACGGCGCGACCACCACCGATAACGCGTAACGCTGTCCGAAGGCGCCAGTACGTGCGGGGTTGCCACTCCGCGCGCCGACGTACCGCCGCACCGACGCGCCGTGAGCGATAACAACACTAAGGTTCGGGGGCAACTTTTGCCAGCGCATGACGAACCACGCCGCTCCGCTCGATTCGGTGCTGGAGGCCATCGGCAAGACGCCGCTGGTCTCGGTCCACGCGGCCCCCGAGGAGGTGCCCGTCTACGCCAAGCTGGAGTCGTTCAACCCCGGCGCGAGCGTCAAAGACCGCATCGGCAAGTTCATGCTCGAACGGATGCTCGAACGCGGCGACGTCTCCCCCGGCGGGACCGTCGTCGAACCGACGGCGGGCAACACCGGCATCGGCATCGCCGTCGCCGCGAGGCAACTGGACCTGACCGCCGTCTTCGTCGTCCCCGAGCGATTCAGCGTCGAGAAGCAGCAGTTGATGCGCGCGCTCGGCGCGGAGGTCGTCAACACGCCGAGCGAGGACGGGATGGGTCGCGCCATCGAACGCGCTCGTGAACTCGCCGAGGAACTCGACGACGCCGTCGTCCCCCAGCAGTTCTCGAACCCCCTCAACGCCGAAGCGCACTACGAGACGACGGGTCCCGAGGTGTACGACGCCCTCGACGACGAAGTCGGCGCTATCGTCGCCGGGTGCGGCACCGCGGGGACGCTCATGGGGATGGCCCGCTACGGTCGCGAGCTTCATCCCGACACCTACGTCGTCGCCGTCGAACCGCAGGGGTCGCTCTACCGGACGTTCAAAGGAAAAGACGCCGAGGAGGGCGAGTACAAAACCGAGGGAATCGGCACGCACGACCCGAGTACGAACGAACTGTTCGACCCGGAACTCGTCGACGACGTCGTCGCCGTCGCCGACCGCGACACCCACGCCGAGATGCAGCGGCTCGCCGCCGAGGAGGGTCACCTCGTCGCCTCCAGCAGCGCCGCCAACAGTCTTGTCGCGCGCGACGTGGCCGAAGGAATCCAGTCGGGCGAAATCGACGCGCCGTACGACTCCGTGGTGACGGTTTTCCCCGATTCGAGCGAACGCTACCTCTCGAAGGGCGTCTACGGGTCGTTCGAGGAGTGGGAAGGGTAGTGCAACATCAGTCGACGTGCGTCGCGTCCCGATAGACGCCGTCGGCCCACCCGCGGAGGATGTCGCGGACCGCTTCGAGATCGCTCGAGTCGTCCGCCGGGCGCTCGGTGACGACGGTCCACCCGTCCTCGGGGTCGTAGCCGAGTCCGTACAGCGTCTCGTTTCGCTGGAGTGCGAGCAGCCTGACTCCTGGTTCCTGGGCGACGAGCGCCATCGGGGCCGCTTCGGTGATGGCGTCGCTCCCGCGGAGCGCTCGGAGTTCGGCGTCGGTCAGCGCTCGGTCGGGCAGCGACTCGAACGGTCTCATACTGAGCGATAGCACCGGCGAGAAAAAGAGCGCGGTGGTCCCGTCTCCGTCGTCCGTTCTCGGGCCGAACTCACGGCACCAGTCTGCCGTGTTCGACCATCATGCAGTGGTCCTGCGTAATTTCGAGTCCCGCCTCTTCGGCGCGGGCAGCCGCCTCGTCGTCGCTGATGTCGAGCTGCAGCCAGACGGCTTTCACGTCGCCGCGTTCCTCCTTGCGGGCGATGACGTCGTCGACGATGCCCGCGACCTCCTCGCTCGGGCGGAACACGTCGACGAGGTCGATCTCCTCTTCGACGTCGGCCAGCGAGTCGTACGCCTCCCGGCCGAGAATCTCGTCGGCGTAGGGGTTGACCGGAATCACGTCGTAGCCGTGGTCCTGGAGGTACGCCGGAATGTCGTGGGCGTCCTTCCCGGGCGTCGACGAACACCCGACGACCGCGACGGTGTCGTGTTCGAGCAGCCTTCGCAGTCCCTCGTCGTCGCTGATGGGCATAGATAAGATGGTTACCGCCCTGCGAGCAAAAGCTTTGACACGGAGGGGAACGCCGGTTTAGAGGCGAATCGTCGGCGGTGCGTCCTCGTCGGTGATGACGATGCCGTCGAACAGCTGCTTGAGCGTGTTCAGCGTCCGGTCGTCGTGGACCGTCGAGTCGATGCAGAACAGCCCCAGACCGTCGACGCTCTGAATCCGCCCGGTGAAGACGTGCAGAAAGCGAAAGACGGTCTGGAGGTTCGAGTACATCAAAAGCGTCGACAGCGAGTGGACGCCGATGCGGTTTCGCTCGACGCGCTGGTCGGCGTAGAACGTCTGGAGGAACTCGGAGAGTTTGATACCGATACCCGTCATGTCGACGGGCGAGGATGTGTACTTCACCCGGTTGTCGTCTCGGGCGTCGCCGACGCCGCGCTGTCGGGTGACGCAGTCGACGACGGCGACGGGTCGGTCCTGATAGACGGTCCGGTCGCCGAAGTCGTCGAGGACGCGCGTGGCGCTGTCTTTGGTGGTCACGAAGATGCTTCCGTCGCCGCCGTCGGCACCGGCGGCGAGGATGTCCAGCGTGAGCGCACGTTTGCCGGTGAGCGGCGGCCCCGTCACCAACAGGTTCGTCCCCGGGTCGACGGCTTCGTCGAGCGCCGGCGAGAGGTCATACATCCGCGCCGCTCACCACCGAACGTTCGGGTCGGAGATCGCTGTCGGCGCGGCGCAACACCTCACCCGGTGTCATAGGATGGTGAGACCATATAGTGTACCGATATTATTCTTTTTGATTGGAACCATCCCGCGTCGACTCACAGCAGCGCCCCCGTCGCTCGTCCGGCGATGAAGGCACCAGCAGCCAGAAACATGCCGAGTTTCAGCCGCCGCTGTCCGACGCTGGGGTCGCGAAACGACTGGAGCGCGGCCCCGAGCATGAGCGCGTCGGCCGGGACCACGAGCACGATGTAGACGAGTCCGAGCGTCCCGTAGACGTACGGGACCGGACTGGCCAAGATTGCGAGCGCCATCGCCGCGACGCCGACCCACAGCGCCCGCCGCTCGCCGACGACGATGGGAAGCGTCCGAAGCCCCTGCTTTCGGTCGCCGTCGATATCCTCGACGTCTTTGACGACTTCGCGGGTGAACGTCGCAACGGCGGCGAGCAGAAACAGCACGACAGCGTCGGAGACCCATCCGACGGACGCCGCGCCGAACAGGAACGTGCTGCCGGTGAGGTACGCGACGACGGCGTTGCCGACGCCCGGGAGCCCCTTGAACAGTTTCGTGTACGCGACGAGCGCCAAGAGGTTCGTCACCGCGATGGCGATGGCGACGACCGGGAGCGCGGCGGCGGCGACGACCGCGGCCAGAAACAGCAGGAGGCTGAACGCGAGCGCGCCGCGCGGCGACACTGCTCCGCGCGGAATCGCTCGATCTGGGCGATTGATGCGGTCGATCTCGCGGTCGAAGTAGTCGTTGACCGCGTTGCCCGCGGCAGTCGCGCAGGCCGTCGCCGCAACCGCCGCCACCGCCTCTCGCTGCCCGCCGAGTAACGCGTCCGGGGCGGCGACGAACACGCCGGTCGCCGTCAGCAACGCGGCCGCGATGGTGTTGCCCGGTCGGGTGAGGTCGAGCAAACCCCGGAAACGCTCGCCGAGAGACATAGCAAGCACTGTTACACCGGCGCTGATAAATCGCGCGGAGTGAGCGCGACGGCAAACCACGGCATTTAAACACTCCGCCGCATTCGAGTAGAGTGAAGGGCGCTTAGCTCAGTCTGGACAGAGTGCTTGGCTTCGGACCAAGTTGCCGTGGGTTCAAATCCTGCAGCGCCCATACATTTGTGCGATGATAATCGCCCGAAAGCGTAGGTATTACCGGTGGAACGGGCATACTTTTGCTTTCGTTCGATGGGAGATTGGGCGAGTGGGTGTCACCGGGATTCGCGTACGTCCAAACTGGTATCTACGGAGAAAATCAATCGCCGATTGACGGGCAATCATCTCTTCTGCCAGCGAAACTGCTTCAATCCAGTTTCGCAGTCAGCGCTCACTCACCCGGAATGGATGCTCAAGTGTCAGCGTCTGCTGTTGCATCGTCACCGGCCAGTTCTGCGACGAGGACGCCCACCTGATCGTGCACGCGCTCAACCGCCGTCAGCACGAATCCGGCGTCGGTGAGTGCGTCCACGAGCATGCCGACGGTTGCTGCGTCAACCCCGTGGCCGAACAATGGTTCCTCGGGGTCAGACGAGTTGAAGAACATCGCGTCGCCAAGGACGAATCGGCGCGGGCCGAGACTGGCGATGGCCTCGGTGGCCTCGCGTTTTTCCTCGTCGGTCAGGTGGTGGAAGGCGAAGTTCGACACGACGACGTCTATCTCTCCGTCGTACTGCGGGTCGCGGAACTCGCCATAGCCGAATTCAACGTTCTCGATACCGTTGTCAGCGGCTTTCGACCGCGCATGCTCCAGCATTCCTTCGCTGATGTCGCGCCCGACGACGCACTCAGCATTCTCTGCGAGTGCGAGCGCAATCAGGCCCGTGCCTGTTCCGAGATCGAGTACCACGTCGTCGGGGCGAGGGTCGGCGTGGTCGATGACGAGTGAGGCGCACGCATTGTAGATCGGCTTCTCTTCGCTGTCGTGTTTGTCGTCGTAGTGACTGGCTATCTGTGAGAACCGATCGGCGAGATCTTGAAGGGGTTCGTCCATTATCGCCACCCACCTTCGAAATTTTTCTTGGACAGTTCCATATTCACGGTCGTGCCGACTGCGTATCCATCGGCGAAGGCCGGTTCGGTTAGGAGGAGTCGAGCTGTTGGGTGAGTTCGACGATCAGCCCCTCCGGACCGCGGACATAGCAGAGCCGGTAGATGTCCTCGTAATCACGGACTTCGCCGACTGTGTCAAAGCCTTTGCTTCGTAGTCCATCAACGATCGTATCGAGGCCATTGACCTCAATGGCGATGTGACGGAAGCCCATCCGGTTCGCAGGAAAGTGGTGTGCGCCCTCATCGTCGATCGGCGCGTGGTACTTGACGAGTTCGAGCCTGCCACTGCCGTCCGGCGCTCGTACCATCACCACCTCCGCCCGGACGCCGTCGAGTCCGTTGATCTTATCGACCGTCTCGCCCTCGACCGACGCCCCGCCCTCGCGCTCGAATCCGAGGTCGAGAAAGAACGCGGCCACGGCGTCGAGATCATCGACGACAACACCCACATGATCGAAACGTAGCCTTTCCATCTCATGCACTCTAGACGTTCGACTCTATTGAACCAACCTGCTACTGAAACGCTGAAGTTGCGAGGACGACCGGGTCGGGAGTAATCCGTTTTCGGCGGTTGATTGGAGGAAACCCCAACGATATCTACACGTCCTGTATCTTGCACAGGTGAGTAGAAGCATCAACTCCCTGTCTGAAACAACAGTTTTGAGACGGTCGAATTCGGCCGCCTCACGTCTGAAAGGTCGATTCGTTCGATAGTCGAACCGGAGCCTGTAGCGCCCATACATTTGCGCAGCGATAGTCGCCAGATAGCGCAGTAATTGTCGCACAAACAGGTAAACGTCTGCGTTCGTCCGATTATCGAACGACAGGAGGTTTCCACCGGCGTTCGCGTATTTTCTGGCAGTACTGCTAGAGATCGATATCCGCTCCGGTCACTGTGTCACCCATACAGAGCAATTGTCGAATGATTACGAGAGGGTATGCAAACGGTTCCGTCGCATCCATTTATTGCAAATCACCATCTGCAGATATCGGTTCGAGGTCGTGACGCTCGGTCCAGACACCGAGATACCAGAAGACCGGCGCAAGTTCTTCCGCTTTCTCCGTGGCAGTGTACTCCACACGGGGTGGAATCTCGTTGTACGCTTTCCGAGTTAACAATCCAACTGCGGTGAGTTCCTGAAGCCGATTTGACAGCGTATTCGGCGCGATATCCACTGCTTCCTCTAAATCGCTGAATCTGAATGGCCCGTCTCCAGTTGCGAACTGGTGGAGGATCACGATGGTGTGTTTCTTCCCCAACAGGTTAAGAAGCGCAGACATCGTTTGAGTGTCTCTCTCTGCTCGTTCAGATTTTGGCGGTCTCGCTATCTCATTGGAGAGAATCGTCTCGATGAACTCTTCCGCATAGGGTGGTTCGACCATAGGAAGGCTCTACCTTCTGAAGTCATATAGCTTGTTTCTTCATAGGTAGTGAGTAGCTACACAGGAGTGGTGTTACTCCATAACTCCTAACTTTGTAGTATATTACTTCAGGAGATGTATTGTTGAATATGGCAACCAAGAATGCCACGACCAGAGCTGAAACGAACGAGTTCGTCGGCGTGTTCCGACTCGTAAAATTCGGAATTGCCGCGTTACTCGCCGTGAGCATCGTGAATGTACTCGTACTGTTCATCGGAGTAGCGATGGTTGACTTCCCGGCTGAATTCGTCGGGGGACCATTCGGACCGCTTGCGGTGGGTCCAGTGGTCATTAATTCGGCCGTAGCCGCCCTCGGGGCGACCCTCGTGTACGGCGTGGTCACGCGCTACGCAGCCCGGCCGAACCGGACGTTCACCGTCATCGCAGGTGCGATACTGATTCTCTCATTTGCGATGTTCCTCGCACCCGACCTGGCCGGCGCGCCGCCGAGGGTCTTCGCTACACTCGCGGTGATGCACGTGACCGCCGCAGTCACCATCGTGGGTGTCTTGACCCGTGCGACGACCCAAAAGGAGATGTCCCGATAAATGCTCACGGATACGGTCTCCCCGCGGAACGGCGTGCTCTATCCCCTCTAATTTCCGACCGATGCCGTCGTGCTCGGGTTCCTCCCACCTGAGGACGAGCGCATTCAAGCGACGATCGACAGTATCATGGACGAGCTCTTGACTGACGAAGGGCTTGTACACCGATCGCGCGGGCCCGATACCCGCTCGGAAGGCCCAGTACGTTTCTCCTCTGTTCGTTCTGACTCGTAGATGCGCTCGTGCTCGCCGATCGTGTCGAAGAAGCCCGTGACGTGTTCACGAACGTCCTCGACCACGTCGATTCCCCATATCTGCTGTCGGAGCGTATCGACCCTCGAACCGGAGAGTTCTACGGAAACTTTCCGCAGGCGTTTAGCCATATCGGACTCGTGAACAGCGCGATCTACCTTCGACGTGCCTCCGACGGCGACTCCTTAGTACACGACCCGCTCGGTGAAGACAAATTACGACCTCTCTTCCGAACGTCATTTCGCGTCGAGTGGGCGGAGCGAACGAGGCGTAAAAGGTTGGGATTCAAATTCTGTAGCCCATTTTTATGCGGCGAACTGAGGAGGACAAGGACACACGGCGAAGGATGGAGATCTCGAATCCGATCTACTTCAGATCGTCGCCCGTCTCTCTGAAGGAGTCGCACACCGAGCGATGGTCCTATCGAACTCGCTTCAGTAGCGCGTCCGGAGGAGATACTCCCCCAGGACGACGACCGAAAACACAAGCAGCGTGACCGAGACGCCCCACAGCGTCGGGGACTGCAGCTGGTTGACGAGCAGTTCGTAGCCGGCGTACCCCGCGAGAAGCGTGCCGAGAAGCCACAGCGTCGCGCCGACGTAGGGCGCGTCGACGGGACGAAAGCCGGACGCCGCGGCGAGCGTCTCCGTCGGGTCGGAGGTGGTCATCCGTCGTTTCCGACTCCGAGGGTGTCGCTGTAGCTTTTTCGATAGCCGACGGTCGTCTTCACCGGGTGACACTACAGTGACGCTGACCCTTCGTTAAGTTGCCCATACTATTGCCCTTCCGGGGCTTTCACCGACTGGGGAACACAACATGCCCCAGGCACGAAATAGCGGAGACGGACGAAACAACGCTCGTCAGTCCGGCACCGCCAACAACCAAGCAAACGCCGATGAAACGGCCGATGCTCACGCGTCAGCGACTGCGGAACGACGGACGGAGCGTCCGGGCGCGCTCGAACGCATGTCGTCGTGGTTCGCGGAGGCGGCGCTCCGAAGCGGCCTCGCGATTATCGGCTTCGCGCTGCTGCTGTTCGCGCTCGGACAGGCGGTCGGGTTCGACCTCTTGGGGGTCGTGGCCGACGCCTTGACGTCGCAGACCGGTCAGTGGCTCCTCGTTGCCCTGTTCGCGGTGTTCATCATCGCGGCTTCGGCGCAGCGCGGACTCCCGAACCGGTAGTACTCCCTATTTCGGCTTTTTATGCGGCGAGACGACAGACGAGAGTTCGTCGATTCGGATACTCCGACGACTAACTCGGCTCCCCGACCTTACGACTGAGAGCGCCACCAGCGAGCGCGAGGTAGGGAGAGAGACGAGACGCGCTCGAACGGAAGTAAGGGGAAGGGAGTACGAAGAGAGCGAGCGTTTACTCGCGGTCCGTCTGTCCGGTCTTCGGTGCCGAGCGTCCGGAGAGTCCGAACACCGAACGAGCCGTCGCGATGGGTTTCGGCCGGCCGACGCTCGACTGGACGACGTACATCGCGATGGCGACGCCGACAGCCGTGAACTGCACGATTCGCGAGGGGTGAAGCATCGCGAGCACGCCGGTCGTGAAGAACGCGATGCGTGCGCCGAAGGTGATGGGTCGACCGAACGCGAATCGGTAGTTGATACCGTGGATGATCGCTACCGCGCCGAGCAGCGCAAGCGCTCCCGACGTGAGCGAGAGCAAGTCGAACTCCGAGGAGACTATCTCGGGATGGTAGACGAAGACGAACGGGAGGACGAACAGCGGCGCGGATATCTTGATGGCCTCCACGCAGCTCTTCCAGAAGTCACCGCCGGCGATACCGCAGGCCACCGCGACGCAGGTCGCGATAGGCGGCGTGAGGCCCGCGAGGATGGCCGCGTAGAAGACGAAGAAGTGACTCGCGAGTTCGGGGAGGAAGAACTGGTTGATGAGCGTCGGCGCGATGAGGAGCGCGACGATGGTGTAGGACGCCGTCGTCGGCATTCCCAGCCCGAGGACGATACAGATGATCATCGCGAGGATGGCAGCCACGAACAGCACGCCGCCCGAGAGGTCCATCAGCGTCAGCGAGATGGCCGTTGGGACGCCCGTCGTGGTGAGGATGTCGACGACGCCGTTGATGGCTGCGAGGATGATGGTCACCGGCGCGAGGACGATGACACCTTCGCGCGCGCCGTTGAGCGTCTCCCAGGCGACGCGCTTCGTCGCCGCTCCGGCCGTCTCGTCGCTCGTACCGGCAGCGGCCTGGAGGACGGGGATGAGTACCCCCGTGATCAGCATCGAGGTGGCCGTCCATAGCGCCGCGGTCATCACCGTCACCTGGACGATGCCCAGGAGGTAGATGAGGACGGCCAGCGGCACGCCGTACTTCACGACCTCGGTGAGGAACTCGGCGCGCGGCATCGGTTCGGAGATGAGCCGCTCGGGGTCAGTGCTGTCCAGTTGCGGAACGGAGACGTAGTGGACCGCGACGAAGATGGTCACGCAGAGGATGACCGCCGGAATCAGCCCGGCGACGATGACGTCCGCGTAGGTGATGCCCGTGATGAGCGAGGCCATGATGAACGCGCCCGCGCCCATCACCGGCGGGAGCACCTGTCCGGCGGTCGAAGCGACCGCTTCGATGGCCCCGGCCGTCTCGGGTTTCATCCCGTTGCGCTTCATCAGCGGGATGGTGAACGATCCGGTCATGCCGGCGTTTGCGGTCTGGCTGCCGTTGACGGAGCCGATGACCGCACTCGACAGCACCGCCGTCTGTGCGATGCCGGAGTCGATGTACCGCGCCGAGCGGAACGCCAGGCGCATGATGAGGTCGAACGCGCCATACGCCTTCAAGAAGCCCGCGTACAGGAGGAACAGCGCGATCCACGCCGCGACGAGGCGGGTGAGGAAGCCGAAGAAGCCGTCGACGCTGATGACGACCGTCCGGAGGATGCGTTCGATTCCGAGTCCGCCGTGTTCGAGCGGTCCGGGCGCGTACATGCCGAAGTAGCCGTAGGCGAAGCCGGCGAGGACGACGATGAGGAACGTCTGACCGAACGCCCGCCACGTGAGGTAGATGATGACGATGCTGAACGCGGCCGCCATGACGTACTCGTTGGGCAGGGCGCGTCCGGCACGGTCGATAGCGACCGCCTGATAGTTGACGGCGAGGTAGCTACAGGTCGCGGCGACGACGACAGCCGAGAGAGACAGCGGTATCGTGTCGACGAGATTCTCGCGGCTGAACGCCCGCTTCAGATCCGCGAAGAGCTGTCCTCGGCCCCCACCGGCCAGCGACATCAGTTCCGTGAAGATGAACAGTTCGAGGATGCCGCCGAGGAAAACTACGCCGTACTGACCGCGGGGTATCATCTGCGTGTAGGCGTACCAGATGACGAGTCCCCAGAAGAAGACCGAAAACAGGATCAGAAGATTCCGCATCGACACCGGTTCGGCGTCGCCCGGCTGCTCTTGGTCGATCCCCTCTGTGACCTCTGTCTCGCCGTCACCGACGTTCGCTTGGCTCATCTGTCCTCACCGCCGGTGTGTTCGCGTCGTCCGATGCACCGCCGCTGGTCGCCTCGACTGTCTATGTGCATTGTTCGTGAGGTATCCAAAAACGCGCTCTTACAAAGCTATTCGTTGGTCTCGCCGCGCGTCCACTCGTCGTTCCAGACGTCGTTTTCCTCCCAGTAGTCGGCGACGCCGGGGTGGATTTCGAGGTCCGGAATGACCGCCTGCGTCATCGACTCGACGCCGGAGTGGTCGAGCGCCGTCGGGTCGGCCTGCTGGATGGCCTGCCAGTGTTCGCTGGAGAGGCGGGCGACCTCCTTGGTCGCCTCCGCCGGAACGTCGGGGCCGAACGCCCACTGGCCGGCGAGCGCCCACGAGGTGACCTGGTCGGTCACTCGCGTCACGTCCTGCTCCCAGCCGTACGGCTCGAACTCGGTGAGGAGCGCGCCGGGGGTGTCTTCGATGGTCTGTCGGAAGTTGTCGTCGACCTCGATGGCGTAGAGTTCGCCGTTGCTCCGCACGTCGACCTCCTGGACCCAACTCGAGAGCTCCTTCCCGTTGGCGCCGTAGATACAGAGCGCGTCGGCTCTGCCCTCTTCGACGGCACCGGCGATGTCGCTGGTGTCGAGGTTGAGGATGTCGTTCGGCTCCCAGAGCCCCGCCTTGCGGATAATCTCCTCGGTCAGCAGGCGCGTCCCGAAGCCGGGTTGGATGGGGTAGATGGTGTAGCCGCCGTCGGCGAGGTCGGCCGTCGACTCGATGCCCGACCCCTCCATAGCCACCCAGTAGATTTCGAGGCTGGTGAAGATGAACCCCTGCATCGGCATGCTGTCGACGGGGTCTTCGGCGAATGGTCCATTGTCGTTCATCGCCTTCGACAGCGAGTTGTTGTCGACGCCGATGCTCGAGAGGTTCCCGCTGTCGAACTCGTAGAGGTTCGCCGTCCACCCGTCGGTCACCTGCACGGAGATGTCGAGGATATCGCTGTGCTGACTCGCCGCCCGCGCCAGCGCTTGCCCGGCCTGCTGCGTCGAACTGCCTGAGGACGTTCCGCCGATGACGATCTCGTAGTTTCCCCCGTCGCCGCCGCCGCTGCCGTTACCGCCGCCACCGCCGCCACCGCCGCCACCAGAATCCGAACATCCGGCGAGACCGATTACGCCGAGGGTCGTCGCTCCCTTCAGTACGTCACGTCTATCGATACGCTGGTCGTCAGTCATGCGGACGTTAATTGTCTTTCCTTTATTTAACTTTGATGCCATCGTCATATTCTTCGACGGTTTCACGCCGTCAATGGCACCGATTTCCTCGTTTGCGAGTGAACGAAGGAGTCAGTCGAGCCACTCGTTCGCGGCGTCGGCGTCGAAGGGAACGTGGCCGTCGCGTTCGAACGCCCGGTCGCGGTACGCTCGAAGGCGCTCGCGGAAGTCGGGGTGAGCGACCTGGATGAGCGCGTCCATCCGTTCGGCCGGACTCGCGCCGCGGAGGTCCGCAACGCCGTACTCGGTGACGACGACAGAGTGGTCGTGTTCGGTGTGGTCGACGTGCGACACGGTCGGGACGATTCGGGAGATGTCGCCGCCGGCGGCCGTCGACGGGAGCGCGATGATGCCGAGTCGACAGTTGCGGTTGAAGTCGCCGCCGCCGCCGATGCCGTTGACGATCCGCGTGCCGCCGATGTGCGTGGCGTTGGCGTTTCCGTAGAGGTCGACGTCCACCGCGCTGTTGACGCCGACGACGCCGAACTGCTCGATGAGCGCCGGGTTGTTCGAGACGTCCGCCGGACGCAGCACCACGTCGTCGGCGTAGCGGTCGATCTCCTCGAACAGCCGCTCTTGGCCCTCCAGCGACAGCGCGAGCGACGTCGCGCTCGCCCCCGAGAGCAGCCCCTCGTCGAGCGCGTCAAGGAGGCCGTCCTGGAACACCTCGCCGAAGTAGACGACCTCGCGGTCGCCGAAGTCGATGCCTGAGAGCTCGCCCATCAGGGCGTTGCCGAGACTCCCGACGCCGAACTGGAGGTGGACGGCCTCCGCGAGCGTCGGGTCGTGCTCCAGTTCCGCCTCCAGGAACGCGCCGAGTTCGTCGGCGATGGCGAGGTCCGCCTCGGTGGGGTCGCGGAACTCGTAGGGGTCGTCCGCTCGGTCGGTCTCGACGACCGCGACGAGCTTTTCGGGGTCGAACTCGACGCGCGCCGACCCGACGCGCTCGGTCGGCTCCGACACCGGAATCGGGTCACGGTTCGGCGGGAGGTCTCGCTGATAGACGTCGTGGACGCGTTCGAGCGCCCGCGGCTGTGCGCCGTTGACCTCGACTATCAAGCGATCTGCGGCCGCGACGAACGACGGCGTGTGGCCGATGGAGGTCGACGGAATCAGCCAGTCCTCACCGACGGCGACGGCTTCGATGACGGCCGCGTCGGGGTGGCCGAGGTGGCCGAGGCGGACCTCGTCGCCGAGGCGGGAGATGTGGCGGTCGTGGAACTCGACGCGCCGCTCGTTGATGGCCTCGCGGGAGGCGCGCCGCGTCTGAAACGGGTAGCGGCGCGCGAGTTTGCCCGCCTCGATGAGTACGTCGTCGACCTCGCCGCCGACGCCGCCGCCGGAGACGACCGTCAGTGACATCTCGCGGTCGGCCTCGGCCGCCGCGACGAGGACGCGCTTGGGGTACCCTACGCCGCCGAAGCCGCTGACGAGCACCGTATCGTCGCCGCCGATGTGCTCGGCGGCGGCTTCGGCCGAGACGACCGGGAGGCCGTCGGCGATGCGGTCACCGGTCATTCGTCGGTCGACCCGGCGGGGCTATCGCCGCGTTCGCCGCTCTCAGGTTGCGTGCCGATTCCTTCGGGCCACCCCGGCGGCTGCGCCGCGGTCGGCTGGGCGTACTCGCGCTTCAACACCATCGGCGTGCGCTCCATCGACAGCACCTTCGTGCCGTCCTGATTGTACGCCCGCAGTTCCGTGGTGACGATGCCGACGTGGTCCCGGGAGGAGCTCTCGCGCTTCTCCAGCACCTCGCTCTCGGCGAAGATAGTGTCGCCGTGGTAGACGGGCGCGTGGTGGCGGATTCGGTCGTAGCCGAGGTTCGCGGTGGCGTTGACGGAGACGTCGATGACGCTCATCCCGACGGCGAGCGCGATGACGAACGTCCCGTCGACGAGGCGCTCACCGAACTCTGTCTCGGCGGCGTACGCCTCGTTGAAGTGCATCGGATTGAGATTCATCGTGACGTTCGTCATCCAGACGTTGTCCGTCTCGGTGACGGTGCGGCCGAACGGGTGTTTGTACACGTCGCCGATGGTGAAATCTTCGTAGTAGCGCCCCTGCCAACCCTCGACGAGGCGCGTGTCGGTCGATGCGTTCTCGTCGGTTCCGCCGTCGGTTGCCGGCGTGAGGTCGGTCGTCGGCGTCGGTTCCTGCGTCGAATCGGTGAGTTCGTCTGTCATTGGTTGGTTTCGGTGTGTTCGCTGTCGCTCTCAGTACGACCGGGGGAGCTCGAGCACGTTCTCCCCGAGATAGTTCAGCGCGAGCTCCTGCGTGATGGGGACGAGGCGGGTGAGCCGCGCCTCCCGGAAGTAGCGCTCGACATCGTACTCGCGGGCGACGCCGCGGCCCCCGTGGGCCTGGACGGCGGCGTCGGCGGCGTCGAACGCCGCCTCCGCGGCGAGATACTTCGCCGTGTTCGCCCACGCGCCGACGGCTTTGCGGTCCTCGTCGCCGGTGTGCGTCGCCGCGTCGAAAGTGAACTGCTTTGCGGCCTGCACGCGGGCGAAGGCGGCCGCCAGCGGGTGTTGGACGCCCTGGTTCTGCCCGACGGGGCGGCCGAACACCTCGCGGTCGCCGGCGTAGGCGACGCCCTTCTCGAGGGCGAGTTCGCCGAGGCCCACCGCCTCCGCAGCGATGACGAGTCGTTCCTCGTTGAGTCCGTCGAGGACGTGGTAGAAACCGCGGCCCTCCTCGCCGATGAGGTTCTCGGCCGGGATGCGGAGGTCGTCGTAGGTGACGCGGAAGGAGCTGACGACGCCGCTGACGGTCTTCTCTATCTCCTCTAAGAGGATGCTCCCCTCTTCGACGCCGCGTTCGATGTCGACGAGAAACAGCGAGACGCCCTGCGTCTTCTTCTCGACTTCGTCGCGCGGCGTCGTGCGGGCGGCGAGCACGAGATAGTCACTCACGTCGATGCGGGAGGTCCAGAGCTTCTCGCCGTTGACGACGTACTCGTCTCGGTCGCGGACGGCCTCGGTCGTCATCGCCGTCGAGTCCGACCCCGCCTCCGGTTCGGTGAGGCTGAAACACTGGATCCACGCGTCGCCGTCGGCGACGCGGGGCAGAAGCTCCTCCTTGAGGTCGTCGCTGCCGTACTTGACGAGCGGCGCGGAGTTGTAGATGGCGGCGTGGACGCTCTGCGCGCCGCTGAAGCCCGCGCCGCTGGCGGCTATCTCGTGCATCATCGCCACGGCCTCCTCGGTTCCGTACCCCTTTCCGCCGTACGCCTCGGGGAGCAGGACGCCGAGCCAACCCTCGGCGGCGAGCGCGTCGACGAACTCGTAGGGATACTCCCCCTCCGCGTCGTATTCGCGCCAGTAAGCGTCGTCGAACCGGCTACAGACCTCCCGGACCTCGTCGCGAACGGCCCGCTGGGTCGGCGTGAGCGCCAGTTCGTTCGCGAAATAATTCACCATCGTTCGTGTGTGTAACTGAACCGGGTATAAATATGCGGATGGGATACATTCTCTGCCACTTCTCAACTCCCGGAGACGACGGCGTCTCCGCACCGTCGCCGAACGCGGCCGAGAGAACCCGCCGCTTACCCGCTCAGCGCGCGCAGCGCCTCGTACGGCGCGTCGCCGTCCCGTCCTAACCTGCGGCACGCGTCGAGCGCCGCCGCCGCGACGTCGGGGTCGCAGCCGGCCGCGGCCGCGAGCTCTTCGAACTTCCGCGCGACGGCCTCCTCGGAGAGCGGGCGCTCGGGTTCGCCACGGGCGTGTTCGACGAAGCGCTCGTGCGTTCCCGACTCGGTTTCCACTTCGACGCCCGCGGCCCACGTCTTGGGGAACCGCGACCGCGTGCGGTCGGTCGTCGTCACCGCCGTCGCGTCCATCAGCCGGCGGAGCTCGCGGTCGTCGAGTCGGCCCTGCGCGTCCAGAAACGCCGATAGCCCCGCGTCCGCCTCCGAGAGCGCGAGTGCGGCGGCGAACGGCATACTGAACTGGCAGTCGACGAAGTTCGACGGCCGCCGCTTGGCGTCGATGGGGTCGCCGGTGAGCGTCACGCCCGACGCCGGGAGGTCGACGCGCACGGCGGTCACGTCCGCGGGGTCGACCTCATCCGTCAGCTCCAACAGGCCGTCGATCGCGGCGTGCGTGTACCGACAGCAGGGGTACGGCTTCAGCGCCGTCTCGAGGAGCGCGCGGCCCGGGTCGACGTCGACGAGATGTTCCGATTCCGGGTTCTCGGTGTACCCGGCGAAGAAACCGTGGTCGCCCTCGATGGGCGCGGCCGCGCCGCGGAATCCGCTCGCGGCGAGCTCGGCGGCGACGACGGCCCGCGAGGCGGCGAGGCCGGGGTGAAGCCGCTTGTTCCACGCGCCGTTTGCGAGGAACTGCAGCGACCCGGCGGTCTGACTCCCGTTGACGCCGAACGCCGCCGCGAGTTCGTCACGCGAGAGGCCGCGGAGCCGACCCGCCGCGGCCGTCGCGCCGAACGTCCCGCAGGTCGCCGTGATGTGGAAACCGCGTCCGTAGTGGGCGTCGGGGTTGACGGCCCGCCCGAGCGCGCAGGCGACGTCGTAGCCGACGACGATGGCCGTCGCCAGTTCCGCTCCGCCCGCACCCTCGGCCTCCCCGACGGCTAACGCGGCCGCGATGACCGGCGCGCCGGGATGGAGCGAGGACGCCCGGTGGGTGTCGTCGAAGTCGAGGCTGTGGGCGTACGTTCCGTTGGCGAGCGCGGCGCGGTCGGGGGCGATGCGCGCTCCCGACGAGAAGTCGGTCGAGAGACCGCCGCCGTCGGGAGCTTCGCCGCCGGTTCCGGCGGTTCCAGCGGTTCCGGCGGTTCCAGCGGTTCCGGCGGTTCCGTCGCCTTCGACCGCTCGCCGACCACCGGCGAGCGCCTCGACGGCCGCCGAGACGCTCTCCGAGGACTCCGCCAGCGCCGCACCGCCGACGACGAGGCCCGTCCAGTCGGCGAGATGCTTCCCGACGGCCGCCCGAACCTCGTTGGAGAGGTCGCCGAACTCCGTGGTCAGTGCGTGCTCCGCGAGCCGTTCGGCGGCGGTTCCGGCGGTCTCTCCACCCTCGGCTCCGTCGGCGCTCACGGCGACATCCCCCCGAGCCACCCGCCGTCGAGCGCGAGCGTCTCACCCGTGATATAACCGGCGGCGGGCGACGCGAGGAAGGCGACGGCCCGCCCGAAAGACGGGGGGTCGCCGAGTTCCCCGACCGGGAGTTCGGCCGCACGGCGCTCGCGGGCCGCCGCGACCGAGATGTTCTCCCTTTCGGCGAGCAGACGAATCTTCTCCTCCAGTCTATCGGTGACGATGCCGCGGGGACAGACGCAGTTCACGCGGACGCCCTCGGGTCCATACTCGTCCGCGAGGCTCTTCGAGAGCGCGTAGATACCCGGTCGGAACGCCGCCTGTAAGACGTCGCCCGGGAGCGGTTCGGCGGCGGTCGCGGAGACGACGTTGACGACCGACCCGCCGTCGCCCTCGACCAGATGGGGGAGCGCGGCGCGGAGCGCGACGACGGTGCTCCGGAGGACGCGCTCGTAGGTGCGGTCGAGCGTCTCCACGTCGGTCTCCTCGATGGACTGGACGGGCGGGCCGCCGTGGTTCGTCACGAGCACGTCGAGGCCGCCGAACGCGTCGACGGCGGCGTCGACCGTCTCCTCGATGGCCGCCGGGTCCGCGAGGTCGCAGGTGAGAGTTTCTACCGCCCCGGCGTCGCCGCCGGCCGCATCGACGAGATGGTCGCGGGCGTCGGCGAGATTGTCCGGGTCGCGTGAGGCGACCGCGACCCGCGCCCCCTCCCGGACGAGCTCCGTGGCTGCGGCGCGTCCGAGCCCCTTGCTCGCGGCGAACAGCAGCGCGCGTCGGCCATCGAGTTCGAGGTCCACGGTCACTTCGCGACGAAGACCGGTCGGTCCCCGTCGAGGATGACGCCCTGGGTGACGCTGCCGAACACCGCCTTGCCGACCGGGCTCCGCGTCCGAGCAGCGACGAGTATCGCGTCCGCGTCGAGTTCGGCGGCGGCGTCGAGAATCGACGGGACGGGGTCGCCCCGCGCCGTCGCCGAGTCGGTCGGGACATCGAGCGCTTCGAGTTCGGAGACGGCGCGGCCGACCGTCTCGGGGACGCCCTGCAGTGACTCGATATCCTCGTTGATGGCGTCGATAATCGAGCGACCGGCCTCGTCCGCCGGAACATCTATCTCCTCGTGGACGTACAGCACCGTCACCGCGAGTTCGTCGCGTCCGGGGAGGTCTCCGAGCGTCCGCAGCTGTGCGTCGAGTCGGCCGTCGTCGCCGTCGACCGCCATGAGAACGCGGTACATGACTCTCGAATCGTAAACGATTCGTTATTAACTATTCGCCCGCGGCGGGAGTGGCAGCGACGCTAACGCTTATGCGACCGACGCGAGACCCTCGGACGTGTCGAACGACGTTATTCACACGGCGCTTTGGGTCTCCGACATCGACGAGACGCTCGATTTTTACGTCGACGGCCTCGGTCTCGAACGCAACTGGGAGTTCACGAGCAACGGCGTTCGGAACGTCTACGTCGGCGGCGAGCACGGCGAGTTCCAGTTCAAGTACGACCCCGAGGGCGACGGCCAGACCGGCCCCGGTGGCGGCTTCGACCACCTCGCCGTCGGCGTCGACAGCACCGACGAGACGTTCGAGCGCCTCGTCGACCACAGCGACCCGCCGGTCGTGACCGACCCGACGACGATGACCGACATCGACCGCCGCGTCGCCTTCGTCGAAGACCCCGACGGCTACGTCGTCGAACTCGTCGAGCGGGTCTGAACGGCGGATACGCCGTTTCCCCTCGTTACCGTTCTTCTTCGGGCGGCCACTCGCCGCCGACGCGGTCGGCACCCATCAGGTCGTGCCCCTCGTGTTCGGTGAAGGCGACCTTCACGTTCGGGCGCGGAACGTCCCACGCGACTTCGAGCCAGTTGACGACCGCGAGCGCGAACGTCCGGCGGCGCTTGAACGACCGTCCGCGTCGGATATCCGCGTTTAACGTCGCTATCGGTCCGTCGACCGCGCGGCCGAGCGACATCGCCGTCGGCGGGTGCTCTCTGACGACGACGGCGACGTGGCCGGCGGTCGTGGCCATTTCTTCCGTGTACAGTTCCGTCAGCGACGCCGTGCAGGCGCGCCGCTCGTCGGCAGTCGGTTCGTAGGTGGTGTCGAGTGCGAGAGTCGGCGTCGGCCGTCTGTCACGCGCGACCGAGATAGCGTTTGCCGCGACCGGAGGCGGGGGGACTCAATCGGCGGCGGCGACGACGTCCGCCGGCGGTTCGGCCCGGATGACCTGCGCGACGAACACGGTCGCCACGAGTGCGAGCGCCGCGAGCATGAGCCAGCTCACCCGGTAGCCGAACGTATCGGCGAGATAGCCGAACACCGGCGGCGCGACGAGCGCACCCGAGGTGAGCGCCAACTGGCCGCCGCCGGTCGCGCCGCCCATCTCCTCGGCGGAGACGACCGTCGCCATACAGGAGTAGTAGACGCCGGT
Organism: Haloprofundus salinisoli; assembly: GCF_020097815.1. Taxonomy (NCBI): domain Archaea; kingdom Methanobacteriati; phylum Methanobacteriota; class Halobacteria; order Halobacteriales; family Haloferacaceae; genus Haloprofundus; species Haloprofundus salinisoli. The sequence goes on from NZ_CP083663.1 coordinate 21,685, forward strand.
GAAGCCGAGCACGAAGAAACCGAGGACGACGAACGCCACCGCCGCAGCGGCCGTCGTGTCGACGAAGGCGACGACGCAGAACAGTGCGGCGCTCGCCACCGTCTGGACGAGCAGGATCTTGGCGATGCGTCGCCGGGGGTCGCCCGAGAGCGCGTCGCTCAGCCACCCGGTGACGACCCGTCCGGCGCTGCCCGAGACCTGTAACGCCGCGAGAACGAGACCGCCGACGGCGACGGACGCCCCGATGGACTCCTCGACGTAGAGAATCGTGTACCCGGTCGTCGTGAACAGCCCCGCGCCGAGAAACGCACCCGCGATAGTGAGCGAGCGGTACGGTCGGTTGCGGAGCAGCCGCCGGAAACTCGGGAACTCGGCGTCGCCGCCGGTGTCGGCACCGCGGTAGGCGACCCAGAAGAACGCGGCGACGACGAGCCCGCTCGTCGCGGCGACGTAGAAGCCGGCCTCCCAGAAGAGCACGCCCGCGATACCCGTGACGAGCAGGGCGCTGGCCCCGCTGCCGGCCGTCACGCCGACCTGCTTGACGCCGACGGCGAGGTTCTGTCGTCCGGTCGGGACGCTGTCGAATATCGCCTTGTTCGTCCCCGGCATCGCCGTCCCGTACAGCGAGCCGAGCAGGAACGCACCGACGAGCAGCGTCGCGTACGACCACGCGCCGGCGACGAGCACCGCCCCCACCGAGAGGCCGAGGAGGCCGACGGTGAGCGTCCGGCGTTCGCCGAAGCGGTCGGTGAGCGCGCCCAGCGGGAGCAGAAACACCGCGTAGCCGAGCGTCAGCGACGTCACGACGAGGCCGACGGCCGTCCCCGAGAGTCCGAACTGGTCGCGGAAGAACGGCGTCGCCGCGAAGACGGCGTAGTAACAGACGCTCGCGGCGAGTTGCCAGACGAAGATGAGCGAGACGACGCGGCGGACGTTCATTCCGTTTTCGGCGATTCATCGGCGCGGTATAACGATGGGTGTCGCGGCAACCTCGGCGGCGGCGGCGCATCTCCGGTCCCGTCGACGCCTCGCCGGTCCCAGTTCAGTCGGCGTCCCCTTCGGCGAACGCCTCGTACACCGCCCACGAGGGGTCGACGCGCGGGTGTTCGACGCGGTCGCCGTCGAGGTAGACGCCCTCGCCCGCCGACACCGTTCCGGCGACGCCGACAGGCGTCCCCCGCGTTTCGAGCGCCGAAACGACGCCGTCGACGGCGGACTCCGAGACGGTCACGACGAGCGTCCCCGAACTCGTCGCGTGCCACGGCTCCACGTCGAGATACTCGCAGGTCTCGGCGACACCGGGTCGCAGCGGAACCGCGTCGCGCTCGACGTCGATGCGGACGCCCGCGCTCCCGGCGACTTCGCACAGCGCACCCTGTAGTCCGCCCTCCGTCGCGTCGTGCATCGCGGTTACGCCGCCCGCGTCGGCCGCGTCGACGATAGCACGCGTGTCGCGCACCGTCCGCGTCTCGTCGAGTCTCGCCCGCGCCTCGTCGAGCGTCGTTTCCGGAAGTTGCATCCGGTCGCCGAACAGCGTCGTGAGCAGCCCCGTCGCCTCGACGGCCGGCCCCTTCGTCACGAGGACTGTGTCGCCGGGTCGTGCGCCGTCGGGGCGAACCACGTCATCGTGGTCGCCGACCGCCAGCGCCATCGCCGCGCCGACCCAGGGAAACGAACACCCCGTGTAGCGGGCGGTGTGGCCGGTGACGATGCTGATTCCCAGCTCTTCGGCCTCGTCGTCGATGGCCGTCCAGAGCTCGGCGAACTCTCGGTCGGACATCTCCGGCGGCAGCGAGAAACTGACGGCGAGGTGCGACGGCGCGAGTCCCGACACCGCGACGTCAGAGAGGACGATGTGGAGTGCGAACCGGCCGGCGCGGTCGAAACCGAGGTCGGGGAGGACCGAGACGGGGTCGGTGGCGAGGACGACGGCGGTACCGTCGACGTCGAGCATCCCGAAGTCGACGCCGTGTTTGGGGCCGAGCGCCACGTCGTCGCGGGCCGCGCCGAGTCGAGGATGCAGGAACTCGTCGAAGAAGTCGGGGTCGATCTTCCCGAGGTCGGACATACCGGGCATGCGGACGCGGCGAGTAAAACGGTGCCGTCCTTTCCCTGTCCCGCGTTCCGCTTCGCCCACTTCTATATCGGCCGCCGCGCAGTCTCGCGTATGAGCGACTTCCCACCCCGCGAGGCCGCCCGCGAGTTCGACCGCGACGACCCCCTCTCACAGTTCGCCGACCGCTTCGAGATATCCGACGGCCACTACATGGACGGCAACTCGCTCGGCCCGCTCTCCGAGGACGCCGAAGCCACCCTCGAACGCGTCGTCGACGAGTGGCGCGAACTCGGGATTCGCGGGTGGACCGACGCCGACGAACCGTGGTTCTCCTACGCCGAGCGACTCGGCTCGATGACCGCGCCGCTCGTCGGAGCAGAGACGGAGGAAGTCGTCGTCGCCAACTCGACCACCGTCAATATCCACACGCTCGTCGGCACCTTCCTGGACGCCGTCGACTCGCCGACGGTACTGGTCGACGACCTCGACTTCCCGACCGACCACTACGCGATTCGCGCTCAACTGCGCCAGCGGGGTTACGACCCCGACGAGCACCTCGTCGCCGTCGAGAGCCGAGACGGCCGAACCATCGAGGAAGACGACGTCGTCGTCGCGATGGACGCCTGCGACCCGGATGTCGTCTTCCTGCCGTCGGTGCTCTACCGCAGCGGCCAACTGCTCGACGTCGAGCGAATCACCGAGGAGGCTCACGACCGCGGTATCCTCGCGGGCTTCGACCTCGCGCACTCGGTCGGCGCCGTCGACCACGACCTCTCGGGCGTCGGCGTCGATTTTGCAGTTTGGTGCGGCTACAAGTACCTGAACGGCGGTCCCGGCGCTATCGCGGGGCTGTACGTCAACCGCGACCATTTCGGTGAGACGCCCGCGCTCGCCGGGTGGTGGGGCCACGACAAGGAGACGCAGTTCGACATGAACCTCGCGTTCACGCCCGCCGAAGACGCCGGCGCGTGGCAGATCGGGACGGTGCCGATGCTCAGCGCCGCGCCGCTGGAAGGCTCGCTTCGGATGTTCGAGGAAGCCGGTATCGAGGCCGTCCGTGAGAAATCCGTCTCACTGACGAGCTATCTCGTCAAACTCGTTGACGCGCTCTCCGAGGCGGGGTACGACTGCGAGGTCGGGACGCCCCGAGACGCCGACCGCCGCGGCGGCCACGTTGCGGTCGAACACCCCGAAGCCTATCGGGTGAGCCTCGCGCTCAAGGAACGAGACATCGTCGTCGACTACCGCCCGCCGAACGTCGTCCGCGTCTGCCCTGCGCCGCTGTACACCAGCCACGAGGACGTCTGGGAGGTCGTCGACGAACTCCGAGCGATTCTGGACGAAGCGACGTACGAGCAGTTCGACCGGCAGGACGGCGGCGTGACGTAACCCTGTTCGTCGAACCGGTCTCGAATGTGTGAGCGTCGGCTATCGCTACCACCAATCGAGCGCCTCGTTGTGTTCGGTGAGATAGACGGGTGAATCGTATCGGCTCCGGCGCTTCGCCCCCGGATCAGAACGTCGCTTCCGGAATCGACGGATACAGCGACCGAATCTTCTCGTGCGGTTGGTACACCCCGACGGTGGCGTTCTTCGTCGATGCGGTCATGTCCGCGAGGTGGACGAGTTGCTGTAGCGGCGTCTCCGGTTCGGGGCCGTCGTACCACGGTCCCATGTGCCGCTCGACGGCGTCGGCGACGCGCGGGTCCAAGTCCGTCTCGGTGCGGAGCCAGTCGGCCGCCCGTACGTCGTGGTCGCGATCGGCGTGGTCACCTTGCTCGTACGTCTCGCCGTACTTCTTTATGTCGTGAAGCAAACAGGCGACCCGACCGAGCTCCCGTTCGAAGTCGCTGACGAGTCCCTGTTCGAGATACGAGTCGACCAGGCGCTCGAACGCCGCGAACACCATCTTCGTGTGAATCCAGAGGCCGCGTTCGCCGCAGCAGTAGAGGTTGTGGTGGGCGTAGCTCGACGCGGCGGGCGCGGTCCAGAAGTAGTCCTCGTGTCCCTCGAAGAAGGCGACGGCGGCCTCGCGCATCAGCTCGGTGTCGTCGACGAGCGCGAGTTCCGGCAGTCGTTCGCAGACCGCGGTGAACGCGTTCTCCTCGAATCGAATCGTCTCGGCCATCGACCAGTCGTCTCTCGAAGCGCGAATTATACGCGTCGGTTCGGAGCGGCCTCAGTCGAACTCGCCGCCTCTTTGGGGCCACCCCGCGAGCGACGCGTATGAACGACTTCCTCGCGCTCGACGCGCCGATAATCGGGATGCTCCACCTCCCGGCGCTCCCCGGAGCGCCCGGGTTCGCAGGCGACCGCGACGAACTCCGAGCGCACGTGAGAGCCGACGCGGCGGCGCTCGAATCCGGCGGCGTCGACGCTGTGATGGTGGAGAACTTCGGCGACGCGCCCTTCTACCCCGACGACGTGCCGAAACACACCGTCGCGTCGATGACGGCGCTCGTCGGCGCAGTCTCCGAGGCGGTGTCCGTCCCCGTCGGCGTCAACGTCCTCAGAAACGACGCGGCGGCGGCGCTGTCGGTGGCGGCCGCGACCGGTGCCTCGTTCGTCCGCGTGAACGTCCACACGGGCGCGCGGGTGACAGACCAGGGCGTCGTCACTGGCCGAGCGTACGAGACGATGCGTCTCCGCGAGCGGCTCGACGCCGACGTGGCCGTCCTCGCCGACGTTGACGTCAAACACTCCGCGCCGGTGACGCCGAGAGAGACCGGCGAAGTCGTCGCCGAGACGCTCGAACGCGGCCTCGCGGACGGCGTCGTCGTCTCCGGTGTCGGCACCGGTGAAGCAGTCGACCGCGACCGACTCCGCGAAGTGGTCACTCACCGCGACGAACTCGGTCTCGACGCGCCGGTCGTCGTCGGCAGCGGGACGACCGTCGAGAGCGTGGCCGACCTGCTCGCCGTCGCCGACGGGGTCATCGTCGGGACGGCGCTCAAATCGGGCGGGGAGACGACGAACCCGGTGGACGAACAGCGGGTTCGAGAACTGGTCGAGGCAGCCGAGTCGTGACTCGACGCTTCGACCAAGCGGGCTGACAGGCGGCCGGTTCGAGGGGTCGACGACCCGCCGACGGGCGGCCGCACACCCGCTCTCCGCCGGCGGTCGAGAGTCACGTCACCCGACGAAGTGGTCCCGGCATCGGTTATGAACCTTCGCCGCCCGCGGCGACCTCCGTTCTACTCGTTCAGTTCCGCTTCGACTAGTTCGGTCGCTTTCTCGACCGCCTTCACCGAACTCAGATAGCCCGCTCCGACGGTCGTCTTCATCGCCTTCGCCGCCGCCCCGGTGACGACTGTCGGCCCGACCTGCGCCACCGCACCGTCGCCGACGGAGACGATCCACCCCGGCACCTCGAAGCGGTACGGTTTCAGTCGCGGGGCGAAGTCGGTGCCGTCGCCGTCGAGTTCACGAGTCACGAGTCGTTCGAGGTTTCGAGCGACGGTTCCGGCCTCTCGAATCGCCGCGGAGGCGCTGGCGGGGACGGACTCGCCATCGGCGTCGACGGCGCGGGCGGCGTCGCCGACGACGAACGTTCTCTCGGAGAGTCGGAGGTCGTTGCGGACGAGTGGACGCTCGCCGCCCATCGCGTCCGCGCCGCGGATGCCGCCCGTCCAGACGAACAGGTCGTACGGAAGGGTTCCTTCGGCGAGTTCGATGCTGTCGGCCTCGGCACGCTGAACCGGCGTGTTCGTCCGTATCTCCACATCGCGGGCGGCGAGTTCGTCGTGGACCGCCTGCTGGAAGTTCTCGGGGAAGGCGGGCGTAACGCTGTCGAACTGTTCGAGCAGAACGACGTCGACGCGGTCGGAGGCGTTGCGTTCGCGTGCGAGGGCGGCGAGTTCGCCCGCCGTCTGTACTCCCGACAGTCCCGCCCCGCCGACGACGGCGGTGCCGCCGGACTCGCAGACGTCGAGAAACTGCGTGCGAATCGCCTCGGCGTGGTGAACGCGTTTCAGTGGCAGCGCGTGCGCTTCGACTCCCGGCAGGTCGTGGAAGTTAGTCTCCGACCCGAGACAGATCGCTCCGAAGTCGTAGTCGAGTTCCGTCCCGTCGGCGAGTTCGGCGAATCCCGCGTCGGCGTCGACGCGCTCGACGCGTTCGGTGACTAGCTCGGCGCGGTCGAGGGCGTCGCGCAGTGGAAGGGTGAGAGCGTCGGTGACGCTGGGACGGCGAATCACGCGGTGAACTTCGTGTTGGACCAGGTGTGTCGGCGACTCGTCGACGACGACGATGTCGACGGCAGGAGGGAGGCGACGTTCGAGACGCTGCGCGAGGACGAGGCCTGCGTAACCGGCACCGAGTACAGCCACTCTCATACCCGGCGGTTAGAACCACGGAGCAAAGAGGATGTGGGCCGTGCCGGTCGTCGGTGATTCGTCCGAATTAACCGGCGTACTGTTGCAATCTCTCCCCCTTATCGTCGTATGTGACCTCATCAGAGGTGGTGTAACACCATGGCCGACCGACAGTTCACGCACGTCTGTAGACACTGCGGTGTTGTGATGGCGACTACGTCACAGACGCCGCCGCGGCAGTGTATCGTCTGTGAGGACTCGAACTTCTCGATGCTCGCTGCAGCGACGATGTAACGGTAGTACCGACCGACTCGCACGCAGTTCACGCTCTGATCTCCTCCGCCTGCCCCCGAATTTTTCGCGGAGATAGCAGTCTCTCCTGAGACTCTGTCCCATGCTCCGACTCTTCGGAATCGGTGATTCGTCGAGGAGTCTACGGCGCTCGCTGCGTAACGACGGTTTTCGGCTCTAATTCGACCGTTTTCTACAGCAGTACCGGACAGTCGTTTTCCCGAACCAACTGTTATTTCGCACTCGTCACGGTAGCCTGAGACATGATCGTTCGATGCGCCGAGTGCAAGAACCGTTTCGAGGTACCCGAGTACGTTCGCGCCGACGTCCAGTGTCCCAAATGCAATCACTACTTCCGGCCCGGTCGGTTGACGAATCGGCGCGAGCGGTTCGTCTGATAGTCGCCTCGAACCGACGGATCGGCCTTCGTCCGCCCCTATTGCACTCTCGCACGCCTCTCGCGTCTTTTTTCTGACTCCGTTTTAGGTTCGTTCGCACACCTGCGACACGCCTCAGTCGAGCGAGTTCAGAACAACGCGTCTGCTTCGGGGAGAATCTCGGCGGGGCCGCCGACTTCCCACACCATCGTCTCGACGCCGCAGTCGGAAATCGCCCGTTCGACCTCGTCGACGTAGTCGGCTTTCGTGTTCACGTAGACGCTCGCGCCGGTATCCGTCGAGAAGTACACCGGAACATCGTCCTCGCGGAGTTCGCGGACGGCGTTGAAGATGGCGATGGTCTCCGGTTGCCAGTACACCCACCCCGACGGACCCGTCATCGTCGTCGCCGTCAGCGACAGCGAGTCGTGTTCGGCGAGTTCGAAGGTGCGGTCGAAGTCGGCGCTGCGAAGCGCGTCGCGCATCTCCGCAATCTGGCCGTGGATGTGCGCCATCCGCGCCTGGAACATGTGGCTTTCGGCGGCCTCTTCGTGGGCCTGTTCGGTCTCCTTGTAGGCCGGCACGAGCCCCGCGACGATTCGGAGGTCGCCTTCCAACTCCGTTTCGATGCGCCGGGAGAGGCAGTCCTCGTCGTTCAGCCCCGTGTAGAGTTGGGAGAACGCGCCCGTGACGGCGCGGGCCGCCGATGAGGACCCGCGACGGGCGATCGTCGAGATCTCGGGGCGCGTCAGGTCCAGCCCCGCGGCCTCCGACAGCGCCATCGCCGCGGCGGCGAAACCGGAGGAAGAGGAGCCGAAGCCCACGTTCGAGGGGAAGTTGTTCTCGCTCTCGAAGCGGACGGCGTGGTCGACGTCGGCCAGCTCGCGGACGTGGTCGACGACGGCCTGGATGCGCTCGGCACCGCGGCCCTCGACTTCCTCGCCGTCGATGAGAAACACGTCCTCGTCGGCGGCGGAGTCGAACTCGACGGTCGTCGTCGTGTTCGAGGGCGCGGTACAGACGCTGATGCTGTCGTGGTACGGGAGTCGAAGTTCCGGGTCGCGCATCCCGTGGTACTTCACGAGGCCCTGAATCGGGTGTGCTCGTGCGGTGGCTTTCATGCCAGAAGGCGTGCGCGACTCCGGGTTAAATATCCCGGAAGTCGACTGCGTTCGGCGGACGCGGTTCCGACGTTCAGTCCGCTTGGCGGGCGACGCGGTGGTACGGCGAGCGAGAGATGGCCTCGCGGAGTTCCGCCAGCGATTCGCGTCCGCCGCTGGTCATCGCGCCGACGACGGCGAACACCTCCTGTCGGGACACCTTCACGCCGCGGCCGGTGAGCGCGTCCTCGGGGTTCGCCGACAGTTCGCGGAGCGTACCGACGGCGAGGAGGAACGGAATCGCCCACGCGGCGAGCGTGTTGCCGTCGGTCGTCGGGACCGTCTCCAGATACGTCTGCGCGTCGTCGAGGTACGTCCGGGCGTGGGAGGCAGTTCGGCGGACGACGTTCGTCGCGCCCGCTTTGTTCGCCGGGTCGACGACCTCGTCCTGCGGGACGCCCTCATTTTCGAGCCACTCCGCTGGGAGATAGACGTTGTTCTCCTCGGTATAATCGTCGTAGACATCCTTGGAGATGTTGACCAGTTGGAGGAGGAGGCCGAACTCCTCGGCGGTGTTGTAGAGGCGTTTGCGGCGCTCGGAGTCGATGTCGCCGCGGGTGACGAGGTTGGTGATGAGGGTGCCGACGGTGCCGGCGGCGTAGTAGCAGTACTCTTCGAGTTCCTCGCGCGACTGGATGCGGAGCCCGTCCGTATCGGCGTAGCGTTCGACGAACATCGCCATCCCCTGGACGAGTTCGCGGGCCGGCGGCGTCACCGCCTCCCGAACGTCGGCGGGTAGGGATTCGAACGTGCGGAAGACGCGCGGCGACTCGGCGACGACCTCCCAGTCGTCGGTTCGAGCCTCGGCCGCGGGCACCCAGGGTTCGACCGCCTCGGTGAACTGTTCGATGGTCGTCTCGTCGTCCGGGTCGAGCGCCGCGTCGTACAGACGGAGCAAGCGGGCTTGCTCGTCGGCGGGGATGTGCTCGGCGTCTTCGACGGTGTCGGCGATACGGCAGACGAGGTAGCCGAGACAGATGTACGATGACATCGGCTCGTCGAGGACGCGCACGGTAAGTGCGAACGTCCGCGAGACGCCTTGGACGGCGTCGTGGCACCACTGCAAGTCTGCGTCGTTCCCGGGGGGGCGGGCATCTGCGTCTTCAGGCATCCGGAGTATCCCAGCTTACGGAAGGAGACATAAAAAGCCTCGTGGCACTTCCGTCAAATGTGAACAGCTCACACCCTGCACCCGGAAAACCTAAACGGTCGACAGTGAAAAACCGCAGCATGGACTTCCAGCTCTCCGCGGAGCAGAAGCAGATTCGGGATATGGTCGCGGAGTTCGTCGACGAGGAGATTCGGCCCGTCGCCGCCGATATCGACGAGACCGACGAGTTCCCCGCCGACCTCGTCTCCGAGATGGCCGACCTCGGTCTGATGGGGATGCCGTTCCCCGAGAAGTACGGCGGTGCGGGTCTGGACTACCACTCCTACGCTATCGGTCTCGAGGAGATCTCCCGCGGCAGCGGCGGACTGGGCACCGTCGTCGCCGCCCACACCAGCCTCGCGGGCAACATGGTGTACGCCTTCGGAAACGAGGACCAGAAACGGGAGTACCTCACGCCGTTGAACACGGGCGAGAACATCGGCGCGTTCGCGCTCTCGGAGGCGGGCGCGGGCAGTGACGTCCCCTCGATGACGACGACGGCCGAGAAAGACGGCGACGAGTACGTCGTCAACGGCGGCAAGCTCTGGATCTCGAACGGCTCGGTCGCCGACACGGTTACCCTCTTTGCGAAAACTGACCTCGACGCCGGAAAAAAGGGCATTAGCTCCTTCGTCGTCCGCCCCGAGGAGGACGACGGCTTCGTCGTGGAGGGCACCGAGCACAAACTCGGCGACAAGGGCTGTCCCACCGCCGAACTCCGCTTCGACGACATGCGCATCCCCGAGGACCGCCTGCTCGGCGAGGAGGGCGACGGCTTCGTCCACGCGCTGAAGACGCTCAACGGCGGGCGCATCACCATCGCCGCGCGCTCCATCGGCATCGCCTGCGCCGCCCGCGACGACGCGCTGCAGTACGCCCAGGAACGCGAACAGTTCGACCAGCCCATCTCCGGCTTCCAGTCCATCCAGCACAAACTGGCCGACATGGACACGAAGATTCAGGCCGCGAAACTGCTGATGCACCGAGCGGCGGACAAGAAGATGCGCGGCGAGAACTTCATCAAGGAGGCCGCGCAGGCCAAGTTGTACGCCAGTGAAATCAGCCGCGAGGTGGCGAACGAGGGTATCCAAATCCACGGCGGCTACGGCTACACGAAGGATTTCGCCGCCGAGCGCTACTACCGCGACGCGAAACTGAACGAGATATACGAAGGAACCAGCGAGATTCTGCGCAACACCATCGCCGCGCAGTTACTCGATTGAGTACGGAAAACCGGGCGTGGCGGTCACCTTTTGCGGCCCGCTTTGGGGTCCGAGCGCCGCGTGTTCTCCCGATGGGGCGCTCTCGGTGCCGATGCGGAGTGTTTTTCGACTCCCGACGCGGAGAATAACGACGTAAACCGACAATCTGTCGCCCGCGAGTTTCTGAATAACCTCTGACAATACTTTTCCACGTCTCCGAAGTAGCTGACCTAGCGCACGCCGACAGACGACGACGGTCGGCCGCAGATTCCGGAGACAGAGACCATGGCACACGAGAGCTCGCCGACGGAGACGGAGCTACAGGATATCCACGAGACCACCCGCAAGACGCGTCAACACGACAGATACAACTCGAAGCTCCGGGAGGCGTTCGGTTCGTCGCCGTTCATCCTCACGAAGTTCGATAAGTTCATGAACTGGGTCCGGGGGTCGTCGATGTTCATGCTGCAGTTCGGTATCGCCTGCTGCAGCATCGAGATGATGCACACGTACGCAATCAAACACGACCTCGATCGCTTCGGCGCGGGCGTCCCGCGTGCCTCGCCGCGGCAAGCCGACGTTATCATCGTCCCTGGGACCATCGTCTCGAAGTTCGCCCCGCGGATGAAGCGCGTCTACGACCAGATGCCCGAGCCGAAGTTCGTCGTCGGCATGGGCAACTGTACCGCCTCCGGAGGTCCGTTTCAGGAGGGGTACAACGTCATCAAGGGCGCAGAGGAGGTCATCCCCGTCGACATCCAGATTCCCGGCTGTCCGCCGCGCCCCGAGGCGCTCATCTACGGCGTCGCCAAACTCCAAGAGCGCATCGCCAACGGCGAGTCCGCGCCCGTCGTCGTCAAGCCGTACGAACTCGAACGGTTCGGCGACCTCGAACGCGACGAGGTCGTCGACCAACTCGCCGAGGAGATAGACACCGACGACCTCGTCATGCGCTATAACTGGGCCGATTCGCCGTGACTGCCGACCCGTCCGTCGCCGTCCCGGCCCAACTCGGCGTCAGCGCGCAGTTGGTCCTGACGGTGCTGATGGGGCTGTTCCTCCTCGGCGTCGCCCTCTGGCTGACGCGCGTCGAAAGCTGGCGGCACACCGTTCCGCTCGGCGTCGGCGGCACTGCCGTCGAGCGGGAGGAGTCCGTCAGTGAGGAGAAACCGGGCGGACTGGTGCGGTGGCTGACGACGGTCGACCACAAGGACATCGGCATCCTCTATGGCGTGTTCTCGACGGTCGCGCTGTTCTTCGCGGGGACGGCGGTGATGCTCATGCGGGCGGAGCTTTTCACCCCGGACGAGACGCTCCTCCAGCCCGCGCTCTACAACGGACTGCTGACGAGCCACGGACTCACGATGCTGTTTCTCGTCGCGACGCCCGGCATCGCGGCGTTCGCGAACTACTTCATCCCGCTGGTCATCGGCGCGGACGACATGGCGTTCCCGCGTATCAACGCCATCGCCTTCTGGCTGCTGCCGCCGTCGGCGCTGTTCATCTGGAGCGGCGTGTTGCTCGTCCCCTTCGGATTCGACCCGGCGCAGACGGGGTGGACGCTCTATCCTCCGCTCTCTATCACCGAGTCGGCGATGAGCATCAACCTGCTACTGTTGGGACTTCACCTCTCGGGGGTTTCCACGACGATGGGCGCGATCAACTTCATCGCGACCATCTTCACCGAACGCGCCGAGGAGGTGACGTGGGCGAACCTCGACATCTTCTCGTGGACCGTCCTCACGCAGTCGGGGCTCATCCTCTTCGCATTTCCCGTGCTCGGGAGCGCGTTGTTGATGCTGCTGTTCGACCGGAACTTCGGCACGACGTTCTTCGCGGGCGAGGGCGGCGGCCCCATCCTCTGGCAGCACCTCTTTTGGTTCTTCGGTCACCCCGAGGTGTACATCATCGTCCTGCCGCCGATGGGTATCGTTAGCTACGTCCTCCCGCGCTTCGCGGGTCGCCGGCTGTTCGGCTTCAAGTTCGTCGTCTACTCGACGCTGGCGATCGGCGTGCTCTCGTTCGGCGTCTGGGCGCACCACATGTTCGCGACCGGAATGGACCCGCGACTGCGCTCCTCGTTCATGGCGGTTTCGCTCGCTATCGCCATCCCTAGCGCGGTCAAGACGTTCAACTGGATCACGACGATGTGGAACGGCAACCTGCGGTTGACGACGCCGATGCTGTTCTGCATTGGCTTCGTCTCGAACTTCATCATCGGCGGCGTGACGGGCGTCTTCCTCGCCTCCATCCCCGTCGACCTCGTACTGCACGACACCCACTACGTCGTCGGCCACTTCCACTACATCGTCGCGGGCGCGATTCTCTTCGCGTTAATGGCCGGGACCTACTACTGGTTCCCGCTCGTCACGGGGCGGATGTACCAGCGTCGACTCGGTAAGTGGCACTTCTGGCTGTCGATGGTCGGGGTCAACGTGACGTTCTTCGCACTCATCCTCCTCGGCTACGGCGGCATGCCGCGCCGCTACGCGACCTATCTCCCGCAGTTCGCCACGCTCAATCAGGCGGCGACGTTGGGGGCGTTTCTGCTCGGATTCGGCCAGCTAATCTGGCTGTGGAACATGGTGCAGTCGGCCTACGAAGGGGCGCACGCGGGCGACGACCCGTGGGACATCGAGAATCAAGGCCTCTTCACGAAGGAGTGGCACTGGCGGCGCGAGCGCAGGCGCTCGACCATCGCGGACGGCGGTGAGGGAGCGACCGACACCGACGACGTCGGGCGACCCGAGCGGTCGGAAACCCGCGGCGACTGAGAGGCGGGCCCACCGAGAGACAGGTCGACAGAGTCGTCGGGCGAGGGTGACCTCGATGCGCGTCGAACGCGGCCGACCGGTACCTTTCGGAGACTATCCTGTCAAATGGAAACAATTCTTATAGACGGTCGTTACGAACTCCGACGTAGGATTACGACGACCCGTCGAGCGTCCCGTCGCTCTCACAGGGCGGCGTAGATGAGTCGTCGACCACCGGGGCAACCTAATGACAGCAACCTATTCGACGACCGACCGAACCAGTAGAGCGCGAGGCGGTACGCGATGAGCCTCGAAGAGTCCGGGCCGGAGGAGACGACCCCCGCCGTCGAGCAGACGCGGGAGGAAGCGCTCGCCGACCTGCTCGGCGACCTGGTCGTCGGTCGCGACGACCACAAGAACGCTCCGGCGTTCGTCATCCGAGCGGACAAAGTACAGGAGACGCTCTCGCTCTTGAAGAACGAGGCGGGGTTCGACCATCTCTCGCTCCTGTCGGCGCAGGAGTACGTCGACCGGTACGAGTCGATATACCACATGAAGAGGTACGCCGACCCGACCGACGAGGTCAGCATCGTCGTACCCACGCCCAAGGACAATCCCGTCAGCCAATCCGCCGAGCCAGTGTTCCGGACGGCGGACTGGCACGAGCGCGAGTCGTACGACCTCGTCGGCATCGAGTACGAGGGCCACCCCGACCTCCGTCGCATCTATCTACCGGAGACGTGGCAGGGCCACCCGCTGTCGCTTAACTACGACCAGGACCGGCCTCAGATCGTCACGCTGCGCGAGAACATGAACCCGCTCCAGGAGGACCGCCGAATCCCCGGCGAGGACGACCAAGACACCGACACGATGCTGCTCAACATCGGGCCGCATCACCCGGCCACCCACGGGGTGCTCCACCTCAACTGCATCCTCGACGGCGAGCAGGTCGCACACGTCGACCCCGACATCGGCTACCTGCACCGCTGCGAGGAGCAGATGTGTCAGAACGGCACCTACCGCTACCAGATAATCCCGTACGCGGACCGCTGGGACTACACGGCGAACATCCCGAACGAGTGGGCCGTCGCGCGGGCCATCGAGCACCTCGCAGACATCGACGTGCCCGAGTACGCGGACATCCTCCGGACGATGTCGGTCGAACTCGGGCGGATGCTCGGCCACTTCCTCGCCGTCGGGACGTTCGCGCTCGACGTCTACGGCGACTTCACGGCCATCTTCATGTACGCCGTCCGCGACCGCGAGAAGGTCCAGAACATCATGGAGGACCTCACGGGCCAGCGGATGATGTTCTACTATTTCCGTCTCGGCGGCGTGGTCTGGGACCTCCCCGAACCCCGAGACGAGTTCTTCGAGAAAGTCAGAGATTTCCTCGAAGAGCTGCCGCCGACGCTCGAAGAGTACCACGACCTCATCACCGGTAACGAGATCCTCCAGTCGCGGACCGTCGACGTCGGCGTCCTCCCGCCGGAGGTCGCGAAAGACTACGGCGTCACCGGTCCCGTCGCCCGCGCCTCGGGTATCGACTACGACCTTCGACGCGACGACCCCTACGGCTACTATCCGGAACTGGATTGGAACGTCTGCGTCGAGGACGGCTGCGACAACTACGCGCGGATGCTCGTCCGACTGCGCGAGGTCGAGGAGTCGGCGAAGATCGTCGGGCAGTGCATCGACATCCTCGAAGACTGGCCCGAAGACGAGCGGAACATCCAGTCGAACGTACCGCGGACGCTGCGCCCGGAGGACGGCACCGAGACGTACAAAGCGGTCGAGGCGGCGAAGGGCGAGATGGGCATCTACATCCGCGCCGACGGCACCGACTCGCCCGCGCGATTCAAGATTCGCAGCCCCTGCTTCAACAACCTCCACTCGCTGCCGGAGATGGCCAACGGCGAGTACGTTCCCGACCTCATCGCGGCGCTCGGCAGTCTCGACATCGTCCTCGGGTCGGTCGACCGCTAAAGAGAGCCGCGGCGAAGTCGGGGCGTTCAGTCGTCGGTGCTGGCCATGATTCGGTCCAGCCCTTCGATGTCGAGAGAGCCCGTGAGGTTGCGGTTCGGGAACGGGATGTTGATTCCCTCGGCGTCGAACCGCTGTTTGACTGCCGTGACGTACTCGCCGCGCGTCTTCACGAAGTCCGAGCGACTCGGCTGTGAGATCCAGATGCGCGATTTGAGCACGACTGCGGAGTCGCCGAGTTCCGTCAGCCGTACCGACGGTTCGGGGTCGGCGAGGATGTCGTTGCGTTTCTCGGCTTCTTCGAGGATGATGTTCGTCGCTTTCTCGACGTCGTCATCGTAACCGATGCCGAACGGCACCTGCAGGCGGAGTTTGCTCTTCGCGACGGGGTTTTTGATGACGCCGTCGGTGAGGTGCGAGTTCGGCACCGTCAGCAGTTCGTTGTCGAACGTTCGGACGCGCGTGACGCGGAAACTGATGTCCTCGACGATGCCGGAGTTGCCGTCCCACTCGATCCAGTCGCCGATGCGGAACGGTTTGTCGGTGAAGATGAACACGCCCGCGACGAAGTTGGCGATGACGTCCTGCATCGCGAAACCGATGGCGAGCGTCGCCGCCGCACCGATCGTCGCCAGCGCGGTGAGGATGTTCCCGAACCCGGCGGCCGCGAATGCGACGCCGACGGCGACGAAGAGTATGACGACGCCGAGCAGTTTCCGCAGCGGTTTCTGGGCGTGCGCCTCCAGGCCTCGATTGTCGAGAAGTCGACCGGTGACCGGCAGGAGGAGCAATCGACCGACGAGGAACACTGCGACGAAGACGACGAGGAAGGTGGTCGCGGAATCGACGGCGTTGGCGTATGTAACGCTCTCCTCGAGACCGAACGTGTTGACGAGGAACCTCGCGAGAGGTCCTCTCGGCTCCGTCTGCAGCAGGAGGCTCATCAGTGGAAGACCGCCGTGTTACCGCGCGTCTCCACCAGTTCTGCGTTCACCGCCTCGGCGAGTTCGTCGGCGAGTTCTTCCGTCGAGCTACCGCCGCGGGCCGCCCGGAGGAACTTCACCTTCACCAGTTTTCGCTCGTCGAGTTGGTCGCGCAGCTCCTCTGTCACCGCGGCGATACCGCTCTTGCCGACCCAGACCGTCACGTCGAGGTCGTGGGCCTCTTTGCGTAACTCGTTGTCTACCATCTGTCCCGTCGTAGCGACGCGGGAGGTTTCAACCTTTAGTTACCGACCGGCGTTACCGGTCGCTCGGAAGACGCCGAACAGTTCACTCAGGTGCGGTACGGGTACCGGCCGATCTGGCCGCAGTCGCAGCGAATCACCACGTGTCCGTTTTGGAGCCGAACGCGGGCGTTGACGCCCGCAACGAGGTACGCGTCGCAGGTGTCGCAGGAGAAGCGTTTGAACTCGCGGGGGAGGCCGCAGCGGTTCCGCTCGGAGAGCCGGCGAGCGAGGCGGACGTACTCGCGGGAGCGGTCGAACTCGCGTTCCCTGGTCGCTTCGCGGGCGAGTTCGTGTAACCGCGCGATGCGCTCCTCGGCGATGCTCGGCATTCGTCCTGTACTGGGTCGGGGTTTTCTGATAGATGTTCCGAAGCGCTTCCGATTCACTTCGACTCGTTGTCTGGGAGGGAGAGTTTGACTGCACGACGTCGTTGAACGACTGTGGACACCTCGAAATCACCACCCGATGGTGGTCCGTCCGGCAACCGAAGGTCGGGCTTTCGAGGCGTTCTCCGGCGTGAAGAAGTTCCGAGCTATCCCCCTCGTCTATCATCGAACGGCCCAAAGCCGCCACACTAAAAGTCGTCCCCTGCGAACCGACAGAATCGTGCGCGTCCTCAACTACCTCGAACTCGCCTCGCAACTCCACCGAAGCGGCATCGGGACCTCGACGGACCACCAGCGGGCCGCCCTCGAAGGGACCGACGTCGAGGTGGTCACCTCGCCGTGGCGCGGCGGGTCGCCGACTCGCATCCCGCTCAGCGCGCTCCGCGGGCGCAACCCCGTCGTCGAGTTCGACGTCGCTCACTGTAACCTCATCGGGCCGGGGAGCCTCGCGGTCGCCCGGCACGCCAAACACTACGAGAAACCGCTCGTCCTCCACAGCCACGTCACGAGCGAGGACTTCGCCGAGAGCTTCCGCGGGTCGAACCTCGCCGCGAAGCCCCTTCGACGATATCTCCGGTGGTTCTACTCGCAGGCGGACCTCGTGCTCTGTCCCAGCCAATACACGAAGGAACTCCTCGAATCGTACCCGGTCGACGCTCCCATCCGGTCGATATCGAACGGCGTCGACGTCGCGTCGCTCGACGGGTTCGAGGGGTTCCGCGAGGAGTACCGCGAGCGCTTCGACCTCGACGGCCTCGTCGTCTTCACCGTCGGCAACGTCTTCGAGCGCAAGGGACTGACGACGTTCTGTGAACTCGCCGAGGAGACCGAGTACGAGTTCGCGTGGTTCGGTCCCTACGACTCCGGGCCGCAGGCGTCGAAGGAAGTACGATACTGGACCGAGAACCCCCCGGAGAACGTCACCTTCACCGGGTGGGTCGACGACAAGCGCGGCGCGTTCGGCGCGGGCGACGTCTACCTCTTCCCGACGAAAAACGAGAATCAGGGCATCGCCGTCCTCGAAGCGATGGCCTGCGGGAAGGCGGTCGTCCTCCGCGACATCCCCGTCTTCGAGGAGTTCTACGCCCACGGCCACGACTGCCTGAAGTGTTCGACGCGCGCGGAGTTCCGCCGCGCGCTCGACCTCTTGGCGCGCGACCCCGACCTCCGAGAGCGACTCGGCGAGAACGCGAGAGAGACCGCGGCCGAGCACAGCCTGGAGCGCGTCGGCGAGGAACTGGTCGAAGCGTACGAAGACGTCTCGGCCGGGCGGGTTTGAGCGTCGCCGAAGCGGTCCCGACCGACGGTGAAAGTCACAACGACTTAACCCCGAGTCTCCGAATCACGTGACAATGCACTCGGTCGTCGCGTTCACCGACACCTACCTTCCCACGGTCAACGGCGTCACCTACACCGTCGAGTCGTGGCGCGACCGCTGGCGGGCCCGCGGCGGTCGGATGGACGTCGTCTATCCCGACTCGAACGACTACGACCCCGAAGACGGCGAGTACCCCATCCGCAGCCTCCCGTTTCCGTTCTACGATGGGTTCCGGTTCGGCCTGCCGCGCGTCCCACGGACGGTGCGCGACGTCGACATCGTCCACGCGCACACGCCGTTCGCGCTCGGTCTCGGCGGCCTCCGTCTCGCTCGTAGGGAAGACCTCCCGTTTGTCGTCTCCTATCACACGCCGAGCAGCGAGTACGCCTCGTACCTCACCTCGCGCGAGCGGTTCGAATCGGGTATCGAACGCCTCTCGGAGTCGTACGAACGGTGGTTCCTCGGCCACGCGGCGGCCGTCGCCGTCCCGAGCGAAGCGACCAAGCGCGACCTGCGGCGTCGTATCGGCGACGACGTACCCATCCGCGTCGTTCCAAACGGCGTCGACGTCGACCGGTTTCGTCCCGTCGACGCGACGGCGTTCCGCGAGCGCCACGGCCTCACAGATTCAGAAACGCTCGTCGGCTACACGGGTCGCCACGGTCACGAGAAACGTCTCAGCGACATCGTCGACGCCGTCGACGGACTCGACGCGACCGTCGTCTTCGGCGGCGACGGCCCCGCGCGCGAACACCTCGAAGCCAAAGCGCGAAAACGCGGCATCGACGCCCGGTTCCTCGGCTTTCTCGACCGGGAGGAACTCCCGGCCTTCTACAGTTCGCTCGACGCGTTTCTCTTCCCGAGTCCGGTCGAAACCCAGGGGCTGGTCGCGCTCGAAGCCAATGCCTGCGGGACGCCCGTCGTCGGCGTCGACTGCGGCGCGCTCTCGGACACTATCGAGGAGGGCGTCACCGGCTACCACTACGACCTCGGCGACACCGCGGGCTTCCGGGCGGCTATCGAGCGGACGTTCGCCGAGGCCGACGAACTCAAACGACGGTGTCTCGACCGCCGGGAGTCGATGAGCGTCGAACACGCCGTCGACCGACTCGCAGAGATGTACGACGCGATCTCGGCGGAGGCGTAGCGAGAAAAGTCGGCGGTCGACTTACCGGTCTTCGAGCGCGTCGGCGATGCGCTGGAGCTGTCGGGTCTGGTCGCGGACTTCGTCGCGGAGCTGTCGGACCTCGCGGACGAGCGCCTCGTTGTCGTTGCGGCTCTCCTCGGGTCGGCCGCCGGGGCCGCCCGCGCCCGGTCCGCCGCCCATGCCGCCGGGACCGCCGCCGCCCATCATGCCGCTCATCATCTGCGCGAACGGGTTGCCGCCGCCCATGCCGCCGGGGCCACCGGGGCCGCCACCGCCGCCCATCATCTCGGCCATCGGGTCCTCGCCCTCCTCGCCGCGCTCCTCTCGCTCCTTCGCGCGCCGCTCTCGAATCTCCTCGACGCGCTCGCGGAACGATTTTTCTTCCCCCTCTCCGTCGCCGGAGTCGGCGTCGATGTTCTCCTCGGCTTCGACGTCTACGTCCTCGGACTCTGTCGGCTCGTCGGGTTCGTCTTCTGGCATGGGTCGCCGTTCGCACGCCACGCCGAAAAGCGTTGGCACTCAGGCGACGGAGTGCCGGCGTCTGGCGATTTCGACGGACCAAGAGAAGCGCTCGGCTCGAGTACGCCCGCCGCGAGTAGACCCCCGACGCCCGCTCCGACTACCACCGCACGTTCACCCCACTCGGACACTTGACCGCTGCCGTACCGCGGAACCGTTGCCAAAGTCGGAGTCGTCACTCCCTCTCGAAGTGAGTTTGCGCAGTGAGATGGTAGATTTCACCACCCAACACCTCGGTGGGACGTACTCGAAGACCGTCCAATTCGCCTCTCGGGCTGGCTCACAACTCACCCGAACGCGCCGAGGCTCGACTGGAGATTCCGGTCGCTCTCGCCCTCGCGGAGCTCGTAGCCGACGAGGTCGCGCATGTCGACAGCGTAGGTCGTACCCGCGTTGTCGAGGACGAGCAGTCGACCTTTCGTGCCGATGACGCGCCCGGCGGCGAGGGTCTCCCCCACCGGTTGGGTGTCGAGGCCGAACCCGTAGTCGAATTCGAAGGTGTCGAGCGGGTCGAACTCGGCGAGCAGCGCCTCCCACCTCTCGGAGTCGACTCTCCGGTGGAGACCCGCCCGCTTCGTCGGCACGCGCACCCGGTCGGTTAGGTCGCGCGCGAGTTCCGATTCGATTTCGCGGGCGATGCGGCCGTTCTCGACGGTTCGGAGGTGAGCGGCCCTGTCGGCACCCTGCTCTCGAAGGCGGGTGTCGAGTCGCCACTCCTTCGTGACGCCGACTTTGAACACGTCGGGCGCGAACGCCGCGAGGTAGATGGCGTGGTCGTCGAAGCAGTCCATCTCGTCTTTGAGACAGGTGCCCGTACAGCGCGCGCAGACCCACGTGCTCCGGTGGTACTCGCAGTACGGCGCGTCGTCGTTCCCGCAGGCGTGGTGCCCCTCATCGGCGACGGTCCCGGCGCAGTGGCGCTCCCCGAGTCGGTACGTGAGTTCGTCGCCGGCGTCGAGCGAGAGGTACTCGACGTCGGTCGGGTCCGTCGGTGTCCCATCGCCGAGTTTCGTCCCGTCGCTCGGCGCGAGGTAGAGTCCTCCATCGAGCGAATCGTAGCCGACGACTTGCACGGGTACCGGTATCAGTTCCGACGGTAAAAGCGTCTCTTTCGGCGACGTGCGCCGTCGTCGCGCGACACGTTCTCGAACCGTCCCCCTACCTCCCGAGCCGGACTGTTCGACACCGACGAGAGAACGACCGTCACGACTGTCGCGTCGGTCGAAATTAGAGATAAGCGACAGTGGTCCGAACCATCCGAAGAATGTCGAGACAGTCAGCAGCGACACGCAGAGGGGTGTTGCGGGCAGTTGGTGGGGGTGCGACGACCGGACTCGCAGCGGGGAGCGTTCGGGAGGGGGACGGAAACGCCGGTGACACCGTCGAGGTGAACGTCGGACTCGATGCGACCGCCGAAGGTGCCGGTTTCGACGTCGTTCGCCGAGCCGCGACCCGAGTCGTTCGGCCGTTCGCGTTCGACGCGCTGACGGTCGAACTCCCGCGAGAGGCCGTGGCGACGCTTCGGCGACGCCCCGAGATCCGGTACGTCGAGGTCAACGGGACGATGCGGACGTACCAACAGTCGACTTCCCAGGCGGTTCCGCACGGTATCTCCCGTATCGGCGCGCAACTCGCCAGCGAGGCGGGAATCACGGGCGACGGCGTCGACGTCGCTATCGTCGACTCCGGCGTCGACTCCGACCATCCGGACCTCCGCGGGAATCTCGGGGAGGGACGGGCGTTCGTCAACTGTCGGGGTCGGCCGCGACTCTGCCGAGTCACCGGCAACGGGAACGCCTGTAAGACCGACTGGGACGACGACGACAACCACGGGACGCACTGCGCGGGCGTCGTCGGGGCCGTCGACAACGACGAAGGGGTCGTCGGCGTCGCCCCCGAGACGAC
Source organism: Haloprofundus salinisoli (assembly GCF_020097815.1). Taxonomy (NCBI): domain Archaea; kingdom Methanobacteriati; phylum Methanobacteriota; class Halobacteria; order Halobacteriales; family Haloferacaceae; genus Haloprofundus; species Haloprofundus salinisoli. The sequence continues at coordinate 43,473 of NZ_CP083663.1, forward strand.
GTTACACGCGGTGAAAGTCATCTACTGCGCCGGTGTCGGTCTCGTCTCGGACATCGCCGCCGGTATCGAGCACGTCGCCGACCGGGGGTGGGCCGTCGCGAGTCTGAGTTTCGGGTCGCAACGCCCGACGAACCTCATCCGCGACGCCTGTCGGTACGCTGCCGAGGAAGGGGTGCTGCTGGTCGCCGCCGCCGGCAACGGCCGCGCGCGGCCGAACACGGTAGGGTTTCCGGCGACGCTGCCGACGGTGTTGGCCGTGAGCGCCGTCGACCGTAACGGCGAGTTCGCCGCCTTCTCGTCGACGGGACCGCGCATCGATATCGCCGCCCCCGGCACGAACGTCCGGTCGACGGTCCCGGGCGGGTACAGGACGTACTCGGGGACGTCGATGGCGTGCCCGCACGTCGCCGGGGCCGCGGCGCTACTCGTCTCGACCGGTCTCTCGACGACGGAGGCCCGGGAGCGACTCGTCGGAACCGCCGACGACCTCGGTCTCGGACGGGCGAAACAGGGTGCCGGCCTGCTGAACGTCGCGGCCGCGCTAGGTCTCGGCGACGACACCGACTGATATCTTCTCCCTCATATTCGACTGTATCTTTCCGTATCAGGACAGTAATTTATCGGCAACATAATTCAATTCCTAAAGATATAAAATAGATTAATACCTCTAGCTGGCTGCAATGCCAGATGATACCACGGGGGTAACTCGACGGAACGTGCTGAAGACGACGGGCGTAACGGTCAGCGTCGGCGGGCTCAGCGGACTCGCAACGGCGAAAGGCAACGACAATCTCGTCGAAGTGAACGTCGGCTATCGAGGAAAGAGCGGCAGACGAGCGGCCGAGAGCGCCGCATCTTCGGTCGTCCGCCGCTTCAACTTCGACGCGATGACCATCCGCGTCGACGAGCACGCGGTGAAGGGCCTGCAGAACCGCGGCGACGTTCGCTACGTCGAGACGAACGGTCAGATGCACGCGTTCGCGCAGTCGACGCCGTACGGAATCGACCGCGTCGACGCGGAGGTCGCGCACGCGAACGGCGAGACCGGCGCGGGTGCGGACATCGCTATCCTCGACTCCGGTATCGACTCCGACCACCCCGACCTGCAGGCGAACCTCGGCGACGGCAAGGCGTTCGTCTCGGCGAGAGGCCCGTACGCCGAACCGTGGGACGACGACAACGACCACGGCACCCATTGCGCCGGGACGGCCGACGCCGTCGACAACGACGAGGGCGTCGTCGGCGTCAGCACGGAGGCGACGCTGCACGCGGTGAAGGTGCTCGACAAGCGCGGCAGCGGCTCGTTCTCCGACATCGCAGCGGGTATCGAGTACACCGCCGACCAGGGCTGGGACATCGCCAGCATGAGCCTCGGCGCGTCCAGCGGGTCGCAGACGGTCAAGGACGCCTGTACGTACGGCTACGACAACGGCGTGTTGCTCGTCGCCGCGGCGGGCAACTCCGGCCCCTGCAGCGACTGTGTCGGCTACCCCGCCGCCTACGAGGAGGTCATCGCCGTGAGCGCCACCGACAGCGGCGACCAGTTGGCGAGTTTCTCCTCGACCGGTCCGGAGGTCGAGATCGCCGCGCCCGGCGTCGACGTCGAGTCGACGGTCCCCGGCGGCGGCTACGACGTGTTCTCCGGCACCTCGATGGCGTGCCCGCACGTCGCCGGAGCTGGCGCACAGTTGATGGCCAACGGCTACACGAACGCCGAAGCCCGCGACCGGCTCACCTCGACGGCCGAGGACGTCGGCCTCGCGTCGAACGAGCAGGGCGCGGGACTGCTCGACGTCGCGGCGGCGCTCGGCCTCGACTCCTCCGACGACCTGTAACCCCCGGAAGACCCGGAGAGTTATTCCCCGCTTTTCCGTACCCAACGTATGCTCACAGCAACGCTCACCGCGACGCCGCAAGAGGAGTACGTCGAGTTCGAACTGACCGTCGAGAATCGCGGAGACGAGCGCGTCACGCTCTCGTTCCGCGACGCCCGACGGGCGGAGTTCGTCGTGACGGACGCCGACGGCGACAGCGAGGTGTGGCGCTGGAGCGACGGCCGCATGTTCGCGCAGATGCTCGGCAGCGAGACGCTCGACCCGGGCGAGTCGATGACGTTCGAGGGCGTCTGGGACGACCCGGAGCCGGGCGAGTACGCCGTCGTCGGCGAACTGGCGGCCGCCGACGCGGGGGCGGAGGCGGAGACGGCGTTGTCGGTGTAACTCCCGCTCCCCTCCGCGCCTCTTCCCGTCTCCCGCTCGCTTCTCACCGCCTGCTTCCTTCAAGTGCCGGTGTCGGAAACGACGGTCCGGGGGCTCTGCGCCCGTCGTGACCTTCCAGATGCCACGGGAGACGCGACGGGGGGTGACCACCTCTATCTTCAACTGGCCTCGAAACGTGTTATATATATGAACGCTGAACTCGACGGGCTCGACCGACAAATCCTCCACCTACTCCAGGTCGACGCCCGCGGCAAGAGCGATACGAGTATCGCCGCCGAGACCGGCGTGACGAGTACCACCGTCGCCAATCGAATCCAGAAGCTCGAAGAGCGAAAGATCATCCGTGGTTACCACCCCGATATCGACTACGAAGCGGCGGGCTATCCGCTCGTCGTCTTCTTCGTCTGCACGGCCCCCATCGCCGAACGGTCGAAGGTGGCCGAATCGATACTCGGAATGCTCGGGATCGTGAGCGTCAGAGAGATCATGGCCGGTAACGAGAATCTCCACATCCAGGCCGTCGCCGACTCGACCGCCCGAATCGAGTCGATGATAGAGCAACTCACCGACCGCGGCGTCGAAATCGGTCAGAGTTACCTCGTCGCCCGCGAGCTCGTCCAACCGTGGGACCACTTCCATCCCGAGGGACTCGAGGAGGAGGACGTTTCCTGAACCGGCGACCACGCCGACGAGAGCTGATCTCTCAGCGTCAAAATGTAAATTAAATTATACTATTTCCCCGATACCTCATATATACACTATTATAAATATTCGAAATTTAAGCCGACCGGCAGCGGCCTCTGGATATTTTAAAGAGTATAGATATCTGTGAAAAAAGATATTAGGTGTCCCGAAGCGTGGAGACGGGACGATGAGCTCGCTCGATACGCAGAAACTGAACACGATATTCGAGCTGTTGGAGAACCCGCGCCGTCGGTACGTGCTGTACTCGTTGCGGCGGAACGCCGCCTCGATGGAACTGGACTCACTCGCCGAGCGGGTCGCCGAGTTGGAGGCGAGCGACGCAAGTGCGAGAGCCGACGACGACCACGTGCGAACCGTCCGGGTGGCGTTGCATCACGTCCATCTCGCGAAACTCGCCGACGCGGGCGTCGTCAGCCACGAACCGGGCCGGGAGACGGTCGAGCTTGCCGAAACCGAGGGATTCGATCGGTTTCTCGACCAAGCGGTACGTGTCGACTGTCCGATGTAACCTCCTCTCCGACATCGGCGATAACGCATCCGTGCGGTGGGTTCGTTCGACGGGCCGCCCGAGAGGCGTCTGAAACCAAAACCGAGTAGCCGTTATCGTGACGCGCGTTCGGCGCGGAGTTCCTCGTACAGTTCGGCCGCCGCGCGTTCGACCGCCTCGTCGCTGGACGTCGACGGTTCGTAGCCGAGCGCGGAGAGTTTCTCGATGGAGAGGCGCATCTTCGGCACGTCGCCCTTCCACCCGCGCTCGCCGCCGGTGTACTCGTACTCGGGGTCGAGACCCATCACGTCGGCGACGATGTCGGCGATGCGGTTGACCGAGGTGGTCGTCCGCGTCCCCAGGTTGTAGGTGTTCATCGACCTGTCGGCGTTCTCGACGACGTGGCAGATGGCGTCGACGCAGTCCTCGACGTACAGGTACGACTTCTCCTGGCGGCCGTCACCGAGGATGGTGAGCGTCTCGGGGTCGTCGAGCAGTTTCTCGATGAAGTCGGGAATGACGTTGCCGCGCTGCTTTGGACCGACGATGTTGGCGAAGCGAAACACCCACGCCGTGAAGTCGTACGAGTACGCGTACGTCGACATCAGCGCCTCGTCGGCGAGTTTGCTCGCGCCGTAGGCGCTGATGGGTTCGATGGGGGCGTAGTCCTCGGGCGTCGGCCGCGGGGCCTCGCCGTAGATAGTGGAAGAGGAGGTGAACGCGACGTTGTCGACGCCGACCTCGTCCATCCGTTCGAGGACGTTGTACGTCATCTCCGTGTTCTCCTCGAACAGTTTTCGGGGGTCCTCGTAGTTCGTGTCCGTGTACGCCGCGAGGTGGAAGACGATATCGACATCGTCGGTGATTACCTCGGCTACGTCTGCGGGTTCGCGCATGTCCGCGCGGGTGAACTCGACGCTGTCGGGGACGCGCGACTCGGTTCCTTTCGAGAGGTCGTCGGCGACGACCACGTCGTTCTCCGTCGACAGCTTCGCTGCGAGATGCGACCCGACGAGACCCGCTCCGCCGGTGACCACGACTCGCTTGTCTACGAGATTCATGCCCCAATTTCCGCCGACGGCAGTAAGTCGATTGTGGTCGCTCGCGCGCTGCGAGAGTCAGTTCGCGGCGGCGCGACTTCGTCCCTCGCCGAGTTCCGAAACCCCCTAACCGACGGCTCGCCTCGGACAGCGCATGCAAGGCGAATCCGAAGTCGTCGTCCTGCGACTCGGCCATAGACCGGGCCGGGACGACCGGATGACGACGCACATCGGGTTGACGGCGCGGGCGCTCGGCGCGGACCGCGCGCTCCTCGTCGGCGACGCGAATCAGTCGGAGGCGACGGTGCGAGACATCACGACGAGATTCGGCGGCCCGTTCGATGTCGAAGTCGTCGACTCCTACCGCGACACCATCCGCGACTGGGAGGGGACCGTGGCGCACCTGACGATGTACGGCGAGCGCGTCCAAGACGTGGAGGGAGACATCAGAGACGCACACGCCGATGGGCCGCTGCTCGTCGTCGTCGGCGCGGAGAAGGTGCCGTTCGAGGTGTACGACTATGCGGACTTCAACGTCGGCGTGACGAACCAACCACACTCGGAGGTGGCCGCGTTGGCGGTGTTCCTCGACCGCCTGTTCGAGGGCCGCGAACTCGAGCGCGGGTGGGAGGACGCCGAGCGCGAGGTAGTTCCGATGGAGACGGGCAAGCGCGTCGAAGAGGTAAAGTGAGAAACGGCGGTCGCTCGGAGCGACCGGGTCCGAACGAGATGGCGAACAGCCGGCGCTGAGAGACTCCGCGGCGGTGCGCCGGACACCCGCCTCGACCGACCGCGGACGGTGGTTAGCTCACAGCGTCGAGTCGTCCCGTTTTCGGACAAGAAGCTACGTCCGCTCGCGCTCCGACAGCGACAGACCAGACGACCCCGCTCGACGCCGTTATCCGGTGCTTTTAAACGATTCTGCGACAGAGTACTGTGATAATGGCTTTTGAGGACCTGCTGGGAGACCCTGTCATTCAGAAGTACCTCCACGAGCTGGTCGGTCCGACGGGGATGCCCGTCGCCGCCGCGCCGCCGGACGGCGAGGTCACCGACGAGGAGCTCGCCGAGGAGCTCGGTCTCGAACTCAACGACGTTCGTCGCGCGCTTTTCATCCTCTACGAGAACGACCTCGCGACGTACCGCCGCGTCCGCGACGAGGACTCGGGGTGGCTCACCTACCTCTGGACGTTCGAGTACGACAACATCCCCGAGAACCTCGAAGAGGAGATGCACCGCCTGCTCGACGCGCTCGAAGAGCGCCAGGAGTACGAACGAGCCCACGAGTTCTACCTCTGTGAGGTCTGCTCGATTCGCTTCGAGTTCGGCGAGGCGATGGACTTCGGCTTCGAGTGCCCCGAGTGCGGGTCGCCGCTGGAGTCGATGGAGAACAACCGCCTCGTCGACGCGATGAACCGGCGAATCGACGAACTCCGCGAGGAACTGAACGCCGACGTGACCGGCTGATGGTCGTTCTCGCAACCAAATGCTACGTCGAGGGTGACGCCCGCGAGCGGACGCTCGACAGCCTCCGGTCGCTCGTCGCAAACGAGATCGGCTCGCTCGACGTCGAGTTCACCGTCGGCGTCCGCCACGACGAGTTCGTCGCCGTCACCGTCGAGGGCGACGACGAGGTCGTCGCGCGCAACGCGCTGCGCGAGGAATGGGGCGAGATCCCGACGCATCTCGACGCTGGAGAGACGTACATCGGTACGCTCGAATCGTGGGACGACGACGGGTTCGTCCTCGACGTCGGCGAGGAGATTCGCATCCCCACCGACCGGATCGGTCTCGGACGGGGCCGACCCGACCAGATACGCGAGCGATTCGGACTCGTCCAGCACCAGCGCCTCAAGTTCGTCTACGGCGGCGACGACGAACCGTCGCGGCTCGCCGACGAGACGCGAGACCAGTTGTACGACTGGCGGCGCGGGGCGGGCCGCGTCAACGTCAACAGCGCCACCCGCGGCGAGGTTCGCGCGACGGTGAACCGCGCCGGCCACGCCAACGACATCGTCACCGTCGAGCGACTCGGCCTCCTCGAACAGAGCATCATCTGCGCGGAGGGGACCGACCCGCCGGGCCTTTTGGCCAGCATCGGGTCGTATCTTCCGTCGGAACTGCGCTGTGTCATCCCATGAACCGTCGACTGCTTCTGGCTTTGGCTGCCCTCGTCTTACTCGTCGCCACCTCGGGGTGTCTCGGCTTCTTCGGCGACGACGAGATTCCGCCCGACCGCCTCGACGGCAACGTCACCGGCGAGTACAACTGGGACGCCGACGCCGACGTCTCCATCAACGTCTCCGAGCGGGCGACGTACCAGGCGGTGTACCGCTTCGAGGGCGAGGAACTGAGCCTCTATCGAAGCGACGGCCTCGGCACGGAGAACCCCCTCCACGTCGAGGCGGTTCGCTACCGCTACCCGAACGGGACCGTCATCAACGGGACGACGCTCATCGAACGCGGTGGCACCATCGAAGAACAGCGGGACGCCGTCCTCGTCGAACCGCCGGCGGACGCACCCGACGGCCAAGCGGGTCAGTTAGCGTTCACGGGCCAGAGCACGCCGAAGCATTTCTCGCTACCGACGTTCGTCAAGGGTTCGTACGAAATCGTCCTTCCGGAGGACCGTCGCGTCGACGTGCCGCTACTCAGCAGTACGAGACCGAACCCCGACCGAGAGAGCGTCGAGGACGGCCGCGTCCACCTCTACTGGGACGACGTCCAGCGTGACGCGATCTCGGTCCGGTTCTACCTCGAACGCGACCTCTACATCTTCGGCGGCATCCTCGGCGTCTCCGCGCTCGTCGCACTCGTGGGCGGCCTCTACTACCGCCGGCGCATTACCGAGCTCCGGCGACAGCGGGAGGAACTCGGACTCGACGTCGACACGTCCGACGACAGCGGGCGGCGGCGGCCGCCGGGGATGTGACACCGTCAACCCGGCACTCGCATCGACGTCGATGCCGACGTTGACGTCGACGGATTCGATCTAACGGCAGTTCGTCGGGGAGAACGCGGGACTTTTCGACACGCCGCTCCTCTTTCGAGCGATGCGAATCGCAATCGTCAGCGTCGGCGACGAACTGCTCGTCGGCGACACGGTGAACACGAACGCGGCGTGGCTGGGCGAACGACTCGACGCGCGCGGCGCGACGGTCGAACGCGTGACGACGGTGCCGGACCGCCTCGCCGACATCGCACAGGTCGTCAACGAGTCGCTGGCCGCCTCCGACGCGGTCATCGTCACCGGCGGTCTCGGGCCGACGCACGACGACGTGACGATGGAGGGCGTCGCGGCGGCGGTCGGCAAGTCGCTGGAACCGCACGCCGAGGCGTCGGCGTGGTTCGCCGACCGCGGCGGTTACGCGGCCGATGACGGCGAACCGCGGACGGTCGAACTCCCGTCCGGTGCGCGCTTTCTCCCGAACGACGAGGGCGTCGCGCCGGGTGCCGTCGTCGAGTCGGTGTACGTGTTGCCGGGCGTCCCCGCGGAGATGAAGGCGATGTTCGAACGGGTCGAGAGCGAGTTCACGGGAACCGAGACGTACGTCGAGCACGTGCTCGTCGACGAACCAGAGAGTGCGCTCGCCGACAGACTGGTCGACCTGCAGCGTCGTTTCGACGTCACCGTCGGGAGCTATCCGGGCGACGGCGTCCGCGTGAAGATCAGCGCCACCGACCCGGAGACGGCGAGCGAAGCGGCCGGGTGGCTCCGCGAACACGCTACCGTCGTCGACGACTGAGTCGCAGTCGCGCTCGGGGCCGACTCAGCGGTAGAGGTAGAGCAACCAGCCGACGGTGATGAGCAGGCTCAACAGGAGGACGACGCCGCCGGTTTCGGCGGCCGGAAGCGACTGTTCCGACGCGAGTACGTACATGAGCGATACGTTATCAGGCACGCCGTTTAACTGTTGACGGTTCGCACTCACGGCCATCACACGACACCGCCGTCGCCGAATCGAAGTCGCGGATGCGAACTCAGGAGCGAGTCGGTCTATCGAACCACAGGAGACATGGGAAAGTTGAACTACGTCGCTGCGGTGGATTACCGCAATGGATGACCGCGCGGCGTCGCTGTCAGAAATGGCCGTGAGTGCCGCCTCGTGGGACCAATCGATGCCACCCAGCACGGCCGCCGCGGTAGCCGTCGCCGAAGCGAAAGGCATCGACCCCTGCGAGATGCAACAGCTCTACCAGGTCGTCGACCCGGACGCCCTCGACGCGCTGTTCGTCAGACAGTCGATGTCGTCCGTCGCGTTCGAGCTCTCGGGGTACGAGGTGCTCGTCACGAGCGGCGGCAACGTGTTCGTCTTCGAGGACAGTTAGGAACCCATCGATAAGGGAGCCGGTAGCGGTCTGCCCGGTCAGTTTCGTTCACGACACCGACGCTTCCGACTCGTCGATTCGGCGTGTTTTTGCCGTCGGCGCCGTAGCCTTCGAGTATGCGAATCGGCGTCGTCGTCAACCCAATCGCCGGGATGGGCGGACGGGTCGGACTGAAAGGGACGGACGGAAAAGTCGCGGAGGCGAGAGCGCGGGGTGCGGAACCGCGCGCCCCGGAGCGAGCACGCCGCGCGCTGACCGAACTCCGCGAGCGCGTCCCCGACGCGGAACTCGTCGTCTACGGCGGCGAGATGGGCGAAGACACCGCCCGTGCGGTCGGCTTCGACCCCGAAATCGTCGGCGCGCCGAGCGGCGAGGAGACGACGGCCGACGACACGCGGCGCGCCGTCGAGGCGTTCGTCGACGCCGGCGTCGACCTCGTGTTCTTCGTCGGCGGCGACGGCACCGCCGCCGACGTCGCCGAGGCGCTCGCCGACCGAGAACCCGAGACGCCGATGCTGGGCGTCCCCGCGGGCGTCAAAGTGTACTCGTCGGTGTTCGCCGTCTCCCCGGAGGACGCCGCCGGCATCGTCGCCTCCTTCGAGCGAACCGAACGCCGCGAGGTGATGGACATCGACGAGGACGAGTACCGCGAGGGAGAGGTCCACCCCGAGCTCCGCGCCGTCGCGACCGTCCCCGTCGCCGACGACCTCCAGTCCTCGAAGCAGTTGGGCGGCGGCACCGTCGAAGCCCTGGCCGAGGGCGTCGCCGACGACGTGGAACCCGGCGTCAACTACGTGCTCGGTCCCGGCTCCACCGTCGGCGCGGTGAAGGAGGCGCTGGGCTTCGAGGGGTCGCCCATCGGCGTCGACGTGTGGCGAGACGGGAACGCGCTCGTCCGCGACGCCAGCGAGTCGGAGATTCTCGACGTCCTCGGCGACGAGAACGTCATCGTCGTCTCGCCAATCGGAGGACAGGGGTTCGTCTTCGGCCGCGGCAACCCCCAGCTATCGCCCGCGGTCGTCCGACGCTGTTCGGTCGAGGTCGTCGCCTCGCGCTCGAAACTCGACGAACTCTCGGTGCTCCGCGTCGACACCGACGACCCCGAACTCGACGCGGAGTTGCGGGGATGGACGAAGGTCCGCGTCGGCCGATTCGAACGCCGGATGATGAAAGTCGTCTGAGCGTCACCGCTCCTTCGAGTCGACTCCCGCCGCTCGTTTCGGTTCACCCTCGACGCTCGCGTCGCTCACGTTCTCGAAACGACCTCGTCGCTCGCCGTGGTAGCGGTCGAACTCCCCCGATTTATGATGTATTATATCTCTACAGTGAAGATTAAGGTCATTGGAGGGATACTCCATGCCATGGAGACGCGGAAAGTCCAGCGACTCGGTCCCTCGACGCTGGCGATGACGCTCCCGGCGGAGTGGGCGAAAGAACACGGTGTGAACAAAGGCGACGAAGTGTCGATTCGGATGGGCGGCAAGGGAACGCTCACCGTGTTGCCTGAGTCGGCGTCGACGGAGGATTCGGAGGCGATCATCCACGCCGACAACCTCGACGCGGACGGCCTCGAACGCGCCATCGTCGCCCAGTACGTGCTCGGGCGGCGCGTGATTCACGTCGAGAAAGCGGAGGGCGCACTCGACAGCGAACAGATCAACGCCGTCTACAAAGCCGAAACGCAGCTGATGGGCCTCGGCGTCATCGAGGAGACCCCCGAGCGAATCGCCATCCGGTGTTCGGTCGACCCCGAGGATTTCACGCTCGACAACCTGCTCGAACGCCTCGAAAACACCGGGAGCACGATGCGCGGCGAGGCGGTGAAGGCGCTGGCACACGGCAACCCGGACCTCGCACAGCGGGCGCTCAACCGCGAACGACAGGCGAACAAGATTTTCGTCCTCCTGCTTCGCCTCATCTTCACCGCCTATCAGAACCCGAACCTCTGTCGCGCCGTCGGCCTCGAATCCGGCTTCCCGCTCATCGGCTACCGTTCGGTGGCGAAGAACCTCGAACTCACCGCCGACAACGCCGAAGACATCGCCGAAATCGTCCTCAACACCGAAGGGCACACTATCGACGTGGACTCGGCGACGATGCGTCGCATCCGCGAGTTCACCGACCAGGTCGACGACATCACGGTCAAGGCGGTCCAGTCGGTCGTCGACCGCGACTACGACCTCACCATCGAGGTTCGAGAGCAGTTCCGCGAACTCACCGACCGAGAGCAGGACATCCTCTCGGAGATTCCGGAGGTGTCGAACGAGGAGCTCCTTCGAATCCGCGAGGTGCTCGTCAGCCTCCAGCAGACGGCGCAGTACGCGATGCGAAACGCCGAGATCGCGGCGAACCTCGCACTCGACGAGGAGTCCGACCACGTCACGATTTCCTGAGACGCGAGCGAACACGAGGCCGGTTGTGTTCTCGCCGGCTTCGTCGGCCTCACCGACCCCGATGTGACTGGCGACTCAGTCGGCCGTCGCGTCCACCTCGGTCAGCGCGTCGCCGCCGGCGCTTCCGGCGGTGTCTGAGTCGGACCGACCCGCTCTGCTGTCAGCGGGTTCCGTCGGGTGATCTGACAGTCGAAGGCGGGATGTTCGCCGAAGTGTCGAATCAGCATGTGACGGCGCGATCCGGTGATGCCGGTCCGACCGACGTCCTCGGCGGTGAACTCGCGGGGCAGGCGGTCGTACAGGCGTCGCAGCGCCTCGAAGCTCTCGAACACCTTCGCGTTTCCTGCCGACTCCGCACCGCGCCGGGAGACGACGTAACTGCCGTCCTCGCGGTACTCGCCCGCGGTGCGGAAGAACTCGCGTTTCTCCGTCAGCGCGGTCCCGATGTTGTCTTGCAGTTTCGCAGCGTCGGCTCTCGACAGTTCACACGTCCGGTCGCCGATGCGCAGCAGAATCGATTCGTCGTCGCTCGTCACCGAGACGGCGTTCTCATCGCGGGAGAAGAACTCGACCAGGAGAGTGGGTACTCCGTTGCATGTACCGGATACACGAACGGACGGGGTAAAAACGTTGTCGGCAGGAGCAGGTTTGGCGAGGCGACGGCGGACAGCGTATCCACGTCGTCGGCTCCGCCTGCCGGGAGCGTCTCGGTCGGTCGCGTCAGTGCGCCTGCCGACGCAGGTCGGTTCTCCGGCGACTGAGTTCCATCTCCGGTCGACCGGCTCTCGTGTTCCGTCGTCGAACTCCCGGCCGTGGGTTCGGTGTCTCCCCCCGCCGACTCCCCGCCGTTCGTTTGCCCGCTGTTCGTCTGCCCGACGTTCGTCTCGGTTCCGAACACGCTCGTTTCGATGGTCTGGGTGTACTGGACGTCCTGCAGGGGCAGGTCGAGTCTCACGCCGGCGGGCAGTCGGACGACGGCGCGGAAGTCGATAGTGAGCGTCGTCACCTCGCCGCGGCGGACGTGCGTCACCCACCACTCGTCGAGACGGTCGTTTTCGATGACCGCCGTCGCCTCGATTCGTTGGGTCTGCTTCGGCCCGACGACGTACTCGCGGTTCGTCGACCCCCGTCCGACGCGGACGCCGTTCATGTGGATGTCGTAGCCGAGTCGACTCACCGTCACCGGGACCGGTTTCGGATTGTAGACGACGAACGAGGTTCGAATCGGCGTCGCCGACTCGTTGGCGTCGCCCCACTGTGCGCTCGTCTCGTTAACGTAGAGAATCGGGTCCGAAACCAGCGGTTGGTTCGCGTCGATGGCTCGGGTCTCCGTCGAGTTGAACGCCGAGACGATGTCGGTCTGGATCTCGCGCTCGACGGTCGGTCCCTCGAAGGTGGCTTCGACGCCCCGGTAACCGGCGTCTGCGTCGACCCGGAGCGTCGTTCGCTCGCCGTTTTCGACGTGGGTCACCCACCACTCGGAGATGCGCTCGTTTCGCATCTCCGTCCGGAACGAGAGCGTCGAGTTGCCGCGGCCGATACGGAGGCCGTTCTTGCGGTTCGAGGCCATCGGCACGTCGTTCATCCGCACGCCGTAGTCGATGGTCGCGCCGTCGATGCTGACGCCGAGCGGGTTCGGATTCCGGACGGTGACGTTCGTCTCGATGGTCGTGGTGTCGTTGTCGACGGCGACGATCCGATTGCTGATCTCGGTGACGCCGGGGGCCCCGACGAAGCCGAGTACGGAGGCGGCGACGAGGGCGAGGGCCGCGGCAGCGAGCACGACGGCGACCCGGCCCGACCGACTCCGGAGCACGCTCGTCTTCGGCGTATCCGACGTATTCGACGCACTCGGCCCGTCTGCCGCCCTCGGGTCCATACAGAGCCAGAGTCTGCGGGCTACTTAGTCGATACGGGTCGAAAACGGGGAGCGGCCGGCGGCGACGACTGTCGAATAAACTAAGTGGACACCGCCGAACCGGGTGGTATGGCAACGCAGACGACTCGTACGGACATGGGTATCGGTATCGCGATGTTGTTCTCGATGCTCACGCTCGTCGGCGCGGCGGTGATGCTCGCCGGACCCAATCAGTTTACGCAGGCGTGGGGGTTCGCCGGTGCGATGGTCGCCGCGTCGCTGGCCGTCGCCGCCGTACACGTGTACTCTCACTAGCCGCGGGCCGCTCGTCCGACCAAGTAACCGTTAATATCATCAGACACGTAGGAGGAACGTCGATGACCGAATACACCGACGAGGAACAGCGGATTATCGCCTACCTCCGGGAGAGCGTCACTCGCGGTGAGCGGTACTTCCGGGCGAAGAACATCGCCGAGGCGATCGGTCTCTCGGCGAAGCAGGTCGGCTCGCGCCTGCCCCGCCTCGCAGAGAAATCCGAAGACGTCGAGATCGAAAAGTGGGGACGCGCGCGCTCGACGACGTGGCGAGTCACCCGCAGTTAATCCACGGATTTTTGCCCTCTCCGCCTGATATAACCCCATGACTGTCAGGGTTACGCGAACCTTCGAGTTCGACCACCCCCCGGAAAACGTGTGGACGTTCATCTCCGACCCCGAGAAACGCGCGGGTGCGATAAGCGTCGTGAAGAAGTACGACCTCCACCCGACCGACGACCGGAAGGCGACGTGGCACGTCGCGCTGCCCATCCCCCTCATCCGGTCGACGGTGCCCGTCGAAACCGAAGACGTCGCCCGCGACGCACCTCGATACGTGAAGTTCGTCGGTCGCTCGCGCGCACTCCGCGTCACCGGCGAGCACACCGTCGAGGAGACCGAGACCGGCTCTCGCCTCGTCAACGAGTTCATCGTCGACGGGAGTCTGCCCGGCGTCGAGAGCTTCTTCAAGCGAAATCTCGACCGCGAACTCGACAACTTGGAACAGGCGCTGCGCCGCGAGCTCGCCGAATCGAAGCGCTGACCGATGCGTCTCACTCTCGCCCAACTCGAACAGGACGCCGGAAGCGTCGATGCGGCGCTCGACGCCGCCGAAGCAGCCGTCGAAGAGGCGGCCGCCGACGGCGCGGACCTCGTCGCGCTCCCAGAGCTGTTCGCCGTCGGCTACTTCGCCTTCGAGTCGTACGCTCGCGTCGCCGAAGGACTGGACGGACCGACGTTCGGTCGCCTCCGCGATATGGCGACCGACCACGACGTGGGCCTGCTGGCCGGCAGTCACGTCGAAGACCTCGAAGCCAGCGCCGACGCCGGCTACGACGTGCCCGGCGATACCGGGCTGTCCAACACGACGACGTTTTTCGACCGCGACGGATCGCTGCGGACGACGTACCGCAAACACCACCTGTTCGGCTACGAGTCCGCCGAGGCGCGCCTGCTCACGCCGGGGCAACGCCTGAAACCGTTCGAGTTCGACGGTTTCACCGTCGGCACCTGCACCTGCTACGACCTCCGCTTCCCGGAACTGACGCGCGAACTCGTCGACGAGGGCGTCACCCTCCTCTTGGTGCCGAGCGCGTGGCCGTACCCCCGCGTCGAGCACTGGCAGACGCTGACGAGAGCACGGGCCATCGAGAACCTCTGGTACCTCGGCGCGATAAACGGCGTCGGCGCGTTCGAGTCGGCGACGTTGCTCGGCCGGTCGACGGTGTGCGACCCGTGGGGGACGCCGCTGGCCAGCGCGGGCGACCGCCCGGCGCACGTCACCGCCGACCTCGACCCCGACGAGGTGACGCGGGTCCGCGAGGAGTTCCCCGCGCTCGCCGACCGACGGTGACGCCGCCGCGGTCTGCGGTACCGTGAGAACCGCTGACGGCATCAGTTCTCCGTGTCGATGCCTTTATTGAGACGTGCTTCTTAGCCGAATTCGCCGACGATATCGACGCTTTTCTCGTCGACGACTCGGCACAAATCAACCGCCGCATCACGCTGCAGTGAGGGGTCCACTGTGGCCATCGCCGCACCGCTCCCCTGGCCCGGTGGGGGAGCGCTCCCGCCTCGCCTTCCGCCGTTCCTTCGACTACCGACTCACGAGTACCGAATCTCGACGCGCTCGCCCGTTTTTGCGGCCTCGTACGCCGCCGTCGTCACCTGCACGTCCCGCAGTCCCTCCTCGCCGTCCGGGCCGATTTCCCCGTCCGTGAGCACCGCGTGCGCGAAGTAGTCGAACTCCTCGCGTATCTCGCTCGTCTCGGGGCCGTCGACTACCGCCCGTACGTCGTCTCTGTAGACGCTCACTCGGCGGGGGTCCTCCGTTCCGAACGCGGAGTCCGACAGTTCGACGTGGCCCTCTGTTCCCCGAATCGAGAGGTGACCCTCCGTGTGTCCGGAGAACCCGGCGGTGAACGACGCCGTGACGCCGTCGGGGAACTCCAGTTGGAACGCGATCTGTTCGTCGACGTCGGCGAAGACGCCCTCGCCTCGCGTCGTCGCGGTGACCGCGACCGGGTCGGCGTCGACGAGGTAGCGAGCGGTGTTCAGCGGGTAGACGCCGACGTCCATCAGCGCGCCGCCGCCCGCAAGTTCGGCGTCGAGTCGCCACTGGTCGGGACCGCGACCGCCACCGAGCACGTCGAAGGCGAACCCGCCGTGGAGTTGGAGGGGTTCGCCGACGCCGCCCTCGCGGACGAACTCGCGTAGCCGACGGACCACGGGGTCAAACTGCATCCGGTAGGCGGTCATCAGCGGCACGTCCGCCTCCTCGCACGCCGTGACGGCGCGTTTCGCTCCGTCGACGGTCGCCGCCAGCGGCTTCTCGGAGAGCACCGCCTTCCCGTTCACCGCCGCCGTCTCGATGGCTTCGGGGTGGAGCGCGTTCGGGGTGACGACGTAGGCGGCGTCGTAGGCGTCGGTCGCCGCGCCGTCGTGGTACTCCTCGTAAGTGAGGACGTGCTCGATACCGTGTTCGCTCGCGGCGTCCTCGGCGTTCTCTGGCGACCCCGTGACGAGCACCGTCGCCTCGGCGTAGTCGGCGTCTGCGATGGCGGGAAGGGCGGCCTTGCGGCCGAATCCGCCGACGCCGACGACGGCGAACCGGACGGTTCCGTCCGCGCCGGTGTCCCAGTCGCGCCGCGTCAACTCGTCGAAGTAATCGTGGACGTGCATACGCCGCGTACGGCGGCCAAGACAAAAGTGATACTTCGATAATCGGTCGAACCCGGCTGTCGAGTCGGTGAAATCCGCTGCGGCGACGAGTCGGCGGGGGTCCAGAAATGGGCGGGGTCAGATGTCGGCACGAAGCAGGTTGTACGCCACGAGCAGCCACGCCGTCGCGTACGCGCCGACGAACAGCAGGCCGCCGAAGAGACCGTTGAGGCCGTAGAAGATGGCACCCTGTGAGATGGAGGGACCGGTGCCGGCGAAGGCGACGCCGGCGAGGCGGAGTTCGGGCGCTTTCGCCCACCCGCTCACCAGCAGCGCGATGCCGAGCGGTAGCGACGCCCCGATGAAGCCGACGTTACCGACGAGGAAGCCGTAGGCGGCGTACTGCGAGAGCGCCGTCATTCCCGCCACGTCGAACGCGAACTGTGCGCCGGCGCTGACGAGGCTGAGCACCATCCCGCCGCCGGTGCCGAGCACACCCAACCACCAGTAGATGCCCCCCGCATCCTCGTGGTACAGTACGAACCCAACGAGCGCGACGAACAGCAGGAGGATGCCCGCGACGAGCGCGAGTTGGTCGGCGAGAAAGACGGTGTTCTGTACGTCGAAGACGACATCGCCACCGGCGGTCACGTCAGTGAGCGCCTGTCGGAGCAGACCCGCGGTGACGAGAAGCGTGCCGAGCAACGCTGCGACGCCTGAGACGCGCCGCGACGTTCGGTTCGACCGGCGGTTCTCCCTGTCTGAGATGGTAGTATTGGCCACGGTGTATCAACCGAATCACTCGGTGGGGACTATCCGAGCGTTAGGCTGGAGGGACCATAAATCCGCGACCGATTCGCCGGTCGGACGCTCCCCTCCGCATTCAACGAGCGTCGAAAAGAGCGCGAGGAACCAGCAGAACTCCGCGTCGAGCGACCGACGAAAACCGCGGTCGCACCGGGTAGCGAACCGAGTCCGCGTTCTCACGGGCGCGCCGTCTCCGTCGCTACTCGTCTTTCGTCTTGATGTCCGCCGACAGCCCCTGCGCCATCTGGATGTCGTAGGAGTTGTTGAGCGTCCACGCGGTGCGCTCGGTGACGGCTTCGATGATCTCGCGGGCCGAGGGGTAGCCGTTGCCGGACTTCTTGACGCCGCCGAACGGGAGGTGGACCTCCGCGCCGATGCACGGGAGGTTCCCGTAGGCGAGGCCGACCTCCGCGTAGTCGCGGAAGTAGTTGATCTGGCGGTAGTCCTCGGAGATGATGGCCCCAGCGAGGCCGTACTCGGTGTCGTTTTGAATCTCGACGGCCTCCTCGATGTCGCCGTCGTACTTCAGGAGTGCGACGTGCGGGCCGAACACTTCCTCGTGCGTGCAGCGGAGGTCCTCGTAGGGGTCCGCCTCGTAGACGAACGGACCGATCCAGTTGCCCTCCTCGTGGCCGTCGGGAATCTCCGACTCGTCGAGTTCGGTGCGGTCGACGAGGACGTTGACGCCCTCTTCTTTCGCCAGCTCGTTGTACTTCGAGACCTTCTCTTTGTGTCCGGGCTCGATGAGCGGCCCCATGAACGTGTCCTCGCTCAGCGGGTCGCCGACGGCGACATCCTCGGCGATGTCGACGAAGCGCTCCTTGAACTCGTCGTAGACGTCGGCGTGGACGACGAGGCGTTCGGAGGAGACGCAGCGCTGGCCGGTCGTCTTGAACGACGACATGACGGCGGAGTGAACGGCCGTGTCCATGTCCGCCTTCTCGGTGATGACGATGTTGTTCTTGCCGCCCATCTCGGCGGCGACGAGTTTACCGGGTTCGCCGCCGACCTTCGAGGCGATCTTCTGGCCGACTTCGGCGCTGCCCGTGAAGAGGACGGTGTCGACGCGGGAGTCCTCGACGATGGCGTTACCGGCGTCGCCGAAGCCCTGCACCATGTTGAACACGCCCTCGGGGATGCCGGCGTCTTCGAACATCTCGGCGATGATCTGGCCGCACCACGGCGTCTGCTCGGCGGGCTTCCAGACGACCGTGTTCCCCTCGACGAGCGCGACGGCCATGTGCCAAAACGGGATGGCCACGGGGAAGTTCCACGGCGTGATACAGCCGATGACGCCGCGCGGCTTGCGGCGCATGTAGGCGTCCTTGCTCGGAATCTCGGAGGGGACCACGTCGCCCTTGGGGTGGCGGGCGTCGCCGGCGGCCCACTCGATC
This sequence comes from Haloprofundus salinisoli, assembly GCF_020097815.1. Lineage (NCBI taxonomy): Archaea > Methanobacteriati > Methanobacteriota > Halobacteria > Halobacteriales > Haloferacaceae > Haloprofundus > Haloprofundus salinisoli. The sequence goes on from NZ_CP083663.1 coordinate 61,899, forward strand.
ATGTGGTACGCCTCGATGACGTCGGCTTTCCCCTCTGAGATCTCCTTGCCGCACTCTTTCGTGACGATTTCGGCGAGTTCGTCGGTGCGCTCGCGGAGTTCGTGGTAGATGTCCCAGAGGTACTCCGCGCGGTCGATGTACGAGAGCGCGCGCCACTCCTCGAACGCCTCCTCGGCCTCGCCGAGCGCGCGGTCCACGTCCGCCTCGGTGCCGCGGCGGAACTCGCCGAGCGTCTCGCCCGTCGCCGGGTTCGTGCTCTCGAACGTCTCCGTTCCCTCGCCGTCGGTCCACTCTCCGGCGATGTACTGCTGGTAGATGTCGCCCGTCTGTTGGCTCATACTGTGACAAAATTTGCGAAGGGAGAACGTAAAAAGTCACCCGGTCACGGAAGGGGTCGCCGGGTCGTCTCCCCGCCGAGACGCCGACTGTCCGTTCGACGGACCGGTCGGTGACTGAACAGGCAGAGCCATCATACGTCTGGACGACGACTGCGTGCATATGGACGAACACTCCATCGAAGACGCACCGGAGTCGCTGGACGAACCCGCACTGCGACGGATTCGGGCGGTAGCGACGTTCTTGGACGAATCAGTGGAGATTCCGGGAATCGGCTACCGGATCGGGGCAGACCCAATTCTCGGCGTGCTTCCGGTCGCCGGTGACCTCGTCTCGGCGGGCCTCTCGGTGTACATCGTCGCGGAGGCGGCGAACCTCGGCGTGCCGCTGACGACGCTCGTCCGGATGCTCGCCAACGTCGCCGTCGACACCGTCGTCGGCTCGGTGCCCGTCATCGGCACGCTGTTCGACGCCGTGTTCAAAGCGAACGTGAAGAACGTGAAGTTGGTCGAAGACCACCTCGAATCGGTGGCGGCGTCGGCGGACGACGGGTTCGAACGGGGACCGGTGAAGATCGAAATCGACGAGGAGTGACCCGAACGCGCCGCCGACGGCGACTCCCGACTACGACGCGCGCTTCTCTATCTCGCCTTTGACCGCCGCGGCGTCGAAGTCGTGGTCGGGTCGGATGTTGACGAAGTCGAGAAACTCCAGCGCCGCGAGCACGTCTTCGGTCGAGTACGCCGAGAGCGCGGCGTCGACGGTCGTCGGCGCGCCGATGAGCGGCTCCAGCGCGGCCAGCCCGCAGGCGATGTCGTACGACCGGGCGTCGTCGCGGCCGTCCTCGCTGACGCTCGTCGCGTCGATGAAGTAGAGCTCGCCGTCGAGGATGAGCACGTTCTCGCCGCGCAGGTCGCCGTGGGCGAGGCCGTTGTCGTGCAGCGTCTTCAGCGCCGCGAAGAGGTCCGGTGCGAGTGCGGCCTCCCGCTCGCGGTCTAACTCGTCGAGCGACCGGAACTCGGGGAGATACTCGAGGACGACGACGCCGAACCCGTCGATTTCGAGCGCTTCGACGGGCTCGGGCGCGTTGATGCCGATCTCGCGCATCCGTTTCGTCGCCTCCAGTTCGTGCTCGGCCATCTGGTAGGGGGTTCCGAAGTGCTCGAAGAAGCCTTCCGTGCCGCTGGAGAACGCGCCGAGGTTCCGACCCGTCGTGAAGATGGTGTGGACCAGCGAGTTCTGTTTGCTGATGACCTTGACGAACCACTCGTCGTCCAACACGAACGGTGTCGACAGCCAGTTATCCGCGTCGAGGAAACGGACGTGAACCTCCTCTCGGCCGAGTCGCTCCGCGAGCGTGCGGACGACCCCTTCGAGACGGCCCCAGTCGATTCGGCCGCGGACCAGACGGCGGAGTTCCATCGATATGTGGGACGGGGGCGAGCGCAATAAGTAACGCCCCGAGGAGACGGCGACACGACAGCGGGGAGACAGTCTCGACAGCGAGTTCGAATTCATCACGGTCGTTCGCTGACTTTATCACTCGTCTCCTCGCACCCTGGGTATGGACTTCGAACTCTCTGCGGAACACCGGATGATTCGCGACAGCGTCCGGGAGTTCTGCGAGGAGGAGATCGCCCCCATCGCACAGGAGGTCGAGAACGAACACCGCTTCCCCGCGGAGGTGTTCGAGGAACTCGGCGAACTCGACATGATGGGCGTCCCCATCTCCGAGGAGTACGGCGGTCTCGGCGGCGACCAGTTGATGTACGCGCTCGTCACCGAGGAGCTCGGCCGCGTCTCCGGCGGCATCGGGCTCTCCTACGCGGCGCACGTCTCGCTCGGGTCGAAACCCATCGAGCTGTTCGGCACCGAAGAACAGAAAGAGCGCTGGCTGACCCCGCTGGCGTCGGGCGAGGCGATGGCCGCGTGGGCGCTCACCGAACCCGGCAGCGGCAGCGACGCCAGCGACATGGACACGATGGCCGAGAAAGACGGCGACGAGTACGTACTCAACGGTACGAAGCAGTTCATCACGAACGCCTCCGTCGCCGGCAGCGTGCTCGTGAAAGCCGTCACCGACCCCGGCGAGGGGTACGACGGCATCTCGACGTTCATCGTCGACCCCGAGGACGACGGCTTCGAGGTGACGACCGTCTGGGACAAGATGGGGTTGAACTGCTCGCCGACCTGCGAGATCTCGCTCGACGACGTCCGCATCCCGGAGGACCGCCTGCTCGGCGAGGAGGGCGAAGGCTGGAAGCAAACCATGAAGACGCTCGACGGCGGGCGCATCTCCATCGCCGCGCTCTCGACGGGTCTCGCGCAGGGCGCGTACGAGGCGGCCAAGCAGTACTCGGGCGAGCGCGAGCAGTTCGGTCAACCCATCTCGAAGTTCGACGCCATCCGCGACAAAGTCGTCGACATGTACCGGAAAACAGAGCGCGCGCGACTCCTCACGCACAAGGCCGCGGTCCGTTACGACGCCGGCGAGTCGGTGACGACGGAGTCGGCGCTGGCGAAACTCGACGCCAGCGAGGCGGCCCGCGAAGTCGCCGAAGACGCCGTCCAGGTGCTCGGCGGCTACGGCTACACCGAGGACTTCGCCCCGCAGCGCTTCTACCGCGATGCGAAGCTGATGGAGATCGGTGAGGGGACGAGCGAGATCCAGCATCTCGTGCTCGGTCGGCAACTGGGCCTCTGAGCGAGCTCCGTCGTCGTATCACTACCATTTATATTACCGTTCCGCATCCAATCGTTGAACTCGGAGTACGCGACTTCGGACGAATGATAGATGACCGTTCCCACTGTTCCCGCCGTTCTCGACGCGTTCGCCCTCTTCGGAGCGATACTCGCCGCCCTCGCCGCCGTCGCGCTGGCCCGTCGGAGCCGGTACTCGCGGTCGATTCGGTCCCGTCTCGTCGACGTCGTGCCCGATGCGCGAGCGCATCTGTTCGAGCGACTCAGTGACGGCACCGTCATCCTCGACCCGAGTCGTCGCGTCGCCGCGATGAACCCCGCCGCCTGCGACACGTTCGGATTCGACGACGCACCCGTCGGTTCGCCGGCGAACGATGCCTTGCCGCACGCGTCGGCCGTTCTCTCGCTGCTCGACGGCGACGAGGACCACGTCGAGATCGTCGTCGACGACGGACCCGACCGTCGCATCCTCGACGTAACGGCGACGGCCGACGGTCCGAGAGGAAGCGCGATTATCGTCTTCCGTGACATCACCGAACGCCACCACATCGAGCGACAGTTCCGCGCGCTCATCGAGAACTCCCACGACATCGTCGTCGTGCTCGACGCGGCGGTGAACTTCGAGTACGTCAGCCCCTCGATGGAGACGGTGATGGGGTACGACCCCGCCGAACACGTCGACGAACACCCGTTCGACTACATCCACCCCGACGACCGCGAGGAGGCGATGACGGTGCTGCAGCGCGCGATGGTCTCGGGAATCCCCGAACGCGCCGAGTACCGGTACCGTCACGCCGACGGGTCGTGGCGGATGTTCGAGGCTGTCGGCGTCAGTCTGCTCGACGACCCGGCGGTGGAGGGCATCATCATCAGCGCACGCGACGTGACCGAGCGTCACCAGTACGAACAGCGCCTCCGCGTGCTGAACCGCGTGCTCCGACACGACCTCCGCAACGACATGAACGTCGTCCTCGGATACGCGGACCTCCTACACGAGGACCCGAGCGCGCCGGAGGTACGCGAGTACGCACAGAAGATTCAGGACCGCGCCGCGTCGCTCGCCGACCTCGCGGACCGGACGCGGCTCGTCGACCGGACGCTCAACCGCGCCTCCGAGGAGTTCGGCGCGGTCGACGTGGCGAAACTGGTCGACGAGGAACTCGTCACCGCGCGCCGAACGTACCCCGAGGCGACGTTCACCACGAGCGTCTCCGGCGAGCACTGGGCTCGCGGCGACGACCGGATTCGCGTCGCCGTCGGGAACCTCCTCGAGAACGCGGTCGAACACAACGACCGGGCGTCACCGACCGTCGACGTCACCGTCGAGACCGCCGCCGACGACGTCGGGCCGTTCGTCGAGGTGTCCGTCGCCGACGACGGGCCGGGCGTTCCCCGGGAGGAACGCAGCGTTCTCGAGTCGGGCGTCGAGACGCCGCTCGAACACGGCAGCGGCATCGGTCTCTGGCTCGTGAACTGGATTCTCGCCGAGGCCGACGGCGAGCTCCGGTTCGCCGACAACGCTCCCAGGGGGAGCGTCGTCACGCTTCGTCTCCGCGGAGCGACGCCGGAGACTGACGGGAGTGACGAACGCGATGCGAGCGCCGAAAGCGACAACACTACCGAAGGCGTCCACGACGCCGACGCGGTGTCCGAGCCGGAAATCTAATCGGTGGCGGCTCCGTTCTCGACCTCGTCCCCGAGCAACCCGTAGTGCAGCAGGTCGCGGTACTCGCCGCCGACGTACGCTTCTTCGCGGTGGGTCCCTTCCAGCGTGAATCCCGCTTTCTCCAACACGCGCTGCGAGCCGACGTTGTGCTCGTACGCCTCGGCGACGACTTTGTGCATCCGGCGCTCCTCGAACGCGTAGCGCGAGACGGTTCGGACGGCGTCGGTGCAGTAGCCGTTGCCCCACGCCTCCGGCGAAATCATGTAGCCGAGTTCGGCTTTCCCCCACGTCTCGTTCGGATGGACGCCGATGAGTCCGACGGGGTCTCCCTCGTCGCAGACGAGAAAGTGGTCGTCGCCGTCGTTGCCGATGGATTCGACCCACTCTCGCTCCTGCACGCGATTTTTCGGTCGGTACGAGCCCAGCGTCGACCACACCTGCGGGTCGTCGACGAGTCGCTGGAGGAAGTCGACGTCCTCCTTCTCGACGGTTCGGAGTTCGACGCGCTCGCCGCGGAGAAACACCGGTCCGGGCATGGCTGACGCTCTCGGCGCATGCTACTGAATCGTTCGGTGGCGTGCGAACCGTTCCCGTTGTCAGGGACGGACGAGAATCATCGGATCGTCGTCTTCGTTGCCGTCGTCGCCGAGCGCATCCGTCTCTGCACCGTCGCCGACGTCGGCGCGCAGTTGCTCGGCGTGGACCGCCCGCAGCGCCGCCAACTCCTCCTCGGAGAGCGACAGCGCCGACGCGAACTCCGGCCAGACGTGCGAGGGAACCGAGAGCAGATATCGGTCGTCTCTTCGTTCGACGACTGGATTGTCGGCGAACGCTTTGCGCCACTCGTAGACGATGTCGTCGACGCCTGGAAGGTCGCGGACCGACTGCTGGTGGCGGGCGAGCAGCTCGGAGAGCTCCTCGGCGGTCGTTCCGCGGTCGGCGGCGACGCCGGCGACGACGTCGGCGTCGAACCCGGAGAGAGGGTCGCGCGTCATCGTTCGAACGGGAGGGCTGAGAGGAGCGAAAAGCTTCGGATTCGGGGAACCACCTAACTCGTTCGCGCACAGAGGGTCTGCTATGGACGCTCGGACCGGGTACGTCACCCAGATGAACATGGACCTCGACGCGGCTATCGAGGCGGCCGCCGAGTACGAGTTCGACTACGTGGAGGTGATGATGGACGGCGACACCGAGCGCCGTCGGCTCGACGAACGGGACGACGACGTTCGACGGGCGCTCGACGACCGAGAACTGGACCTGATGGTTCACCTCCCGTTCGGCGGTATCGACCTCGGGTCGCCGTTCGAGCACGTCAGAGCCGGGTCGGTCGCCGAGCAGAAAGCCGCTATCGACGCCGCCGCCTCCCTCGGCGCGGAGAAGGGCGTCCTCCACCCGACGACCGACGCGTGGTCGCCGGCGTGGGACACCTCGTCGCTGCGGAACAACGCCCTGGAGTCGGTTCGTGAACTCGTCGCGTACGCGAACGAACGCGAGTTCGAGATTTGCGCCGAGAACATCCCCCGGAGTATCTTCCGGACGCACGAGTTCTCCCAGTTGCTCGCCGAGACCGAGGCGTCGATGACGCTCGACACCGGCCACGCGCGGATGGACGGCCGCGACTCCGGCGGTATCGCCTCGGTCGTCGAAGAGCACGGCAACCGCATCAGCCACGTCCACCTCAACGACACCCGGCAGGCAGCAGACGAACATCTCCCGTTGGGGGCGGGTGACCTCGACTTCGAGCGCATCCTCGGCGCGTTCCCCGACGACTGGACGGGGACGCTCTCGCTCGAAGTGTTCACGTTCGGCTTCGACTACATCGAGACGAGCAAGAGACACCTCGACGTTCTCCTCGACGAGCGCTGAGTCCCCTCGACGGTCTTCTCGACGGGCGCCGAACCGCCCGGCGAGAGCGCAGGCGACATCCGACGAGAGCGCGTGCGACGCCCGATGAGTCCCGACTGAACCGCCCGGATTGATGGTAGCCGCTCGCATACCGTCACGTATGACACGGATCCTCGTCGCCGGCGAGACGCTCATCGACTTCATCCCCGACGCGTCGGGACGTCTCGCGTCGGTCGAGTCGTTCTCCCGCCGCGCGGGGGGTGCCCCGGCGAACGTCGCCGTCGCGCTGTCGCATCTCGACGCTTCCGTCTCCTTTTGGACCCGTCTCGGCACCGACCCGTTCGGCGACTACCTCGCCGAGTTTCTGGCCGACCACGGTCTCTCGGGCGAGTACGTCGAGCGCGACCCGAGCGGGAAGACGACGCTCGCGTTCGTCAGCCTCGGCGAGGACGCCGACCGGGAGTTCAGTTTCTACCGCGACGCCGCCGCCGACGCCCGACTCGAACCCGGGACTATCGGCGACGACGCCCTCGCCGAGTTCGGGTGGCTCCACGCCGACGTGCTGTCACTCGACACCGACCCCTCGCGGACGGCCGTCCTCGACCTGCTCGAACGGGCCGCCGAGACGGACGTCACCGTCTCGTTCGACCCGAACGCCCGACCCGAGCGCTGGAGCGAGTTCTCCTACCGCGAGTCGGTTCGGGAGGGGTTCGCGCTCGCCGACGTGGTGAAGGCGACGCCCGAGGACCTCCGGGAGGCCGGACTCACCGGCGACGCGGCTGAGTTGGCTCGCGAAATCTGCACGTTCGGGCCGCATACGGCGGTCATCACGCTCGGCGACGCCGGCGCGTACGCCTACGCGACGCCGGACGCGCCGTGGGCGGGCGGCGAGGAGGTCGAAGCGACGCACGGGGGCTACCGCGTCGACCCGGTCGATACGACCGGGGCGGGCGACGCGTTCACCGCGGGCGTCGTCGCTGCGCTGTCGGCGGGCGAGTCGCTCGCCGACGCGCTCGCGTTCGCCAACGCCGTCGCCGCGGTGACGACGACCGAACCCGGCGCGATGACGGCGCTCCCGAGCCGGGAATCGGTCACCGAGTTCAGAGAGGAGCACACCGCGCTCTGAGCCGCCGACTCGACGCTCAGAGCCGAGGCGCGGGTCGTCGCCGCGAGGCGAGAACGACCGCGACGGCGGCGTCCCTCGTCGCCCGCCCGTAGAGCTAGCGGCCGGAAGTCACGTGCGAAGACAGTCAGCCGGTCGAATACGCGCTTTTCGTCGGAGCGCGCATCGACACCTCGATTCCGCTCGAATCGGCTTTCCAGCCCTCGAATCGTGATTCGTCGTCGCCGACGCGACGAAAGCGGACCGCATAAGTACCGAACACCGGCTTGTTTGCCTCAATGGTAGGGGCACCATGACGGACGAACGGACGGAATCGGATTTCGTGGAGTACGGCATCGAAGACAGGCCGCCGCTGGGGGAGTCGCTCTTTCTGGGGCTACAGCACTACCTCACGATGGTGGGCGCGAACATCGCCGTCCCGCTGATTCTGGCGGCCGCGCTCGGCATCCCCGACGCGTTGATTCCGCGTTTCGTCGGGACGTTCTTCGTCGTCTCCGGCGTTGCGACGCTGGCGCAGACGACGTTCGGCAATCGGTATCCCATCGTGCAGGGCGCACCCTTCTCGATGCTCGCGCCCGCGCTGGCGGTCATCGCCGTCGCAAAGACGGGGAATCCGCCGGGCGCGGACTGGCAGGTCGCGCTCCTGCAGTTGCAGGGGGCTATCATCGCCGCCTCGCTGGCCGAAATCGTCGTCGGCTATCTCGGGTTGTTCGGCCGTCTTCGAAGATTCGTCTCGCCGGTGGTCATCGCGCCGACCATCGCGCTCATCGGCCTCTCGCTCTTCAGCACGCCCCAGATCACGACCGCCACGAACGACTGGTGGCTGTTGGGACTGACGCTCGGGCTCATCGTTCTCTTCTCGCAGTATCTCGACACCTCCGCTCGAATCTTCAAGCTCTTCCCCGTTCTCCTCGGCGTCGTCACCGCCTACGCTCTCGCGGCGGCGTTGAGCATCGTCGGCGTCTATCAGGCCGGGATGCCCGGCTACGTGCCGCTCGGCGAGGTGCTCGCCGCGCCCGCGTTTATGCCGATTCACCCGTTCCAGTGGGGGATGGCCGGCGGCGCGAACACCGTCGCGTTCACCGTCCCCGTCGTCGGGTGGTCGCTCGTCTTCGGCGTCCCGCAGTTGACACTCTCGTTCGTCGTCGGGATGCTCGCGGGCGTCGCGGCGTCGATGGTCGAGAGCTTCGGTGACTACCACGCCGTCGCCCGACTCTCGGGTCTCGGCGCGCCCAGCGAGAAACGCATCAACCACGGCATCGGCATGGAGGGACTCATGAACGTCTTCGCCGGGATGATGGGCGCTGGCGGCTCCACCTCCTACTCCGAGAACATCGGCGCTATCGGCATCACGGGCGTCGCCTCCCGTTACGTCGTTCAGGTCGGCGCGGCGATGATGCTCGTCGTCGGCTTCGTCGGCTACTTCGGACAACTCATCGCGACGATTCCAGACCCCATCGTCGGCGGGCTGTTCCTCGCGATGTTCGGCCAGATCGTCGCCGTCGGCCTCTCGAACCTCGAATACGTCGACCTCGACTCTTCGCGTAACGTGTTCATCGTCGGCTTCGCGCTGTTCGCCGGCCTCGCGATTCCGACGTACATGGGCAACGTCGCCGCCGCGAACCCGGACCTCAGCGGCGCGGAAGCGTTCCGTCAGGGGCTGCAGAGCGTCGCGCTCGTCGGCCCCGTTCTCGGGACGAAACTCGTCGGTGACGTGCTTTACGTCGTCGGTAGCACCGGGATGGCCGTCGGCGGTCTTATCGCGTTCGTCCTCGACAACACTATCGAGGGAACGCGCGCCGAACGCGGCCTGGAGACGTGGGAGGAAGCCGCCGAGTCCGACGAGGAGTTCGCCTCCGCCTACGACCGGTTCGTCCGCGGCGACGAGACGAAAGCCGACTGAACGCCGCCCGAGACGCGTCGTCTCGAACGCCCCGCCTGCCGCCTCCCCTACTTCTTTTTGCGCCGAACCCCTCGAACCGAGCATGACGCTCGACCTGCCGCCGATGGGACTCGGCACCTCCGGAAACGACGACCCCGAGGAGTGCGCGAGCACCGTCGCCACGGCGCTCGATATCGGCTACCGCCACGTCGATACCGCACAGATGTACGACAACGAGGAACCCGTCGGAGCGGGTATCCGACAGAGCGACGTGGACCGCGACGACGTGGTTCTGGCGACGAAGATTCACCCGAAGAACCTCGCGCCCGAGGACGTGCGTGCGACGGCCCGCGAGAGCCTCGACCGACTCGGCGTCGACTCGGTCGACTTGCTCTACGTCCACTGGCCGACGCAGGCCTACGACGCGGAGGAGACGCTGTCGGCCTTCGACGAACTGCGCGAGGAGGGGTTGACCGACCACGTCGGACTGAGCAACTTCACGCCGGAACTGCTGGACGAAGCGCGCGAGGTTCTGGACTCGCCCATCGCGGCTCACCAAGTCGAGTGCCACCCGCTGCTCCCTCAAGAGGAACTTCGCGCCCACGCCCGCGAGCACGGCTACTCGCTCGTCGCGTACACCCCGCTCGGGCGGGGGAAGATTTTCGACGAGCCCGAACTCGTCGAAGTAGCCGAGAAACACGACGCGAGCGTCGCGCAGGTGTGTCTCGCGTGGTCGATGGCCCAAGACGTCATCGTCCCGATTCCGAAGTCGACGGGCGAGCACGTCGCCGAGAACTTCGCCGCCTTGGACCTCGAACTCGACGACGAGGACGTAGCGAAGATAGACGACATCGACCGCGAGAAGCGCCTCATCGACCCCGACCACGGACCGTGGAACTGACCTGAGTCGTCTATCGAAGCTCCCAGAACGCCTTCATCTCGTTAGAGAGGTTTAGGAAGTTGAACGCCCAGTAGAGCGGACTCGTCCCCTGCTCGAGTTGGTACGCAAGTTCTCCTCGGCGAGATTCTCCGGGTGCAATTTCCGACCCTTCGGAATATCCCTGGCTTAGCTGTGACGACCCACCGATATCGGCCATAAAGGCGAGCCCCGAACCATCTTTGACGCGCATCTGGAGGACGGTGGAGACGCTGAGGGGTTCTTCGGTATTGTTCGTGATCTCGATATCCGGGATGACGTACTCGTTTCCGTCCTCCGCCTGCGTGAACGAGCCGAGTTCGGTCTCGGTGCGTACTCCGTGAAGGGTCACCGAAACGTCCTCGTGGTCGACAGCGTCACCGGGAGAGTGGACATCTACCTGAAGCGATTGCTCGAGATCCTGAATCGAGTCGGCCTTCGACTCCAAGTCTACTGTCACCCGCTCGAACTCGAAGAAGTCGAACGTGCTGAAATCGAACTGCATGGTTAACCCCCTAGCGTCCTTCGGAACCTCGAACACAACGTCTCCTCGCGCGACCTCTCCTGCTGCTAGAATTCCGCTTTCTATGGGGTGGCCGGTGCTCCCAAAGGAAGCGTCGTAGACGTGGTTCGAGTTGTCTTTGAGGCGAGCCTGGAGGAAGCTGTTGAAATCAACGAACTCCGAGCCGGTGTTCTTCACTGCCATTCGAACGATTGCAAACGTGTTGCCGCTCTCGGCTTCGGTAAATTCGCTGATTTTCTCGGTCTTCGTCACCTCACGGGCGACCATCGAGAGGTTCTCTCCCTCAACCATCTCGCCGAGCTTGACGTTAGCCTCCTGTTGTTGGTTGCTCTCTTCCGACGCAGATTCGGAACCTGATTCACTAGCGTCGTCAGTTTCTGCGGACGCCGTCGACTGAGCGTCCGATCCTTCTTCGCCTCCCCCAATCGACTCCTCCGCAGCGGTGTCGTCTGTATCACTACACCCTGCGAGCGCAGCAAGAACACCCACACCGGCCACGAGTGTTTTCCTACGTGTCGTTGAAATATGGTTTCCTTCCATACAGGTCACACAAACAGGGTCTATTCTAAAGTTATGACACCAATACTATAATTAGGCTGATCTGACGACTCCGCGAGAAAACATAATCTAACTGTGTGTTCGGTAAAGCAACCTTTTAACGTCCGTTCATCAGTCCCGCTCGCCCGAGCGTGACCAAAACGAGATAACCGACGATTCCAACGGCGAAGATCAGCACCGGAATGACGAACGGGCCGAACGTCGAAACCAGCGTCTCTATCGGCCCGAGTTGGAGGATGAGTTCCGAAACCGGTTGCCAGACGACCGCCGAGACGACGGAGACCACGGTACGTAACCGGACGGATACGACCAAGTTAACTGTCCGGTCGGTCGTCAACCGCGCGCCGCTCGTTCGCTTCGATGCTGCCGCCGTCCGTGACGCTCTCGGGGGCGACGTGTCGAGTAGACGGCGACCGTTCGGCGTACTCGACGGTCACGTCGCGCTTCGGGAACGGTATCTCGATACCCGTGGCGTCGAGCGCCTTGTACACCGCGCGGTTGAGGTTGTGCGTCGCCCGCGCTTCCTGCGTCGGACTGCGAACCCAACAGAGCAGCTCGTACTCCAGCGCGGAGTCGCCGAACCGGCGAAAGCGCATCCGCGGTTTCGGCGAGTCCAACACGAGCGACTCCTCGTGGGCGATGTCGATGATGAGCGCCTCGAACTCGTCGATGTCGGTGCCGTAGCCGACACCGATTGGGACGCGGACGCGCTTTCGGTGCTGCGGGGCGGACTGGTTGACGATTTTCGCGGCGTTCAAAACCGAGTTCGGAACCGTGACGAGCACCTCGTCGCGGGTCATGAGCGTCGTCGAGCGAACGCCGACGCTCACCACCGTTCCCTTCTCGCCGCTGTCGAGGACGACGAAGTCGCCGATTTTGTACGTGTCGTCGAAGTAGAGCGCGATACCCCCGAAAAAGTTCGCCACCGTGTCTTTGGCCGCGAAGCCGACGGCGATGCCGGCGATGCCCGCCGCGCCGAGCAGCGGTTCGACGCTTATCTCCCACAGCGAGAGAATCGCCGCGACGGTGCCGACGAGGACGACGAGCGTCCAGACGTTCGAGAAGACGGGCGCGAAGTCGAAGCGCGACCCCTGCTGGTTCATCCCCTCGACGACGCGGTTGACCACTCGGTTCAACGCGAACGCCCAGACGAGCAGGATGACCGAAAGCGACGGCTTGCCGAAGAACGTCGAGAGGTCCTCGGGGGTGAAGAGAACCGCCTCGGTCACCGCCGGAAGCTGCGTGAGGAGGTAGACCCCCGCCAGCGCCGTGGTGATGACGAGCGGCAGTCGGAGTTCTTCGATGAGGACGTTGTCGAACGTCGTCTCGGTTCCGGCGACGAACCGACGGGCGAACCGGAGGACCACGAACTCCAAGACGAGCGCGGCGAGAAGCGACGTAGTGACGACGAGCGCCGTCACTTGCCACGCAGGCAAACCATCGAGCGATGCGGCGAGTGACCCGAGCATGCGCCGACATTGCAACCCCCCGTGATAACGGTTGCTGTCGGCGAAAAAACGGGAAACGGACAGGTTTTACAGCCGGAGACGAAACGCCGCGACATGTTCCGTACGGGCCACTACGGCGTCTCGCTGCTCGTCTTCGCGCCCATCGGCTACACGCTCGTCAGCGCGGGAGCCGTTACCCCCGCATTCGTCCTCGGCGCGACGATGCTCTGGCTGTCGATGCTCCCGGACGTGGACCACAGACTCCCGGGCATTCCCCACCGCGGGCCAACCCACACGCTGTTGTTCGCGGGACTCGTCGGCGGCCTATTTTGGGGCGTCGCCACCGTTGCGACCGACACGCTGGGGGCGTTCTCCGTCTCGCTCGGCGAGGCGAGCATCGGCCTCGCGGCGTTCGCGTTCGCCGTCGGCTTTCTGACCGTCGTCGGCCACCTCGTCGGCGACGCGCTCACGCCGATGGGCGTCAACTTCCTCTGGCCGCTGTCGGGCGAGGGATACGCGCTATCGCTGACGAGGGCCGACAACGCGATCTGGAACTACGGGCTGTTCGTCCTCGGCGTCTTCGTCACGGCGGCGTGGGTCAGCGCCGCGCTCGGAGTCGTCTGAGTTCCGTTCGAGGACGGACGCACGATTAAGTACGGGCTCGCCGAATCCGCGGGTATGACCGACGATTCGACCCCGACGCTGGACGACGACGCGATGCGACGGTTCCCGGTTCCCGAGTCCGACGAACTGCCCGAGGATCTCCAAGAGCGCATCTCGGAGGAGACAGAACGCGCCGGGTTCACGCCGAACGTCTTCTCTGCGTTCGCGTACAAACCCTCACACTTTCGGGCGTTCTTCGAGTACCACGACGCGCTCGTCGACGACACGGCGCTGGAGCGCGAGGAGATCGAGATGATAATCGTCGCCGTCTCCGGCGTCAACCACTGCTACTACTGCAACGTCGCCCACGGCGCGCTCGTCCGCATCTACGCGGAGGACCCTCTGCTCGCGGACCAACTCGTCGCCAACTACCGCACTGCGGACGTGAGCGAGAAGCGGATGGCGATGCTCGACGCGGCGGTGAAACTCACCGAACGCCCCGCGGCGGTCGGCGAGGACGACTTCGAGAAACTCCGCGAGGCGGGCTACTCGGAGGAAGCCATCTGGGACATCGGTGCGGTCACGTCGATGTTCAACCTCTCGAACCGGATGGCGATGTTCGCGGACATGCGTCCGAACGACGAGTTCCACTCGCTGGGACGGCAGCCGCGAGAGGAGTAGGGGGTGTCGTTCGCGGTGGTCTCGGTTGTTACGCCTGCGCGTCGTAGCCGGCGTCGTTGACTGCCACGACGAGGTCCAGCGGGTCGGCGTCGCCCTCGACGCTCGCCGTGTTCGACTCGTGGTCCGCATTCGCGCTCTCGACGCCTTCGACGCCTTCGAGCGCCTCTACGACCGATTTCTCGCAGCCGTCACAGCTCATCCCTTCGACGGTCAGTGTCGTCGTCATGTCTCACCGTACTCGCCGTCGACTCTTTCACTTTTCCCTTTCGAAGATGGACGGTATCGTCAATTTCACTTTCGAATCTAAAGTGACATCGGAACCCACTTGTTTATCCGCACCGAACACGCGCCCATGCGTACCCTCGACGACACCGACCGACAGATTCTGCGCCTCCTGTTGGACGACGCGCGGCGGCCGTATAGCGATATCGCCGACCACGTCGGCCTCTCGGCACCCGCCGTCTCCGACCGCGTTGACCGACTGCGCGAAATCGGCGTCATCCGGCGGTTCACCCTCGACGTGGACCGGTCGCTCTTGCGGGAGGGAACGCCGATGCTCGTCGAACTCGACGTTCGGCCCGCCGCCGCCGAATCGGTCGCCGAAGCGCTGACGGCGCTCGACAGGGTCGACCACGTCTTCCGGACCGCCGACGCCCGCGTCGTCTTCCGCGCGCCGATACGCGACGGCGACGTAACCGCGCTTCTCGATACTGTCGTGGACCTCGACGACATCCGCGACATCGACGCGAACCTCGTCGTCTACGACGAGTGGACGCCCGGACTCGGCGACGCCGACCTCGCGCTCTCCTGCGTCGAATGCGGCAACACCGTCACGAGCGAGGGTGAGTCCGCCCGCTTCGACGACGAACTGTACCACTTCTGTTGCGACTCCTGCCTGTCGAACTTCGAGGAACGGTACGAGCGGTTGCAAAGCGGCGTCTGATTTTCGCTTTCTAAACTGAGAACTACGCCGGATTCAGTTTCGAATAGAAGGCACAACCTGCATGAGTACGGAGTTCGTAGAGTTAGACAGTGAGCCATATGCAACGCGTCAGAATCGAAGTCAGGGGGATGAGCTGTGCGAACTGTTCGTCCACCGTCACGTCGGCCGTCGAGGAACTCGACGGCGTCGGGGAGGTGAACGTCAACTACGCCACCGACGAGGGGACCGTCGAGTACGACCCCGACCGCGTGAGCCTCGCGGCGGTGTACGACGCCATCGAGCGCTCGGGCTACGACCCGGTCGCCGAGGAGGCCAACGTCGGCATCACGGATATGACCTGCTCGAACTGCGTGCAGACGGTCGAGCGCGCCGTCGGCGACCTCTCAGGAGTTATCGCCGTCGACGCCAACTACGCCACCGACGAGGCGACGGTCCGCTACAATCCGGAGGCGGTGTCGCGCTCGGAGATCTACGACGCCATCGAGAACGCGGGCTACTCGCCGGTGCGCGACGACACGGGCGACAGCGAGTCGAGCGAGAGCGAAGGCGACCGCCGCGAGAACGCCCGAAAAGCCGAACTGCGCCACCAGCGCAACCTGACGCTGTTCGGCGCGGCGCTGGCGATTCCGCTCTCCGTGTTGATGATGGGTCACCTGGTCGGTCTCCCCGTCCCCGACTCGATTCTCGGCGTCGGGATGGGCTGGATCGCGCTCGTCCTGGCGACGCCCGTCCAGTACTTCCTCGGCAAGGAGTTCTACGTCAACTCCTACAAGGCGCTCGTGAAGAACCGGACGGCGAACATGGACGTGCTCATCGCGCTCGGATCGACGACCGCCTACCTCTACAGCGTCGTCGTGCTCGTCGGCCTCCTGGACGTGGGCCAACTCTACTTCGAGAGCGCCGCGCTCATCCTCGTGTTCATCACGCTCGGCAACTACCTCGAAGCCCGCTCGAAGGGCCAAGCCGGCGAGGCCATCCGCCAACTGCTCGAACTCGAAGCCGACGACGCCACCGTCGTCGACGAGGTGGCGACTGAGAGCGACTCCGAGTTCGAAAACGAGCGCGAGGTCCCCCTCGAAGACGTCGAGGAGGGCGACGTGATGAAGGTCCGCCCGGGCGAGAAAATCCCCACCGACGGCGTCGTCGTCGAGGGGACGAGCGCCGTCGACGAGTCGAACGTCACCGGCGAGTCCGTCCCCGTCGAGAAGTCGCCCGGCGACGAAGTGGTCGGCTCGACCATCAACGAGAACGGCCTGCTGTACGTCCGGGCGACGAAAGTCGGCTCCGAGACGGCGCTGCAGCAGATCGTCCAGATGGTGCGCGACGCCCAGAGCCGCCAGCCCGAGATTCAGAACCTCGCCGACCGCATCAGCGCGTACTTCGTCCCGGTAGTCATCGCCAACGCCGTCTTCTGGAGCGTCGTCTGGTATCTGTTCCCCGAGGCGCTCTCCGGGTTCGTCGCGTCGCTGCCGCTGTGGGGACTCGTCGGCGGCGGCCCCGCCGCGCTCTCGACGTTCGAGTTCGCCGTCGTCGTCTTCGCGTCGGCGGTGCTCATCGCCTGTCCCTGCGCGCTCGGCCTCGCGACGCCCGCGGCGACGATGGTCGGGACGACCATCGGCGCGAAGCACGGCATCCTGTTCAAAGGCGGCGACGTGCTCGAACGCGTCCGCGACGTCGACACCGTCGTCTTCGACAAGACGGGGACGCTCACGAAGGGCGAGATGCATCTGACCGACGCCGTCGTCGTCTCGCCGGCGGCCGATGGATCCGGCGACGCGAGTGAGTCGAGAGACGGCGTTCGCGCCGACGGCGCGGGCGCGAGCGCAGCCGTCGGGTCCGAGGTCGACGAACGGCTCCTCCTCGAAGTCGCCGCCGCCGCCGAGGCGGGCAGCGAACACCCTATCGCCGAGGCCGTCGTCGACGGCGCGAGGGAACGAGGTATCGACGTCTCCGACCCCGTCGCGTTCCAGAACGTCCCCGGCCGCGGCGTCCGCACCCGCATCGACCGCGGGACGGCGCTCGTCGGCACGCCCGCGCTGCTGCGCGAGTACGATGTCGACCCCGAACCCGCCGCGGAGGTCCGCGCCGACCTCGAATCCGAGGGGAAGACGGCGATGCTCGTCGCCCTCGACGGCGAACTGCTCGGCGCGCTCGCCGTCGCCGACGAGGTGAAACAGTCGGCCGAGGAAGCCGTCACGACGCTCAGAGAGCGCGGTGTCTCGGCGTTCATGCTCACCGGCGACAACGAACGGACCGCCCGCGCGGTCGCCGAGCGCGTCGGTATCGCCCCCGAGAACGTCCGCGCGGAGGTGCTACCGGACGAGAAAGCCGACGAGGTCGAGTCGATTCAGGCCGACGGCCGCCGCGTGATGATGGTCGGCGACGGCGTCAACGACGCGCCGGCGCTCGCGGCCGCCTTCGTCGGCACGGCGCTCGGCAGCGGCACCGACGTGGCCATCGAAGCCGCCGACGTGACGCTGATGCGCGACGACCCGGTGGACGTCGTTCGCGCCATGCGCGTCTCGGAGGGGACGCTCTCGAAGATCAAGCAGAACCTCTTCTGGGCGCTCGGTTACAACACGGCGATGATTCCGCTGGCGTCGCTCGGCCTGCTGCAACCCGTTCTCGCGGCGGCGGCGATGGCCGTCTCCAGCGTCTCCGTGCTGACGAACAGCCTCCTGTTCCGGCGCTACGACCCCGACGGCGAGTACCGCCTCCTCGGGTTCCTGCGGTAATCGTCGCCGACCGTCATTTCGCGTCGGCTCTTTCGACTCGCTTACTCCGACGACGCTTCCTCGTCTCCGCGCCCGACCCAGTTGTAACACCGGAATTCGCTCGGGTCGCGGTCATCGGTCAGCATCGCCAGCGGGATGAAGCCCCTCCCGCCCCGCGCACCGACCTTCGTCGCGTCCGCGTCTTCGACGGTCATCGTCGCCGCGCGGAACCGAAACGTCATCTCGATTTCGCCCCGGCCGTCGTCGTCGGCCTCGAACGTCGCGTCGACGCCAGCGGGTGCGACGCCGAACGTCGCCCGTCTGTCGTCGGCCTCGAATCCCAAGTCGTGGCTCGTGATGCCACCCGCGAGGTCGACAAGCCACGACCGCATCTCCTCGGGCGAGAGTGAACGAGACAGCGAGAACGACCCGTCCGCGTCGATGCCGTCGCCGTCGAACGTGAACTCGGGATACTGTAACTCCTCGACTTCCAACGCCTCCTCGCTCGGGTCGATAGGTTCGTCGGCCATCCGTCCGTCCGCTCGTCGGTCGTCGATTTAGCCGTTCACATTTCGCCCCGCGAACGAAACCGCCAGAGGGTCTATCGCGTCCTCTCACTCGTCGTGACGGACTCCGAAAAGTGAAGCACGTAACCCTTATTGAGATTGTCCGCATCCATTAATTTACGATGGCGACTGGAACAGTCGTGTTCTTCAACGACACCGGCGGCTACGGCTTCATCGAGACTGAGGATGCGGACGAAGACGTGTTCTTTCATATGGAGGACATCGGCGGCCCGGACCTCGAAGAGGGGCAGGAAGTGGAGTTCGACATCGAGGCCGCCGAGAAGGGTCCGCGCGCGACGAACGTCACTCGAGTGTAACGTCCAACGACGACACCCGTGCACCGTCGACGAACTGCCCGCACCGCTCGACGCGTCCAACTCTTTCGGTACCGCAATCCGACAGTCGACACCGTCGAGTAGACGTCGCTATATATTCGTGGCTCGTGTTACCGCGCGCCGCAGGTGCGGCACCCGCGGTTCACGTTCGCCGGTCGCTTGATTGCCTGTCGGCACCGAACGCGCTGTCACGAACGCGATTACCGCTCGCCGCGCTCGCGAAGGTCCGCGGCGCGGCCGCGAGTCGCGTCCCGCTCGTCTTCGTTGACCGGGAGAATCGTCGCCCCGAGAGCGGAGTCACGTTAGCGGTCGGGTCCCCCACTGGGAAGCGCCTCGGGAGGGATGTCGACGCCAAAGAATTACTCGCCGAACAGCTGCTCCTCGCGGTCTCTGAGTTCGATGCGACGGATCTTCCCGCTCGACGTCTTCGGCAGTTCGTCGACGAACTCCACTCGCCGCGGGTATTTGTACGGGGCCGTCTCCTCCTTCATGAACTCCTGAATCTCCCCGACCAACTCGTCGTCGCCCTCGCGGCCGTCGGCGAGGATAACGTACGCCTTCACGACGTTACCGCGCTCGTCGTGAGGGCTGGCGACGGCCGCGGCTTCGGCCACCGCGGGGTGCGACACCAGCGCGTCCTCCACCTCGAACGGGCCGATTCGGTAGCCCGCCGAGAGGATGATGTCGTCGGCGCGGCCCTCGAAGAAGAAGTACCCGTCCTCGTCGCGGGAGGCCAGATCGCCCGTTCGGTAGTACTCGCCTGCGAAGGTTTTCTCGTCGAGGTGCGGCTTCTCGTAGTAGCCGTCGAAGATGCCCGGGCAGTCGACCGGAACGGCGATCTCGCCGATTTCGTCGACGCCGAGTTCCTCGTCGTTCTCGTCGATGATGGTGGTTTCGAGCCCCGGCGTCGGCTTACCCATCGCGCCGGGTTTCACGTCGATTCTCGGGTAGTTCGTCACCAGCGCGACGGTCTCGGTCTGGCCGTAGCCGTCGCGGGGCGTCACGCCGAAGGCGTCCCGAATCATCTCGATGGGCTCGCGGTTCAGCGGTTCGCCCGCCGAGAGCGCCGCCTTCAACTTCACGCCGTACTCGTCGAGGTTCGTCTGCGTGAACATCCGGTACTGCGTCGGGACGGCGCAGAGTCGGGTGACGCCCTCGTCGGCCATGATTCCGAGGAACGCGTCGGGGTCGAACTCGCCGTCGTACAGCAGTTGCGTCGCGCCCGTCGTCACCCCGACGCCGACGGGGCTCCAGAACCACTTCGCCCACCCGGTGCCCGTCGTCGCCCAGAGCAGTTCGTCTCCCATGTCCGAATCGGCGGTGACGCCCCACCAGTAGGGAGCGTTGACGAGTTCGAAACAGCGCATCCACCGGTGTTTGTGGAGCACGGGTTTCGGTTGGCCCGTCGTCCCCGACGTGTAGTTGATGGACATCGGGTCCTCGGCGGCGAGGTCGGGGCCGTCGTGGTCGGTCGACCGGTCGGCGACGAGGTCGGCGTAGGAGTGCCAGCCCTCGCGCTCCCCGTCGACGCAGACGAGATTTTCTAACGGCGACTCGTCGACGATAGGGTCGACCATCTCGACGAGGTCGGCGTGGGCGACGATAGTCGTCGCCTCGCAGTCGTTCGCGCGGAACTGGAGGTCTTTCGGCTTCAGCATCGACGAGCAGGGGACTAAGAGCGCGCCGCGTTTGAGCGCGCCCAACTGGATGGCGAACACCTCGGGATGCCGCGGCAGAAGGTGCATCACTCGGTCGCCCTTGCCGACGCCCAGTGCTTCGAGGGCGGTGGCGAACCGGTTCGTGTCGTCGCGGAGATCGGCGTACGTTCGCTCCTCTCGACTGTCCTCACTCAGGAAATGGAAGGCGACTCTGTCGCCGAACGAGTCGGCGTGCGACTCGACGACCGCCGGGAGGTTGTAGTCGGCGGGGATATCCCACTCGAACGACGCGAGCTCGTCATCGTATGAGAGTACCATGCACGCCACGTCGGAACCATACCGGTTAATCATTCGGGTGTTCGCAGGAGAGTCCGGTGAGGGTCCGCCGCGTCGAATCCCAGGTACACTCTCGCTTCGGAGCTCACCAGCTACCTCTCCCTGCTCGCCCGAGACGGGACCGGGCACGTGGTTCGACTCACGCCGAGGAGGGGGTAGGATTCGTCGAAGGGAGCCCTTCAGGCGGGTCACGCCCTTTCGCGTGGCTTTTTGTCCCCACCGTGGGAGTGATACGCATGGAGTACACCACCCTCGGCGACACGGGGATGACCGTCTCGCGAATCTGTCTCGGCTGCATGAGCTTCGGGACGAGCGATTGGCGCGAGTGGGTGTTAGACGAGGAGGCCGGACTGGAGCTCGTCGACCGGGCGATCGACCTCGGAATCAACTTCTTCGACACCGCCAACATGTACTCGAACGGCGAGTCCGAACGCATCCTCGGCAAGGCGCTGGAGGGTCGCCGCGACGAGGCCGTCGTCGCCACGAAGGGCTACTTCCCGATGGACGACGAGGACCCCAACTCAGGGGGGTTGTCGCGCAAGGCCATCGAACAGCAACTCGACGCGTCGCTCGACCGGTTGGGGATGGAGACCATCGACCTCTATCAGACCCATCGCTGGGACTACGACACGCCCATCGACCAGACCGTCGCGGCGCTCGACGACGCGGTCCGCCGCGAGAAGATTCGCTACTTCGGCGCGAGTTCGATGTGGGCCCACCAGCTCTCGGAGGCGCTGTACGCCAGCGACCTGCTCGGCTACGACCGCTTCGTGACGATGCAAAACCATTACAACCTGCTCTACCGCGAGGAGGAGCGCGAGATGCTGCCGCTCTGCGAGAAGGAGAGCGTCGGCGTCATCCCGTGGTCGCCGCTGGCGCGCGGATGGCTCGCCCGGCCGCACGAGGAGGCCCGCTCGACCAAACGCGGCGAGACCGACAGCCTCGCGCACGGTCACCCGTATCTGGAGGGCGGCGGCCGCGAAATCAACGAGCGCGTGCAGGAACTCGCCGAGGAGAAGGGCGTGAAGATGGCCCAGATCGGACTCGCGTGGCTGTTCCACAAGGAGTGGGTCGACGCCCCTATCGTCGGGACGACGAGCATCGAACACCTCGAAGACGCCGTCGAGGCGCTCGACATCGACCTGAGTTCGAGCGAGATGGCGTATCTCGAAGAGCCGTACCGGCCGGTTCGCGTCTCGGGGCACGAGTAACTACGACTGTTCTCAGTCGTCGGCCTCGCCGACTGCCGGCACGACCGCGGAACCCCCGCCCGCCGCCAGTCGCCGCACCGCCCGCGAGGCGACGAGTGCGATACCGATTTCGGTGAGTCCGACGACGACGAACGCGCGGAAGTAGCCGAGCAGTTCGGCGGAGGCCCCGCCGAGCAGAAAGCCGGTCAGAAAGCCGAGACTGCCGAAGATGTTGAACCCGCCCATCGCCGCGCCCCGCTCGTCTTCGGCGGCGATGTCGGTGACGAGCGCCATCGTCGCCGGCGAGACGAGGGCACCGAAGACGCCGACGAGCACCATCGTCCCCGCCGCGAGCGCCAGCGACGGCGACGCGCCGACGACGATGATGGAGACGCCGTAGAGTATCGACCCGACGACGACGGGCAGAAAACGGCCGATGCGGTCCGAGAGCACGCCCAACGGATACTGCAGGAGCGCGAACGGGCCGAAGAACATCGCCAGCACGAGTCCCGCCCCGAACGCGTCGAGGCCGAACGCGTCGCGGAAGTAGTAGATGCCGACGAGCGAGAAAAACCCGGCCGTGAGCCGGTCGATGAAGCCGAACGCGTACGGCACCCGCAGCGCCGGTCGGTCGACGACTTTTCGAAGAATCTCCCGCGGTCCGGCGCGTTCGTCTGTGTCGTCGGTGCCGTCCGCGTCGCTCGCGCCGCTCTCGCTTCGATTCGCGGCGGGCGAACGGTCCGTCACCGTCGCCGTCAGGAGCGCGACGAGACCGAGCAGCGCCGCCGCGCCGTACACGGGTGCGAGCGGGTCGACAATCGAGAGGCGGCCGCCGACGACCGACCCGACGGCCGCGCCGAGGCCGATGGCGATGCCCGCCGCGCCCATGTTGCGGCCGTTGCCGCCGCCGAGGTCCATCAGCATCGTCATCGACAGCGAGAACGCGCCGATGGTGAACGCACCGCCGACGACGCGGATCAGGAGGACGCCGCCGAAGCCGACGCCGAGTGAGGGGACGGCGCTCAACAGGAGGTAGCAGGCCGCGCCGCCGACTGCGCCGACGACGATGAGGGGAACGCGCCGGCCGGTCGCGTCGCTGAGCGCGCCCCAGAGGCCGGCGAAGACGACGAACGCCGCGTACTCGGAGACGAGAAACCACATCCCCGCGTCGAGGTCGCCAGCGCCGCCGAGTGCCTGCACGAGGTCGGAGACACCCGGGTAGAGGAGCACCTGCGACACCAACACCGCCCACACCGAGAGCGCGAGCGTGAGTCGCTCACGTCGCGCCGAATCGCTCATATCGGCCATTCGAATCGACGTCGGAAAGCGCTATCTCTTGCGCGTTCGCGCGTTCGCGCTCAGAACGTCATCGGCGGCATGTCGAGAAACGCCGTCTCGAACCCCTCGTGGCGCGCCGACTGCGGCGGCGTGTCGACGACGAGTTCGAGGTCGTCGTCCGCCGAGAGTCCCTCGACGTTCGCGCCGTAGTGGAAGCCGACTTCGGGGTCCAACGCCGGGTCGAGCGAGACGTCGGTGCCGCCGACGGTCGCCGACAGACCCATGCTCGGAATCACGAGTCCGTTGTGGGGCGTCCGCGGCGAGACGAGGAGGTAGGGACGGTCGCCGAAGCGGCCGCCGGGGACGGCGGTGACGGCGAAGACGGCGTCGCCGCTGGTCTGGGTACCGAACGACTCGCCCGGTAGCGCGTCGGGTGCGGGGGCTCTCCCGACGGGCATCGTCATCCCGCTGGGCATCTCCATCTCCATCGCTTCGAGCGCGCCGGGGTTCCCCTGTCGGTCTTCGAGTATCGTGTACGGGATGTCGTTTCGCTCGCGCTCGCTGTACTCGAACTCCAGTTCGACGCTGGCGGGTTCTTCGAACTTTCCCTCGAACTCGCCGAATCGACGGACGTTCGTGCCCCCGACGTCGACGCGGACGGTGTAGGTTCCGTCGCCCGGTAGCGGCCAGTTGTCGCCGTAGTGAAAGCCCATCCGCTGCGAGAGCATCTCGTAGACGACCTCCTCCTCGCGGTACTCGTCGCCGTCGGTCGTTTCGACCGTGACGCCGCTACTGGGGATGCTGACTCCCGACGCGGCGTCCCAGACGCTCACCATAAGGTGAATCGCGTCGTTCCGCCCGACGTCGACGCGCTCGGTCTGTTGGCCCTGGACGGTCCAGAAGCGGTGCGGCCAGCTGTACATCACACCGACGGCGAGCTCGCCCGTGTTCGCCATCCCCACCATCTTCATCCCCTCCTCGTGGGTCGGGATGTAGGAGGCGGACGGACGGTTCTCCACGAGCGGCGGTTCTCGGCTGGTCGTCGTCTCGAAGAGGTCCGTACAGCCCGCGAGCGAGCCTACGAAACCGGCACCGACAGTGCCGAGAAGGGTCCGTCGTCTCATGAACGCGACTAAGCCTATCGTGCAGTTACGGGTTCTGGTCCGGTTCTCGAAGAAACGCGTCCACGCGCGGACCTCCGGTGGGCGGCGCTCACTGTTCGAGCAACCCGTCGACGAGTCGCGTGAAGCGGTCGACGAATCGCTCGGGCAGCGACGGCGACACCGACGATAGCAGGCGAGCGGTTGCTTCGGGGTGCGCCAGCGCGAGCGTCACGTGGCCGCGGCTATCGTAGCGCTTCTCGACGATCGACTGCTCTTCGAGGCGCTTGGTGTGCCACGAGAGCGTGCTTCTGGCGATGCCGACTTCGCCGGCGACGTCGGTGGGCGTCGCTTCGCCGCGTTCGAGGAGGACGCCGAGCACGTCGCGGGCCGTCTCGCGGCGCACCAGTGCCAGCACGCCGCGTTCCCACTCGTCGAACGTCGACGGGTAGTAGTGGGTCTTGCCGTACAGACGCGTCTCCGCGACCCGCTCGTCGCGGCCGAGTCGGCGGAGGTGGTACTGGACCTGCCCGGGCGCGAGGTCCAGCGTCCGGACGAGTTCGTTGAAGTGGACGCCCGGGTTGTGCCGGACGTGCGCCGCGATACGGTTGCGCGTCGCGCTCATCGTCGCTCACCCATCGGCGACGCCCGTTCGATGCTGCGCGCGTAGTACACCGCCGCGATGACGAGGGCGACCATCACGAAGTCGAGCGCGTGTTCGATGGCGTGGTGGGAGGGAAACGGGATGACGCCGCCGATGGTGAGGACGGCGACGCCGCTTCGGGCCAGAAGCGCCGCGAGCGCCAAGACGACGAGCGTGTGCGAACGCGACTGCCGGCGCAGCAGCGCGATGAGCCCGACGGCGACGATGAGCGTCGAACTGAACCCCGCCAGCACGACGGCGGCCACCTCCGGAGCGCTCATCGTGGGAGCGGCGTGTACTGCGAGCGAGTGCATCTCTATCTGTCCGAGGTTAGGCGTCGACGGTTATGGCTTGATTGGTGTGGTTCTCGAAAGAGGTCGACGGCGAGTTCGCAGCCGCCGCCGGTCGCGTTCTGCGGGTTATTCCGTTCGACACCCGCACCAGAACCCCTATCCGCGAAACGCTCCTAGCGACGACGATGAGTCCGGGGACCGACGAGTGGAGTCGCAGAGACGTGTTGAAAGCCGCCGTCGCCGTCGGCGGCGCGGGTGCGCTCTCGGCCTGTCTCGACCTCACCGACGAACCCGTTCCGGCGGGCATCTCCGACCCCTCGACGCTACCGGAACGACAGCACGCCTGGGACGATCTGCTCACGCGCGACGGCGCGGAGAACGTCGAACTCCCGCGGCACCATACGTTTCTGTATCTGACGCTCGACCGCGAGGGGACGCCGACGTCCGCGGACCGCCGCGTGGTCGAAGAGGCGCTGTCGACGCTGGACCGCGCCTACGAGCGGAGCAACGAGGGTCTCATTCACTCGCTCGCCTTTTCGCCGGCGTACTTCTCGCGCTTCGACGACCCGCTTCCCGAGAACGTCGACCTGCCGGAACCGCGGGCGCTGTCACCGTTCGAGAACCCGACGTTCGACAGACAAGACGCCCTCTTACACTTGACCAGCGACCGCGCCGACGCCCTGTTGGAAGCCGAGGAGGCGTTGACCGGCGAGCGGGACACCGCGAACGGCGTGGCGATGGAGACGCCGCTGTCGGCCGCGTTCTCCGTCGACTCCCGGCGAACGGGGTTCATCGGCAAGGGCATGCCCGCCGAGAAACAGGACGTGGCGGGAGTCCCCGACGGTGACCCGGTGCCCGAGGAGTCGCCGCTGTTCATGGGGTTCAAGGCGGGGTTCGCGGGAAATCAGGCGACCGAGGAGTACGTCACCATCCCCGACGGGCCGTTCGCGGGCGCGACGACTAAACACGTCTCGAAACTCCGCCAGCGACTCGAAGACTGGTACGTCGAGCAGGATTTCGACGACCGGGTCGCCGAGATGTTCAGCCCCGAACACGCCGAACGCGGCCTCGTCGAGGGCGTCGGCGACAACCTCGGCGACCACAGCGGCGTGACGCCCGAGATCGTCGACCGCATCCGCGAGCACGCCCAGCAGTACGGCCGCGTCGGCCACGCTCAGAAAGCCGCCCGCGCCAACCGCGACGACGAGGGGAACGTCCGGCTGCTGCGACGACACGTCGAGTCGACCGACGAGGACGAGGCGAGCCTCCACTTCCCGACGCTCCAGCGTCACATCACCGACTTCGAGGAAGTGAGAGAGGCGATGAACGGCACCGACCTCACGGACGAACCGGCAATCCGGCAGCGGGTGAACAACGGGATTTTGGAGTACATCTTCGTGAAGAACCGCGGGAACTTCCTCGTGCCGCCGCGTCGCCTGCGGGCATTGCCGACGCCGACGGGCGAAGTTCCGGAGTTGTAACCCCTCCCGCTGGCTCAAACCGCCACGACCGCGAGATAATCCACAGCGACAGCACCGTGTAGCCGACCATCAGCGTCGCCAGCGGCGCGTGGGAGGCGAGCGCTGCCTGAGTGACGGGCGCGACCCCGAGAGACGACGTCGGCGATGACGGCGGCGGTGACGACGGCGACGCCCGCGACGGCGACGAGCGCAACGGAGAGAGCGAAGAGCGCGACGGTGATCGGTTCGTCCGTCAAAGGCGACGGGACAACTACACCATGGTGATAGATACTTGTTCACACGGCACGTAGTTCGACGCATGCCTACCGTACAGTTCCGCGGACGCGAGATCGACTGCGAGGAGGGGGCGGTGCTGCGCGACGTGTTACTCGCGGCGGGGCTCTCGCCGCACAACGGACGCGCGCGGCGACTGAACTGCCGAGGTCGCGCCACGTGTGGCACGTGCGCCGTCGAGGTCGACGGGAAGGTGAGCGAGATGATCAGCCGAGAGCGGCGACGTCTCTCGCTTCCGCCGCACAGCCTCGACTCGGGGCTTCGACTCTCCTGTCAGACCCGCGTCGAAGGTGACGTACGGGTGAGAAAGCACGAGGGCCTCTGGGGCCAGCACGTCGACAGTGAGCGCGTCGTCTCGGAGGAGCGCGACGACGCGACCGGTCGCGTCTGAGCGCGCTCAGTACTCGTAGAAGCCCTTGCCCGTCTTCTTGCCGAGGTCGCCGGCGTCGACCTTCCGCTTCAGGAGATAGGCGGGCTTGTAGCGGTCGCCGAGTTCCTCGAACAGCGTCTCGCTGGCGTCCAGACAGATGTCGAGACCGATGTGGTCGGCGAGCGTCAGCGGTCCCATCGGGACGTTCGTGCCGAGTTTCATCCCCTTGTCGATGTCCTCCTTCGAGGCGACGCCCTCGTCGTAGGCGCGGATGCCCTCGTTGAGCCACGGCATCAGGATGCGGTTGGTGACGAAGCCCGGCTTGTCGTCGGACTCCCACGTCTCCTTGTCGAGCTCCTCGGAAAACTCGTGGGCGAAGTCAATGACGTCGGCATCGGTCTTCTCGCCGCGGACGACTTCGACGCCCGTCATGATGGGAACGGGGTTCATGAAGTGCAGGCCGACGACGAGTTCCGGTCGCTCGGTGGCGCTCGCAATGGTCGTAATCGAGAGCGTCGAGGTGTTCGTCGCCAACACCACGCCCTCGTCGGCGACGTCGTCGAGGTCCGCGAAGATGTCCTGTTTGATGTCCATGTTCTCCACCGCCGCTTCGACGATAAGGTCGCAGTCGGCGAGGTCCGACAGCTCCGTCGTCCCCTCGATTCGGCCCTGAATCGCCTCGGCCTCCTCCTCGCCGAGTGTCTCCTTCGAGACGAACCGCGAGAGGCTGTCGTCGATGGCCGAGAACCCGCGGTCGAGGAACTCCTGTTTCAGGTCGCGCATCACCACGTCGTAGCCGGCGGTGGCGGCGACCTGGGCGATGCCGTTGCCCATCGTTCCCGCGCCGACGACTCCGACCGTCCGAATGTCATCGATATTCCGCATAGTTCCGTCTGCTTCGGGGAGCCACCTAAGCGTAGCGGAGCGTCGGCGACGAAGCCCTCGCCCAGGGTCCAGTGGTGTCGCCTCCGACACCTACACGCGTCTCGTTTCATTCCGTTGAACAGACACCTACAGAAACGTTGAAGTGACGATGCCGAAAGAGATAGTTGATTGCTGTGGCAGACAGTACCGAATCAAAGAACGTCCGCGCGCTGCTCGCGCTGCACCACGTCGGACCCAAGACGGCGCAAGCGCTGGACGCCGCGGCCGTGACCGCCGACGACGTACGCCGAAAGCGCGTCTCCTACACGGAACTGGTCGAAGCAGGCGTCCATCCGGGCGTCGCCGCGCGTATCCGTCGGTCCCACTCGCTGTCGTGGTCGTTCGAATCGAGCGGCGCGGACCTCGAACGGCGGTCGGCGCAGGTTCGCGGCCTCGGCGACGCCGAACGGGCGTGGGTCGCCGCGAGTTCGGGCGATTGGGAGTCCCACGATGTCACCGAGGACGAGTCGGACGACGAATGGCCTCGTAGAGCGCCACTGACTCCCGACGTCGCAGAGACGGACGGGAGCGGTGAGTCGGCGGCCGCGGAGGCCGCGTGGCGCGCGCAGAGTCGACCCACCCCGTTGACCGCCCTCGACTCCGTCGACGACGAGGACGCCGCGATGCTCGCCGAGGCCGGAATCATCTCCGTTCGGAGCCTCACGACGGCGGATCCCGAGCACGTCGCCGACGTGCTCGCGCTCGACGCGGCCGCGGTTCGGCGGTGGTACGACGCCGCCCGCCGACACCGCGAGTAAGAATTTACTCATAGAGTAGTAATTTCTGGAACCGCCGGGGCTTCGATTTCGTCCGCTTTTAGCGCCTATCGTGGCGCTGTACGTAGTTTCTCTGCCAGCGGCTATCGACCGAGGATTTATATAGCAGTTCACCGGATTTTGAACCGATGATTCCATCGGCAGATGCGGCCATCACTCGGGACGACAAAGCGTTGATTCTCGCGTACGACCACGGCTTAGAGCACGGTCCGGTGGACTTCGAGGACGTGCCGGAGACGACCGACCCGGAGACGGTGTTCGACATCGCGACCCACGACGCCGTCACGGCGCTGGCGGTTCAGAAAGGTATCGCCGAGGGGTACTACCCCTCCTACGAGGACGACGTCAACCTGCTGTTGAAGCTCAACGGGACGTCGAACCTCTGGATGGGCGAGCCCAACAGCGCAGTGAACTGTAGCGTCGACTACGCCGCCGAACTCGGCGCGAAAGCGATCGGCTTCACCGTCTACGGCGGGTCGAACCACGAGATCGAGATGGTCGAGGAGTTCCGCAAGGCCCACGAGGCCGCCCGCGAGCACGACATGTCGGTCGTGATGTGGTCGTATCCGCGCGGGCAGGGGCTGAAGAACGACACCTCCGCGGACACCATCGCGTACGCCGCGCGGCTGGGTCTCGAACTCGGTGCGGACATCACGAAGGTGAAGTACCCGGGCTCCGCGGAGGCGATGGAGTGGGCCTGTGAGTCCGCCGCCGGGTCGAAAGTCGTGATGAGCGGCGGGTCGAAGACCTCCGACCGGGCGTTCCTCTCGACGGTGGAGACGGCGATGCGCGCCGGGGCCTCCGGTCTCGCGGTCGGACGTAACGTGTTCCAGCGCGAGAACCCGAGGGAACTGCTCGACGCGCTCGAAGCGGTCATCTTCGACGAGAAGACCACCGACGAGGCGCTCGGCCTCATGCCCTCGACGAGCGGCAACCGCGCGACCGCCTCCGACGACTGATGGGACGGTCCACAGACGCGGGTGCGGACGGGGCGACGGAGCGGACGGTCCGCGAGATACTCGAAACCGTCGCCGAGTTGGCACCGACCGTCCGCGACTCCTTGCCCGGCCGCCGCCGGAAGAGCGAGATGGAGAACCCCAGCGGCGAGACGCCGATGGCCGCCGACGTGTACGCCGACGAACTGTTCGAGGAGCACCTCGGGAACCTCGACGGCGTCGGCGAGTACGCCAGCGAGGAACGCGAATCGGTCGTCGAGACGGGCGAGGGGCTCTCGGTCGCCGTCGACCCGCTCGACGGCTCTTCGAACCTGAAGTCGAACAACACGATGGGAACCATCGTCGGCGTCTACGACGCGCCGCTGCCCGCCCGCGGGGAGAACCTCGTCGCCGCGGCGTACGTGCTCTACGGCCCCATCACGACGCTCGTCGCCGCCGTCGGCGACGAGGTGACCGAGTACGTCGTTGACGACGGCGAACTGGGGGCGGTCCGCGAGAACATCACGCTGCCGGACGATCCGACGGTGTACGGCTTCGGCGGCCGAGTCCCCGACTGGCCCGACGCCTTCGAGTCGTACGCCCGGGACGTCGAGTCCGACGACTCGCTGAAGCTCCGCTACGGCGGCGCGATGATCGGCGACATCAACCAGGTGCTCACCTACGGCGGCGTGTTCGCGTATCCGGCGCTGAACTCCGCGCCGAACGGGAAACTGCGTCTCCAGTTCGAGGGGACCCCGATCGGCTACATCATCGAGAGCGCCGGTGGTGCGTCGACGAACGGCACTCGGTCGTTGATGACCGTCGAACCGACGGACCTCCACCAGCGCGTGCCGGTGTACGTCGGTAACCAGTCGCTCGTCGAACGACTGGAGTCGGCGCTCTCCTCGTAAGCGGCGACTCCCATATCTCGTCCGTCGAAACGCCGACCGCCCGGCACGTCGGCGACTGGTCGAGTGGGCCGGCGACCGACCACGATCCGGAGACTCTCCGCGTCGAAACTGTTCGTAATGTATTAATGTCGCTGACACACAGTCCGCGGCATGAGTGAGACCCGTCCGGCGCGTATCCTCTGTGTCGACGACGACGCGAGTCTTCGCGCGCTGACGACGGCGCATCTCGAGCGACAGGGGCTCTCGGTCGTCACCGCTGCGGACGGACCGTCCGCCCTCGACACGCTCGCCGACGGAGAGTTCGACGGCATCGTCAGCGACTTCGAGATGCCGGCGATGGACGGGCTCGAACTGCTGGAGGCGGTGCGAGCGCGACACGAGGCACTGCCGTTCGTCCTCTTCACCGCCAGGGGGAGCGAGGAACTGGCGAGTCGAGCGATTTCGGCCGGCGTCACCGACTACATCAGAAAGAACGGCGGGGCCGACCAGTTCGAGCTGCTCGCCAACCGCGCGGCCAACTACGTCTCGCAGTACCGCGCCGAGCGGGCGCTCGACCGAAGCGAGGAGCGATACCGACGACTCGTCGAGACGTCGCCGTCGCCCATCGGTATCTACACCGAGGATAGCCGCCTCGCGTACGTCAACGAGGCGGCCGTCGGCTACTTCGGTGCCGAGGACGCCGACGATTTGGTCGGGCGGTCGATACTCGAGTTGGTCGACGAGTCGGACCTCGACCGCGCCCGCGAGCGGAGTCGCGGCGTCTTAGAGGAGCGGACGACCGCATCGCCGAGCGAGCTCCACCTCCGCGGCCTCGACGGCCGACCGCTACACGCGGTGTTGGCGACGGCACCCATCACCTTCGAGGGCGACGACGCCGCCCAGATCGTCCTGAACGACGTCACGGAGTTCAGGCGAACGCAGCGGGCGTTCGAGCGCGAGAAACAGTTCACCGACGCCGCGCTGGACGCCCTCGACGACGTGTTCTTCGTGGTTGACACCGACGGCCGACTGACCCGCTGGAACGGGCGGTTAAACGAGGTGACCGGCTACGACGACGCGGAGCTCGACGGGATACTCGCGTCGGCGTTTTTCCCCGACGACGACGCCTGCGTCGAACAGGCCGCCGAGGCGCTGTTCGCGAACGGGACCGTGACGTTCGACGGTGACCTGCTGACGAAGTCGAGTGAACTCGTCCCCTTCGAGGTGCGCGCAGTTCGGATGACCGACGACGGCGACGTCGTGGGCGCGTGTGGCATCGCTCGCGACGTGAGCGAACGACGCGCGCGCGAGCGCGAACTCGAACAGTACCGGACCGTGGTGCAGACTATCCCGGACGCGACCTACGTCTTGGACACCGAGGGCTACATCCAGGTGGTGAACGACGCCCACACCGAGGGAACCGGCGACTCGGTGGAGGACTCCGTCGGCGTCCACGTCAGCCAGTACCTGAACGAGGAGGGAATCGCCCGCGGCCGGCGGGTGATAGAGTCGCTGCTCGCCGACGAGAGCCGGTCCTCGGGGCGCTTCGAGTTCGAAATCGAGAACGTCGACGGGGAGCGCCGCCGGTACGAGGACCACATCTCGGTGCTCATCGACGAAGACGGACAGTTCGACGGCTCCGTCAGCATCGTCCGCGACATCACAGAACACATCGAGCGCGAACGAGCGCTGAGCCGACAGAACGAGCGCCTCGAAGCGTTCGCCAGCGTTGTCAGCCACGACCTCCGAAACCCGCTGAACGTCGTCGACGGCTACCTCGAACTCGCCCGCGAGACGGGCGAGGAGGACCACTTCGACGCGATGAAGCGCGCCCTCGACCGGATGGACAGCCTCATCGACGACCTGCTCTCGCTGGCGCGCAACGGTCAAGTCGTCGACGAACGCGAATCGGTCGAGTTGCGAACCGCCGCCGAACGCGCCTGGGGGTACGTTCCGACGGAGGGGGCGGCGCTCGTGGTCGACGACAGCCACACCGTCGACGCCGACGAAGCCCGACTGCGCGAACTGTTCGAGAACCTCTTTCGGAACTCGGTCGAACACGGCTCGACGTACAATCAGGCGAAGTCTGACGACGCCCTGGAACACGGTTCCACAGGCAGCCGGACGGAGTCCGACGACGCCGTCGAGCGCGGCAACGAGACGGTGACCGTCCGCGTCGGTGCGTCCCCGGAGGGGTTCTACGTCGCCGACGACGGGCCGGGTATTCCCGAAGACGAACGCGACGCCGTACTGGAGTACGGCTACTCGACGAACGAGTCGGGTACGGGTTTCGGGCTCACGATCGTCACCGAGATCGCCGAGGCTCACGGGTGGGAGACCACTGTCTCCGAGAGCGACAGCGGCGGAGCACGGTTCGACTTCCGCACCTGAGGCGTCGTTTCCGCGCCTCAACCGCATCTCAGCCTCCGAAGCTCGAACCCGCTCTCCGGTTCGGCGAGGCGATTCTACATGGAAAACAATTTGCGACCGCCTCACGCAGTCGAGCGTATGAAAGTCCGCATCGGTGAGGGCGCGAGCGACGACGAAGCGAACGCTATCGCCCGAGCGCTGGCGACGCACCTCCGAACCGACGTGTCGGTCCACGTCGGCGACGGCGACGGCCCGGTCGCGGAAGCGACGACCCCGGCCGACGCCTACCCCATCGAGGACGACCTCGAACCCGGCGACCGCGAGGCGGCGCTCCGCGCCGAAATCGAGGATATCCTCGGCGGCGGCCCCGAGAAGTACAAAGAGCGCCTCCCCGAACAGGGGAAACTGTTCGTCCGCGACCGACTCGACCTCTGGTTCGGCGACGAAAACAGCGAGCTCAAGTTCGAGGACGGCAAGTTCGCCGCCTTCGACGAGTGGCACCCCGAGAGCCCCGACGTCGAGGAGGAAGACCCAGGAAACCGACTTCCCGGCGACGGTCTGCTGACGGGTGCCGCGGAGTTCGAGGGCCGCGACCTCCACTTCATGGCCAACGACTTCACTGTCAAGGCGGGGAGCATGGCCCGCCTCGGCGTCGAGAAGTTCCTCCGGATGCAGCACCGCGCGCTCAAGAGCGGCAAACCCGTCCTCTACCTGATGGACTCCTCGGGCGGGCGCATCGACCAGCAGACCGGCTTCTTCGCCAACCGCGAGGGTATCGGGAAGTACTACTACAACCACTCGATGCTCTCGGGCTACGTCCCCCAGATCTGCGTGCTCTACGGGCCGTGCATCGCCGGGGCGGCGTACACGCCCGTCTTCGCCGACTTCACCATCATGGTCGAGGAGATGTCGGCGATGGCCATCGCGTCGCCGCGGATGGTGAAGATGGTCACTGGCGAGGAGATCTCGATGCAGGACCTCGGTGGCCCCGAGGTCCACGCCAAGCACTCGGGAAGCGCCGACCTCGTCGCCCGCGACGAGGAGCACGCCCGCGAACTCGTCTCCAACCTCCTCACGTACCTGCCGAACAAGGCGGGCGAGAAACCGCCGCGGAGCGAGCCCGTGCCGCCGAAGTTCAGTCCCGACGGCATCGACGAACTCATCCCCGAAGCGCCGAACCGCGCCTACGACGCGCTCGACCTGATAGAGCGCGTCGCCGACGCGGAGTCGGTGTTCGAACTCAAACCCGACTACGGCCCGGAGATCGTCACGGCGTTCGTCCGCATCGACGGCCGACCGGTCGGCGTCGTCGCCAACCAGCCCACAGAACGCTCGGGGGCTATCTTCCCCGACGCTGCCGAAAAAGCCGCGGAGTTCATCTGGACCTGCGACGCCTACGAGATCCCGCTGCTCTACCTCTGTGACACGCCGGGGTTCATGGCCGGATCGCAGGTCGAGAAGGACGCGATTTTGGAGAAAGGCAAGAAGTTCATCTACGCCACGTCGTCGGCGACGGTCCCAAAGCAGACCGTCGTCGTCCGGAAGGCGTACGGCGCGGGCATCTACGCGATGGGCGGCCCCGCCTACGACCCCGAGAGCGTCATCGGTCTTCCGTCCGGTGAGATCGGTATCATGGGTCCCGAGGCGGCAATCAACGCCGTCTACCGAAACAAACTCGACGCCATCGAGGACCCCGAGGAGCGCAAACGGCGAACCGAGGAACTGCGCGGGGAGTACCGACGCGACATCGACATCCACCGCATGGCGAGCGAAGTCGTCGTCGACGAGATCGTCCCGCCGAGCGACCTCCGGCGGGAGCTCGTGAATCGCTTCGAGTTCTACGCCGACGTGCAGAAAGACCTCCCGGACAAGAAGCACGGGACGGTTCTCTAAGCACTCGTTACCGTCGACCGCGGCGGCTTAGGCGGTCCGTTCCGGACACTCAACGATAGCACGCGACGCGTACTTCTCCAGTAGTGAGCCGTTGGTGAGGAGTACGCGGCGGATTACCAAGGCTCATTCCTCCGTCCGTGGTGGTAATGAGCAGAGAGGACGTGAGCGGTCTCGGCACCGCCGGAGTGAACGGCACCATCGCACCACACTGGTCGATTTCGACGCTCTCGCAGTACGAACCCCATCTCTGGGCGTTCGCACTTCTCGGGTTCGCACTCGACGTCGGACTGACCGCCTACGGCCTCTCGCTCGGACTCGCCGAGATGAACCCGCTCGCGCGGACGCTCATGGAGACGGCCGGCGTCGTCGAAGCGATGCTGCTGCTCAAAACGTTCTCGCTCGCCGTCGCCTTCGTGGGCTGGAAGATTCTCCCGGTGCTGTATCGGTTCGTCGTCCCCGCCGGCCTCTCGCTGCCGACGTGGGTCGCCGTCGGCATCAACAGTTCGCTGATCATCTCGCTTCTCTGAGCCGGTCGGTGTCTCGCACGGAGTCGCCCGACCGCTGCGTACCTTTTTGAATGAGAGCGCGCCCACCTCCGCCCGTGACGTGACCGTCACCGCGGTTCGGACGAGGCGGGTGTGCGGCTACCCGACCGCGGCGCGAGGAGGACGGCCGCCTGTTCGCCACTACCGCAGCGAGTCGTGCTACTCGTCTTTCTCGGGCCGCTTCAGCGACAGCACCGTCCGGTCGAACTCGCAGACCAACTCCTCCTCGCGCTCTTCGTCGCCGACGACGAACGCTTCGACGTGCATCGTGACGACGCCGCGTTCGCCGTCGCTCGTCTCGCGCTTCTCGGTCACCGTCGACTGCGCGCGGATGGTGTCGCCGTGGAACACCGGCGCGGGATGAGAGACGTCGTCGTACGAGAGGTTGGCGACGATGGTTCCGTCGGTGGTCTCGGGGATCGAGACGCCGACGGCGAGGCTCATCGTATAGAGACCGTTGACGAGACGTTCGCCGAACTGGGTGTCGGCGGCGAACGCCGCGTCGAGGTGCAGCGGTTGCTGGTTCATTGTCATGTCGCAGAACCGCTGGTTGTCACCCTCGCTCACCGTCCGACGCGTCGCGTGGTCGATGGTCTCGCCGACCTCGAACTCCTCGTAGTAGCGTCCGGTCATGGTCGCGGGGTCGGTCGGTCGTCGCAAAATCTTACCGGTCGATGCTGACGTTCCGCGCTCGCCACCTCGCAAAATCTGACTAGACCAAAAATACATTAACAACTATTATGGTGGTCGGAGGGAAACCTCAGACGAATGCTCCGGAGGCGCCACCCGACGGCGAACGCTCCGGGCCGGTCGCACCGGAACTGTGCGATTGCGACACACAGTCATGAGAGAGTCATCTATGGCAGCTAACGGAACATCGAAGGTCGAGGAAGAATCGGAATCGGCGGTCCAGACTGCCCGACGACAGTTGGAGCGAGCGGCGGCCCAGGTCGATGTCGACCCGGGCGTCATTGAGCGTCTGTCGCACCCCGACAAGGTCCACCGGGTGTCGATTCCGCTCCGCCGCGACGACGGGTCGATGGAGGTCTTCACCGGCTACCGCGCCCAACACGACAGCGTCCGGGGACCGTTCAAAGGCGGCCTGCGCTACCACCCGGACGTGAGCACCGAGGAGTGCATCGGACTGTCGATGTGGATGACGTGGAAGTGCGCCGTGATGGACATTCCCTTCGGCGGCGGCAAGGGCGGCATCGTCGTCGACCCGAAGACGCTCAGCGAGAACGAGAAAGAGCGACTCACTCGGCGCTTCGCCGAGGAGCTCCGCGACGTTATCGGGCCGATGCACGACATCCCCGCTCCCGACATGGGGACGGACCCGCAGACGATGGCGTGGTTCATGGACGCCTACTCGATGCAGGAGGGCGAGACGACGCCCGGCGTCGTCACCGGCAAGCCGCCGTCGATCGGCGGCAGCCACGGCCGCGAGGAGTCGCCGGGCCGCAGCGTCGGCATCATCGCCCGCGAGGCCATCGACTACTACGGTTGGGACGTCGAGGAGACGACCGTCGCAGTCCAGGGGTTCGGCAGCGTCGGTGCGAACGCGGCGCGCTTTTTGGACGACCTCGGCACGAAAGTCGTCGCTATCAGTGACGTCAACGGTGCCATCTACGATCCCGACGGCCTCGACACGAAGGACGTGGAAGGCCACGACGAGAAACCCGGCATGGTGTCGGGCTACGACGCACCGGAGACGCTCAGTAACAGTGAACTGCTGGAACTCGACGTCGACATCCTCATCCCCGCGGCCATCGGCAACGCCCTGACTGCCGACAACGCCAACCAGGTACAGGCGGGGATGATCGTCGAAGGCGCGAACGGCCCGACGACTTCGGCGGCCGACGCCATCTTCGAAGAACGAGATATCCCCGTGATTCCGGACATCCTCGCCAACGCCGGTGGCGTCACCGTCTCCTACTTCGAGTGGCTCCAGGACATCAACCGCCGCGCGTGGCCGCTCGACCGCGTCAACGACGAACTCGAGATGGAGATGCTGAAGGCGTGGAACGCGGTCCGAGCGGAAGTCGACGAGCGAGGCGTCACCTGGCGTGACGCCGCCTACATCGTCGCGCTCTCTCGCGTCGCCGAGGCGCACGAGGCGCGCGGACTCTGGCCGTAAGGCGTCTACCGTCGTCTCGCTAAGGCGTCTATCGTCGTCTCGTCTCCGAACCGGGCCGAGCCGCGGTAGACCGACGGGAGTTAAAACGCCGCCCCGCGTCGCTTCGGGTATGTCCCGACGTAGCGTACTCTTCTCGCCGGGTGACCGCCCGGAACTCATGCGGAAAGCGCCGGCGAGCGACGCCGACACCATCGTCTTCGACCTCGAAGACGCCGTCTCGCCCGAGCGGAAGGCCGACGCCCGCGAGGCGATCAGAGACGTGCTCTCGGACTCCGAGTTCGACCCCGACGCCGAAGTCTGCGTTCGCCTCAGCGGCGTCGACCTCGAGGCCGACCTCGACCGGATTCTCGCCGACGGGGCTCGACTCGACGCCGTGATGCTCCCGAAGGTCACGTCGGCGGCAGACGTCGACCGAGCGGCCGACCTGCTCGACGAGCGCGGCCGGAGCCTCCCGGTGCTCGCGCTCGTCGAGAGCGCCGCGGGCGTTCTCGCGGCCGAAGCGATCGCTGCCGCGGACGCAACCGACGCACTGGCGTTCGGAGCTGAGGACCTCGCCGCCGACATCGGCGCGACGCGGACCGAGGAGGGGACGGAGGTACTCTACGCCCGCCAGCACGTCGTTCTCGCGGCGAGCGCGGCCGGCGTCGACGCCCTCGATATGGTGTACACCGACTTCCAAGACCCGGAGGGGTTGGCCGAGGAGACGTCGTTCGGGCTCACTCTCGGCTACGACGGCAAACTGGTCATCCATCCCTCCCAGGTACCGGTCGTCAACGACGCGTTCACGCCGAGTGCCGAGCGAATCGAGTGGGCACAGAAAGTCGTCGCAGCCAAGGAGCGAGCCGACGACGAGGCCCGCGGCGTCTTCCAAGTCGACGGCGAGATGATAGACGGGCCGCTCGTCGCGCAGGCCGAGCGTATCGTCGCGCGGGCGGAGGCGGCGGACCGTCTATAAGGTGTAATATCACTGACGATTGATATAAATTCGACAACCTTTAACCACCCTCCCGCGCGTCTGTGCAACACATGCCTGAGGAGGCCAATCCGTTCGAGAGCTTACAGGAACAGGTCGACGACGCGGCCGCATATCTCGACGTGTCGCCCGACGTGCTCGAACGCCTGAAGAACCCCGAGCGCGTGCTGGAGACGAATCTCTCCGTCGAGATGGACGACGGGCGACTCGAAGTGTTCCGCGCGTACCGTTCGCAGTTCAACGGCGACCGCGGCCCGTACAAGGGCGGCATCCGCTACCACCCGACCGTCTCGCGCGACGAGGTGAAGGCGCTGTCGGGGTGGATGGTGTACAAGACCGCCGTCGTCGACATCCCCTACGGCGGCGGGAAGGGCGGCATCGTCATCGACCCCGACGAGTACAGCGAGAGCGAACTCAAACGCATCACCCGGTCGTTCGCCACGGAGCTCCGCCCGATTATCGGTGAGGACCAGGACATCCCCGCACCCGACGTCAACACCGGCCAGCGGGAGATGAACTGGATAAAGGACACCTACGAGAGACTGGAGAACACGACTGCTCCGGGCGTCGTCACGGGCAAAGCCATCGACTCCGGCGGGAGCGAGGGTCGCGTCGAAGCGACCGGTCGGTCGACGATGCTCACCGCCCGCGAGGCGTTCGACTACCTCGGCGTGGAGATGGAGGGTGCGACGGTCGCGGTGCAGGGCTACGGCAACGCCGGGTCCATCGCGGCGTATCTCATCGAAGACCTCGGCGCGAACGTCGTCGCCGCCTCCGATTCCAGCGGCGCAATCTACAACCCCGACGGCTTCGACGCGCGGAAGGCCAAGGAGTACAAAGCCGAGACGGGCAGTCTCAGCGGGTTCGACGGTGCGAGCGAGGAGATGACCAACGAGGACCTGCTCACGCTCGACGTCGATCTCCTCGTTCCCGCCGCGCTCGAAAACGCCATCGACGGCGACCTCGCCCGCGACGTGCAGGCGGACGTCATCGTCGAGGCGGCGAACGGGCCGCTGACGCCCGAAGCGGACGGCGTGCTCACAGAACGCGACGTGGCCGTCATCCCCGACATCCTCGCCAACGCCGGCGGCGTCACCGTCTCGTACTTCGAGTGGGTTCAGAACCGCCAGCGCTTCCACTGGTCCGAAGAACGCGTCAACGACGAACTGGAGACGGTCATCGTCGGCGCCTTCGAGGACCTCGTCGACGCCTACGAGTCAAACGACGTGCCGAACTTCCGCACCGCCGCCTACGTCGTCGCCATCCAGCGCGTCGTCGACGCCTACGAACAGGGCGGCAACTGGCCGTAGGCGCTCGCTGTCTCCATCTCTCGTCTCCCCACCACTCCGTCTCTCGTCGCTCTCGCTTCGGGTCGTAGCATATACCATCGACCCCGGCCTACAGGCATCTATGTCCGATTCCCCTGGGTGGTTTCGCCGCCACAGTCTCGGCCTCACCTTCCTCGCCCTCGTCGTCGTCAGTGTCTCGCTTCTCGGCGTCGTCGGTCTCGGGGCGCTCGTCGCGCTCGCGTCGCTCGGCCAACCGCTCGGCGCGTTCGCGGCCGCCGTGTTCCCCTGGGCCGCCGGTGCTGTCGTCCTCACGATCTCGACCGTCGTCTTCGGCTTGCTGTTCCTCTGGTCGCTCGCCCGACGGGCGCGTCTCCCGCGCAGCAAGCGCCTCCGCGCCGTCGCCGCCAGGGCGGAGGCTCGCAACGACTGGGCCGCGACGCTGAACCTTTCTTCGCGGTTCGCGCCGAGAGGCCCGAAAGAAGACCCCGTCGAGACGCTCAAACGACGCTACGCCACCGGCGAGCTCTCCGAGCGTGAGTTCGAGCGCAGACTCGAACTCATCATGGACGACGGCGGCGACGGCGGGCGGCGGTCCGAGTACGACGAACGCGAGCCGGACCGACTCCGAAACTACTGAGTCGAACCCGTCGTCACCGCCGCGTCGGTCGAACCGCGGTTGCACGAAACTGTATAGTTCTCCACGCCACGGTCCCGATTGATTCAAGTCGCTGCACTACCCGCCTGTACGTGATGCGTCAGGACCACCTCATCTCCGCGGCGAACCTGTCACGGGAGGGTATCGAGGCGGTACTCGACCGGGCGGCGGCCATCGACGCCGACCCGGCGGCGTACCGTCAGCGGCACGCGGGGGCCGTGCTCGCGCTCTGTTTCTTCGAACCGAGCACGCGCACCAAGATGAGCTTCGACACCGCGATGAAACGCCTCGGCGGCACCACCGTCGACATGGGTACCGTCGAGTCCTCGTCGGTCAAGAAGGGCGAGACGCTCGCCGACACCGTCCGCGTCGTCGAGGGCTACGCCGACGCCATCGTCCTCCGGCACCCCTCGGAGGGCGCGGCGAAGATGGCCTCGGAGTTCGTCGACGTCCCGCTCGTGAACGCGGGCGACGGCGCGGGACAGCACCCGAGTCAGACGCTCTTGGATCTCTACACC
This sequence comes from Haloprofundus salinisoli, assembly GCF_020097815.1. Lineage (NCBI taxonomy): Archaea > Methanobacteriati > Methanobacteriota > Halobacteria > Halobacteriales > Haloferacaceae > Haloprofundus > Haloprofundus salinisoli. Next base: position 103,265 of record NZ_CP083663.1, read on the forward strand.
ATCCGCGAACGATCGGGGTTGGACGACCTTTCTATCGGTATTATGGGCGACCTCAAGTACGGGCGGACGGTCCACTCGCTGGCGCACGCGCTGACTAACTTCGACGTCCGCCAACACTTCATCAGCCCCGAAAGCCTCCGGCTGCCGCGAAACGTCCGCTTCGACCTCCACGAGGCGGGCGCGCAGGTCCGCGAGCACACCGACCTCGACGAGGTGCTCCCCGAGCTCGACGTGCTCTACGTCACGCGCATTCAGCGCGAGCGCTTCCCCGACGAGAACGAGTACCGCGCCGTCGCCGGCCAGTACCGAATCGACGAGGAGACGCTGGAGACCGCCCGCGACGACCTGAGCGTGATGCACCCGCTACCGCGCGTCGACGAGATCGCACCCGAGGTGGACGAGACCGAGTACGCGACGTACTTCGAGCAGGCGCACAACGGGATTCCGGTCCGGATGGCGCTGCTGGACGAGTTGCTGACGCGGTTCAAGGAGGGTGGCCGATGAGCGACCACGAACTCCGCGTCTCGAAGATTCGCAACGGCACCGTCATCGACCACGTCACCGCCGGGCAGGCGCTGAACGTTCTCGCCATTCTCGGTATCGACGGCTCCGAGGGAGAGGGGGTCAGCATCGGCATGAACGTCCCGAGCGACCGCCTCGGCCGCAAGGACGTGGTGAAGGTCGAGGACCGCGAGCTGAGTCAGTCGGAGGTGGAGGTGCTGTCGCTCATCGCGCCGGAGGCGAGCATCAACATCATCCGCGACTACGACGTCGTCGAGAAGAGTCGGGTCGACCGTCCCGAGACCGTCGCCGGCCTGCTCTCGTGTCCGAACCGTAACTGCATCACCAACGACGACGAACCCATCGCCTCGAAGTTCACCGTCGTCGCCGACGGGGTACGTTGTACCTACTGCGGGGAGATTGTCCGCGACGACATCGCCGCCCACCTCGACGTCCAGGGCTGACGCGGGCCGAAGACGGACCTGGTCGGGAGGGTCACAATACCTTTGTATCCCCTCGCTGTATCCGAGGGCATGTCCGGAAAGGCAAAACTCGTACTCGCACTGGCGATGATGACGCTCGTCTACGTCTTCGTGTCCGGCGGCGCCGAACCCGTCGAAGTCGAAGTCGAGGCGTAAATATCGAACCGGCCTCCCTTTTCCTCTCCTCGCCCGACGAGCGGACTCGTCGGCTCACGTCGGCGAGCGGAGGTGTCGGCTCCCGCCGCCGCGTTCGCGGTCGTTCCCGGAACGAACGACTTAGGGCGGGCCGCCGCCAACTCGCGTCCATGTACGGGGTCGTCACGCGCAACGCCGAAGAGGTCGACTGGCCGGATTTCGACGCCGGGTTCTACGAGGTCAAAGACGTCACGGGCCGCGCAGCCGAACCGCTTGCGAACGCGGTCAACATGGTGTCCTGTTTCGGCGACAACGCCGCCGCCGACGAGAACCCCGAACTCGTTCCGGTGAACGAGGACGGCGAACTCGCCACCCGCGACCGGACGTACTTCGACTGGGCGTACATCTGCCCGACCAACGAGAAGTACCGCGAGGGACTGCTCGAAATCGTCGAGGACTGCGCCGCCGAGAACGGCGACGTGCGCCTCGACGACGTCGGCTTTCCCCGCGAGGGCTACTGTCACTGCGAGCGCTGCGAGCGGCAGTATTCGGAGTGGGCGGAACGGGGTTCCGCCGGAGAAGCGAGCGGGTCTCGCTCGCGAGATAGCGAGTTCGACGACTGGTTCGCGTGGCGCGCGTCGGTCATCACCGAGTTCGTCGCCGAGGCCGCCGAGCGTATCCCCGGAAAGACGTATCTCACCCTCTATCCGGACCCGTATCCGGGCCACCTCTACACGCGCGCCGGTCTCGATATCGAGGCGCTGAGCGAACACGTCGACGAGTTCGTCATCCCGCTGTACGACATCCACTACGGGACGACGTACTGGCTCGAAACCATCGCCAAGGGCTTTCAGAGCCGACTGAACTGGACGCCCGACGGCTCCGCACCCCCCTCCGGCGAGGGCGACGGTGCGGGGACGTCCTTTTCTATCGAACTCTACGCCGTCAACGTCGACGTCGACGACCTCATCCACGCGACGGAAGTCGCCGAAAACTACGCAGCGGACGTCTTCTTCGGCTACGACGCGAGCAACGCCGCCGCCGCGGTGCGCCGTAAGCGCGCCGACGCCCGCGAGGGCGTCACCTACGGCGACGAGTGACACCGACGACGTCGCGTCTCGCGGTCGACCGGGTCACAGTGGCCCGTAGCTCATCGCCCAGACGACGACGATTCCCAGTATCGTCATGAACAGGGCGAACGCGGCGAGCGCCAGCAACATGTGACCGGTCGGCCCTCTCGACTCTCCCATGTCCGTTCTCGGGGTTCGAGGGATTTAGTTCGCGCGCCCGTCGACCCTCGCGCGAGTTCGACGGAACGGTTTTGCCGATTCGTGCTGTGAGTTAACACGGGCTAGCTATGGCATCCAAACAGAGTGCGCGTTCGCGGTGTCTCAACTGTGGCTACGAGGCACCGTCAGGCGGAGACGAGTGGGACCACGTCGACGTACCGCGACTGGGCGGGATGACGCGCTGTCCGGAGTGCGGGTCGACGAACGTGATGAGCGGACGTTAAGGCGGCGAGAAGGGTCCGGCGGGTGACACGACCGTCCCGCCCCAGCCGCCCCGGCTGTCCTGAGGCGATGCCGCACCAAGGGGTTCGGAGGGGCAGTTAGATTGTAATCCGTTATTAACGGCGACGCCGTTCGATTCTGAGTCCTCAGCGTGAGAGCCAGACAGAACAAAGCCAGCGTAGAACGTTTGTATCCGGCGTTTTTCTCTCCCGTCCCGGAGATTGTTGTTGGATATAGTAACTCTACTGAACCCGGGCATATACCCGGATTGAATATCCGCTTTACCAACGGTTAGGATATGAGCACCTACGGATCGGGAGCGGAGTCGATAGTCATCCCTGCGATAAGCGCGCCGAGTAGCGTCAGTTTCGTCAGGTCGCTCGGTCGTCACGGCGTTCGCCCGATAACCGTCTCCGAACGGAAGACCGCGTCTGGTTTCTCGTCTCGCTACAGCGCCGAGAGCCACGTCGTCCCCGGACCCGACGAGAACCTTCGGGGGTACGAGGATGCGCTCCTCTCACTGGCCGAGCGCTCCGACGTTCGGGCGCTGGTGCCGATGCGCGAGGCGGACGTGTTCGTCTTGGCCCGCCGTCGAGAGCAGTTCGCCGACCACGTCTCGACGCTGTGGCCGTCGTTCGAACAGCTTCGGACGGTCCACGACCGCCGGAGACTCGTCGAAGTCGCCGGCGACGCGGGCGTCGCCGCACCCGAGACGCAGCTGCTGAGCGAGGTCGACGACTGGGACCGAAACCGCATCGTCAAGGGACGGTACTCGGTGCTCACCCACGAGTACGAACCGTCGGTCCCGCCGCGGAAACTGCTTGACCCCGGATCGACGAGATATCTCGAAGCGGGAACCGAACCCGACGTGGCGTCGATTCGCGGCGAGATGCGACACAACCCCATCGCACAGGAGTTCGTCGGCGGCGACGAGTACGCGTTGTGGGCGCTGTACGACGAGGGTGAACCGGTGGCAACGTGCCAGAAACACCAACTCCGCGGGTGGAACTACGCCGGCGGTACGAGCGTCTACCGGCGCACGGTGTGCATCCCCGAACTCGAACAGGCCGGACGCGCGCTGTTGGACGAACTCGACTGGCACGGCTTCGCCTCCGTGCAGTTCAAGCGCGAGCCGGACTCCGGCGAGTTCACGCTGATGGAGATAAATCCGCGCGTCTGGGTGTCGCTTCCGTGTGCCGTTCGCGCCGGCGCGAACTTCCCGCTGTACTTCTGGCAGACGGCGACGGGGAAACCGGTCGACATCGACCCCGAGAACCCCTACGAAGAGGACGTCGCGACCCACCTCCTCCGCGGCGAGGCCGCCCACCTCACGAGCGTCCTCTCGAAGAAGGAGTCGTTCGTCGACCCGCCGACGCTCACCGCCACCGCCGTCGGGATGGCGAAGTCGATGTACCGCCCGAAACACCGCGGTATCGACTACCTGAGCGCCGACGACCCACTCCCCTTCGTCCGCGGCGCGCTCAACGTCTCGCTCGGCCAGATGAAGAAAGCGCTGTGAGCGCGCGGGAGGGCAGTGGTCGCTCGCGTCCGACTCTACTCGCCGCGAAACTCGGGAGAGCGGTTGCCCATAAACGACTCGACGCCCTCGGTGTGGTCTGCCGTCTCGAACACCGCCGACTGCGCGCCCGCCTCGTTGGCGATAGCCGACGAGAGCGAGCGCTCCCACCCCTGGTCGAGTAGCCGTTTCGAGGTTCGGAGCGCGACTGTCGGCCCCGAAGCGATTTTCTCGACGAACGCGTCGACCCGCTCGTCGAACGTTTCGTCCGCGTAGACGTGGTTGACGAGGCCGAGTTCGAGCGCTCTGTCGGCGTCGAGCAGTTCGCCGGTGAAGACGAGTTCCTTCGCCACGTTGTCGCCGACGATGCGGGGGAGGAGATACGAAGTACCGGAGTCGACGGCGAGACCGACCTGGCGGAAGCCGAAGCCAATCCGGGCCTCCTCGCTCATCAGTTGCACGTCGCAGGCGATGGCGACGTTCGCGCCCGCGCCGACGGCGACGCCCTCGACTTTGGCGACGGTCGGGAACTCGCACTCGGCGAGTCGCTGGACGCACCGACCCGTGTTCTGGATGATGTGGCGCACTGCCTCGTCGAGCGTCCATCCGCCGGACTGCAGTTCCATCATCGCGTTCACGTCACCGCCGGCCGAGAACGACCCCTCGGAACCGGTGACGACGACGCAGCGGGCGTCACTGCCCTCCAACGCGTCGAGGGCGTCGACGATGCCGTCGGCGACGTCGGCGGTGAGTGCGTTGCGGAGACCGGGGTTGTTCAGCGTGATGGTGGCAACTCCCGTCTCCTCGTCTCTGTCGAGAAGCACGGCGTCGGAGCCAGTGTCGGCGTCATCGCCACCTGTAGCGCCGTCACCGGCGGCGGAGTCACCGTCAGTCATCCGACGCCTCGGCCTCGCCGACGAGTTCGAACTTCTGGACCTTTCCGGTCGTCGTTCGCGGCAGTTCGTCGACGAACTCGACCTCGCGGGGATGTTTGTACTCTGCGAGGTTCGAGAGGCAGTAGTCGCGAATCTCGTCGGCGGTCACGTCGGCGTCTGGCGCGCGGACGACGAACGCCTTGACCGTCTCGCCGCGGCGGTCGTCCGGGATGCCGACGACGGCGGCGGCGGTGACGGCCTCGTGCTCGAACAGCAACTCCTCGACTTCGCGCGGGTAGACGTTGTAGCCCGCGGTGTTTATCATATGCTTGGCCCGGTCGACGACGTAGAAGAAGCCGTCTTCGTCGTGGTACCCGATGTCGTCGGTGTGGAACCAGCGCTTACCGTCGCGCTCGGTGAACGCCTCCGCGTTCGCCCCGGGGAGGTTGTAGTACCCCTTCATCACGTTCGGGCCGCTGACGACGAGCCCGCCCGTGATGTCGTCGAACTCCACCTCGTCTTCGTCGACCGGTCCTTCCGAAATCGGGCCGACCGTCTCGAACTCGTCGGTGACGATGCGCGCGTCGATGCCGGGTAGCGTCTTGCCGATGCTGCCGACGCGGCGGCCGTCCTTGGGACTGTTGAAGTGGGTGACGGGGCTGGTCTCGGTGAGGCCGTAGCCCTCGAAGATTTTGACGGGGTAGAGCTCCTCGAACTTCCGGAGCACCTCGGCCGGAATTCCGGCCCCGCCGACGCCGCAGAGGCGGAGCGAGGAGAGGTCGAACTCCTCGGCGTTCGGCTGATTGATGACGTCGTTGTACATCGCCGGGACGCCGTGCATCAGCGTCAGGCCCTCGTCGCCGACGAGCGACATCGCCTCCTGGGCGTCCCACGACGGCAACGGGTAGTACGCGCCGCCGCCGAACAGCGTCGCGTTCATCACGACGGTCATCCCGTAGATGTGAAACAGCGGCAGTACCCCCAGCTGCTTGTCGTCGGCGCGGATGCCGTCGGGGACGATGGCGATAGACTGCTCGGCGTTCGACGCGAGGTTGTGGTGGGTCAGGAGGACGCCCTTCGGTTGCCCCGTCGTCCCCGACGTGTAGGGCTGGACGGCCTCGTCGTCGTCGTCCCGGTCGACCGTCTCGAACTCGGGACTCCCGCAGAAGGCCTCGAACGACGCCGCGCCCGCGGACTCGCCGCCGACGCCGACCACGTGCTCGACGTCAGTCTCGTCTCTGACCTCCTCGACGAAGGGGACCAAATCCGAGAGCGCGACGACGACTTTCGCGCCGCTGTCGGCGAGCAGGTGGCCGATCTCGCGGGCCTTGTACTGCGGGTTCATCGGGACGACGACGCCCCCCGCCCGCAGCGTCCCGTGGAAAGCGACGACGAACTGGGGGAGATTCGGCAGGTAGATGGCGACGCGGTCGCCCTCGCCGACACCCGCCTCGGCGAGTCCGGAGGCGAACGCCCCCGTCTGTCCCCAGAACTCCCGATAGCTCATCTCGTTGCCCTCGAAGCTCACCGCGAGGTTCTCGGGGAGGTCCTCCACCGTGGAAGCGATGTTTGTGACTAAATTTGTCATATGACATCTCACCACATGTCCGCCGATGCTAAAAGGTTTATTTCGAACAACGATTATAAACCGACGCCGGGTGTCGATTTCCCCTCGCATTTCGTTGCTCTTCGCTCGCTCTTTGTCGCCTTTCGTCGCGCTTCGCTCGGCGTCGTCGGGGCTCGCTCAGTCCCAGAGCAGCGAGTCGAACGCCTCGCCCGCGATACCCGGTCCCTCGGGAACCGAAACCGTCCCGTCGGTCACGGAAACCGGGTCGTCGACGAGGTCCTCCGCGAGCAGGTCGCCGGTGGCGAGGCCGCACGGCGGAACTCCGGGGAGTGCGGCGGCGACGTGGACGGCGGCGGCGCGGGCGACGGCGGCGTCGACGGTAGTCGTGACCACGGGCGTGACACCGCTTCGACGGAGATACCGCGCCAGCGACAGCGTCGGTCCCGGTCCGCCGAGCGCCATCGGCTTGAGAATCACCGCGTCGGCGTGGTCGCGGAGGCTCAGCGGCAGCGACACCGACGAGTCGTACAGCGTCTCGTCGAGGGCGATGCCGACGCCGCGACCCGTGAGTCCGGCGTGTCCGCCGAGGTCGGCGGCGGCGAGCGGTTGTTCGACGTACGCGAACCCGAGCTCGGCGAGCAGTTCGACGGCTCTCTCTGCGGTCTCGCGGTCCCACGCGCCGTTGGCGTCGGCGCGGAGCGCGACCTCGTCGCCGACGGTTTCCCGAACTGCGCGGAGCCGTCTCTCGTCCTCCTCGAACGACCGGGCGCCGACTTTCAGTTTGAGACAGTCGAAGCCGTCTGCGACGGCGTCCGCTGCCGTCGCGACCGTTTCTTCCGCTGTCCCGTCGCCGACGGTAGCGTTGACCGGGACGGTCGTCGGTCGGTCGACGCCGTCGCGTCTCGTCCCGAATCGGTCGGCGAGCCAGTCGTGAAGCGCCGTTCCCTGCGCGCGAGCCTCGGCGTCCATCCGTGCGAGGTTCGCCGCGTGGCGGGCCGCCGACCCGAGGGTCGACGTATCGAACTCGTGGCCCCTGTCTGCGGCGTCCCGCATCTCCTCCAACCGGGCGCGGCACTCGGCGTACGACTCGGTCCACCCCGGAAGCGGCGTCGCCTCGCCGACGCCTCGGACGCCGTCGTCGGTTTCGATGCCGACTAAGAAGCCCCGGCGCTCGCGTATCTCCCCTTTCGCAGTGCCGAGCGGCTTCCGGAGACGAAGCGAGAACGGTTCGAGTTCGAGTCTCGTGCGGCGCATCTCACACCACGGGCCCGACGGCCACGCCGACGGCGAACGAGATCGCATATGCCGCCAGCAGTTTTCCGGTTCGTTCGAGCGCGGGGTTGAGTTTCTCGCCTTTCGTCTCCGTGACGACGGTTCGCGCAACTTTCGCCGCCAGCGGCAGCGTGAGAAGCGGCAGGAGGACGGTCGGCGCGTAGTTCGCCGCCAGCCAGAAGTACACCGGGACGGCGTACGCGAGGACGAGCATGGCGACGTACTCCGCTCGCGCGAAGCCGTAGCCGTAGCGGACCGCGAGCGTTCGCTTGCCCGTCGTGGCGTCCTCCTCCCTGTCGCGGACGTTGTTGACGACGAGGATGTTCGTCGAGATGGCCGCGATGGGCAGCGAGGCGACAATCACTTCGAGGGGCACTGTCCCGGCGGGAACTCCGACCGTCAGCGGGTCCGCGAGGATCGAGACGGCCTGGACGTAGTAGGTGCCCGCGACGGCGACGAGACCGAAGAAGACGAAGACGAACAGGTCGCCCAACCCGTGGTAGCCGAGCGGGTACGGCCCGCCGGTGTAGGCGATGCCGCTGGCGACCGAGAGCAAGCCGACGACGAGGATGGGCGCGCCGCCGACGTAGACGAGGTAGGTGCCGAGGAGAACGGCGACGGCGAAGGTGAGGTACATCGCGCGCTTGACCTCCTCGGGTTCGATGAGACCGCCCGCGGTCACTCGGGTGAACCCCTCGCGCGCTTCGGTGTCTGCGCCCTGCATCGCGTCGTAGTAGTCGTTGGCGAAGTTCGTCCCGATCTGGATGAGCGCCGCGCCGACGAGCGCGGCGACGGCGGGCCAGAACGCGAAGACCGAGTCGTGAAACGCGAGGCCGACGCCGACGACGACCGGGGCGGCGGCCGCCGGCAGCGTCTGCGGCCGCGCCGCGATGACCCACGCCTTCCGGCGCGAGATGTTCTGCGTACTCATTGGCTCTGTCTCCGTGCTAGGGAGTCGTCAAATTTGGCATGTCGGGTCGGTACAGCTCTCAGCCGTTTCGCGCTCTACTCTCGGCGCAGACAGTTGCGTCGGATACGACCGCAAACGGTTTCGGTCACCGAGCGAACCCTCCGACAGTGAGTATCACCGACCCGCGCGACCGGTTCGACGACCTCCACGTCGTTCGCAACGAGCGCACCGTCGACGCCGCGACGCTCGCCGAACTCGGCGAGTACGAGGCGTTTCGATCCGGGTGGGTCGCCACCGCCATCACCCTCGACGAGCGAGACCGAATCCTGCTCGCCTACGACGGCGACGACGAACAGTGGGTGGTTCCGGGTGGGACGATTCAGTCCGGCGAGTCGCTCCGCGAGGGTGTCGTCCGCGAGGTCAGAGAAGAGACTGGCGTCACGGTGACTCCCGAGCGCCCGCGCGCCGTCTGCGACGTGGTCCGAACCGACGCCGACGATAGCCGAAGCTTCCGCGTCGTCGCGTTCTCGGCCACGGCGACCGACGCTGAAGTCGGCACCGACCTCGGCGTCGACGACGAGAACATCGAGCGAGCGGCGTGGTTCGACGAACTCCCGGAGAAGACGTTCGACCGGGAGTTCGCAGATGCAGTGCTAAACCAGATTCGTGAGCCGCGAAACCCAGCCAAACTGTAGCATCCGTGCGAGCGGCAAAGCCGGGAGCGCCGAAGCCACGCGAGGACAACCGACGAAGTAAAACGGTGGGTTAGTAGTGCCAGGGGAACTGGCCGAAGTCGGGCTCTCGCTTCTCCAAGAAGGCGTCTCGACCCTCCGCTGCCTCGTCGGTCATGTAACCCAGGCGGGTCGCTTCGCCCGCGAACACCTGCTGGCCGACCATGCCGTCGTCGATCGCGTTGAACGCGAACTTCAGCATGCGAATCGCCATCGGGCTCTTGCTCGTTATCTCCTCGGCCCACTCGAACGCGACGTCCTCCAACTCCGCGTGCGGAATCGCCTCGTTGGCCATCCCCATCTCGACGGCCTCCTCGGCAGAGTACGTCTTCCCGCGGAAGAAGATCTCGCGGGCTTTCTTCTGGCCGACCTGCCGGGCGAGGTACGCCGAGCCGAAGCCGGCGTCGAAGGAGGCCACGTCGGGGTCGGTCTGGAGGAACTTCGCGTGTTCCTCGGAGGCGAGCGTGAGGTCGCAGACGACGTGCAGCGAGTGGCCGCCGCCGACGGCCCAGCCGGGGACGACGGCGATAACGGGTTTGGGCATGAAGCGGATGAGCCGCTGCACTTCGAGGATGTGCAAACGACCCGCTTTCGCCGCTTTCACCGTCGGGTCGTCGTCCTCGGCGGCCTCGTCGTCGCCGCGGTACTCGTAGCCCGAGCCGCCGCGGACCGACTGGTCGCCGCCGGAGCAGAACGCCCAGCCGCCGTCTTTCTCCGAGGGACCGTTGCCGGTCAGCAACACGCAGCCGATATCGGCCTGCTTGCGGGCGTGGTCGAGCGCCGCGTGGAGTTCGTCTACGGTCCCCGGGCGGAACGCGTTGCGGACCTCGGGTCGGTCGAAGGCGATGCGGACGACGGGCGCGTCGACCGCGCGGTGGTAGGTGATGTCCGAGAAATCGGTCGAGACGACCTCCCAGCGGTCGGGGTCGAAGAGCTCCGAGACCATACGAGACGCGCGGCCGGAGCCGCGAAAAAGGTTCCCGTCGGGCGGTCGGGCGGCACGTGCACCTCAGCCGCGCACGTTCATCGTCCTGAACCGGTAGAGGGCGTAACACGCTCGGAGCAACGCCATTACGGCCAACGGCGGCAGAGCGGCGGCGACGACGACGCCGACGAAGTCGCCCGAAACCGCGCCGACGCCGATGCGCGGGCCGGCGGGAAGCCCCGGGAGGAGCGCGAGGCTGGTCGCCGCCCAGAGGGCGACGTTGTAGCCGACGGCGCGGAGGCCGGCCAGCGCGTACGACCGCGGCGGCCACGCGGGACCGGCGTCGAACCAGTCGCCGCGGAACGCGCTCACCGACACCGCGAGCGAGACGAAGGCGACGCCGAAGACGAAGACGACGTCGGCGGCGGCGAGGAGGCGCTGACCCGCCGTCACCGAGAGCACCCAGAACATGGCGGGTATCGTCAACACGGCCACCGCGCTGCCGCCGGCGAAGAGGTCTTCGAGGACACGACCGTAGCCGTCGGTCTCCTCCCGCGGGCGGAGCTGTCGCTGTTCGGTCGACGGGTCGGTGCCGCGACTCGGAGAGGTCATACGCGAAGCGTTCGCCCCGAGATATCTAAATTCGCTCGGTGAGTCCGGAGTCTTCACCGCTCGCGCCACGTCGCCAGCGGCCCCGTCGGACTCGTCAGCCACGCGACGACGACCACCAGTCCGGTCGTCAGCACGCCCAACAGCACCTCTTGGGTGACGAACAGCGAGTACGTCAGCACCAGTACGGCGAGGGCGACCGTGACGGCGGCGCGAGTCGACGAGAACGCTCCGGCCTCGAGGAACTCGCCGGCGAACCACCCGAGAAAGTAGACGATGGTGGCCGCGAACACGCCCAGAAGCGGCTGTTGGACGATGATGAGCGAGTACGCGAAGATGGCGGCGGCGAGCAGCCACGTCGAGATTTTCCACGCGTTGGAGGGCATCGACCAAACGCTCTCGCCGACTCGTCAAAAGTTCGACGGTACCGTTGGTCAGTCGAGTCCGGCGACGCGTTCGACGACCTGCTCGTGCAGCGCTTCGCGGAGCCGGTGGCTCTCTTCGGCGTCGGTCCGAACCTCGATGACCTGCGTGCCGTCGCGAGCGACGGATTCGGCGTACGCCTCGCGGAACGCCTCCCGTCCCTCAACACGCTCGAAGTCGAGGCTGTAGAGGTCGCCGGTCGTCTCGAAGTCGAGGCCGTGAGGCGTCTTGAACTGCGAGGTAAAGGGCGGGTCGAACTCCTCGATGGGGAGCATGTGGAAGATGCCGCCGCCGTCGTTGTTGACGAGGACGACCGTCGCGTCCACCTCACAGCGGCCGAGCGCCAACAGACCGTTCATGTCGTGGTAGTACGCGAGGTCGCCGAGGACGAGCGTCAGGGGGTCGGTCGTCGCGCTACCCGCGCCGAGCGCCGTCGAGACGATGCCGTCGATGCCCGACGCGCCGCGGTTGCCGAGCGCCGTGACGTTCTTCTCGGAGGGGCGGGCAAACCGATCGAGGTCGCGGACCGGCATGCTGTTGGAGACGAACAGCGTCGACGGGTCCGGTGCGAGCTCCGCCACGTGCTCCACGATCTCACCCTCGAACAGGTCGTCGGTCCCGTCGACCGCCGCCCAGTGTTCGCGGTCGGCCGAGAGCCACCGGTCGCGCCACGCGGAGCTGTCGGGTCCGGCGACGAGACGGGCGACGTGGGCGGCGAGGCGGGAGGGGTCGGCGACGACGAGGTCCGAGGCGGTAAACTCCGCTTCCCGCCACTCGGCGGCCGGGTCGACGACCAGCTGACGGGCGGCGGTCCGCGCGAGGTACTTTCTGAGCGGTTTCGAGGTGGGCGACGCGCCGATTCGCAGGACGACCTCGGGCTCGGGCCAGTCGGCGACGGCCTCGGGAGCGAGAAAGCCGTCGTAACCGCCGACGACGGGCGTCGTACGGACGTGGCCGCCGAATCTGAGCCCCGAGAGCGGGTCGGCCACCACCGGGAAGCCAGTTCCGTGGGCGAGAATCGCCATCGCCTCGGGGTCGATCCCCGGCGGGTCGGCGGGTCCGGCGACGATCAGTCCGCGTTCGACCGAGAGCAGTTCGGCAATCTGCTGGAGTTCCCGGTCGTCCAACTGGGGCACGCCGCGGGTCGTTCGAACGTATGCACCGCCGTCGGGGTTCCCCAGGCCGTCGCCACCACCCCCGCCGCGGCCCCGAGCGGCCAGCGGCGGGAGGTCGGCGGGCACGTCGTCTTCGACCGGAACAGGCTCCAACGGTTTGCGGAACGAGACGTTGAGGTGAACGGGTCCCGACGGCGTACCGGTCGCCTGCGCCAGCGCGCGGTGTGCCGTCGTGCGAAGGCCCCGGAGTTTTCGGTCCGTCGCCTCCGGTTCGGGGAGGTCCTTATACCAGCGGACGGAGTCGCCGTAGAGCTTCTCCTGGTCGATGGTCTGGTTCGCGCCCGAGTCGCGGAGTTCCGGCGGGCGGTCGGCGGTCAACACGAGCATCGGGACGCGCGCCTGCGACGCCTCGATGACGGCGGGGTGGAAGTTCGCGGCGGCGGTGCCGGAGGTGCAGACCAGCGGCGTCACCTCGCCGGTTCGTCGCGCCCGGCCGAGCGCGAAGTACGCCGCCGAGCGCTCGTCGAGGTGCGAGAAGACGTGGATATCGTCGTGGCGAGCGAACGCGACGGTCAGCGGCGTCGAGCGGCTGCCGGGAGCGATGCAGACAGCCGACACGCCCGCCTCGGCGAGTTCGTCGGCGAGCACGCGCGCCCACAGCGTGTTTCGGTTCGGCGCAGTCATCGTTCGGACGTTGGCGTGCGTCGTCAAATAGGCGGCGTGATTCCCTCGTGCCGGCTCCACCGTTGGGAGGGTCGCCGCCTCTCAAGAGACCTATAACGGACCGCGCCAACGACCGACCGTGAACGACGTAGACGCACTCGTCGAACAGCACGACATCGATTCGAGAGACCAGTTAGACCGCGAAATCCTCCACCTCGTTCGTCACCTCCGACGCGAGGGGCACACGCTTCGAGAGATCGTCCCCCGACTCCGCCGGAAGGCGGACTACTACGCCGAGTTCGCCGAGAAACACGACAAGTGGGACTACACGCCTTCGGAGTCCGGTCGCGCCGTCGTCGACGAGGAGTGACGGGACAGCGCGGGAAGAACGGGTAGAGTTCGGCTCGCCGACTACCGCTCTAACTCGTCGAGAATCGGCCGCACCTTCGGCTGTAGCTCCTCCCACTCCGCCTCCGGGTCGCTGTCGCCGACGATACCGTTGCCCGCGAACAGCGTCGCCCGCGTTCCGCCCGCGACGCCCGAACGAATCCCGACGGCGAACTCGCCGTTACCCTCGGCGTCGAACCACCCGACGGGCGAGGCGTACCACCCGCGGTCGAACGACTCCGTCTGTCGAATCGTCTCCAGCGCCGCCTCGAGCGGTAGGCCGCCGACGGCGGGCGTCGGGTGCAGCGCCTCGACGAGCGAGAGGACGTGCGTGTCGGCGTCGAGCGTCGCCGAAATGGGGGTTTGGAGGTGCTGGATGTTGCTCAGTTTGCGGATGCGTTTGTCGTGGGCCGTCACGTCGCCGAACTGCTCCAGTTGCTCGCAGATGGTGTCGGCGACGAGTTGCTGTTCGTGCTGGAGTTTCTCGCTCTCCAACAGCGACTCGGCGTAGCCGGCGTCGTCCTCGGGCGTCTCCCCGCGCGGCATCGACCCCGCCAGCGCCTCCGTCTCGACGGTCCGACCGTCGCGCTTGACGAGGCGCTCCGGCGGCGGCCCGAAGAACGCGGCGTCGTCGGTCGGTTGCACGAGGAAGCGATAGCACTCGGGGTACGTTCGACGCAGGCGTTCGAGCGCGTCGGGGATGTCGACCGATTCGGCGAGGTCGAGGTCGAGCGCCGTCGCCAGCACGACTTTCAGCAGGTCGCCCGAGCGGATGCGCTCGGTGACGCGTTCGACCTGCGCGGTCCACTCGTCTCTGGGCGTGCGCCAGTGTCGGCCGACCACACCCGGCGATCCGCCGCTGGGCCGCATCATCGGGAGTTCCGAGAGCGACTCGCGCGCGGCGTCGAGCGCCGTGGCGGCCGTTTCTGGCGTTGCGTCCGGGCCGTACTCGACGACGGTAAGCCACGTCGCGTCGTCGCTCCGGGTCAACTGGACGCGCGGGAGGACGAACGTCGCCGCCGCGAAACCGGTCCACGGCGGCGTTCCCTCGTGTTCGGCGTCGAACGAGAGGCCGCCGAGCATCCGCGGGCGCGTCGCCGCCGGGCCGTCGCGGTCCACTTCGTCGAAGACGGCGTCGGCTTCGCCGCGGAGGCGGTCGAACCGTCCCGGTCCCGACGCGGCGAGGTGGGCGGCTGCGCCGCCGCCGACGAGTTCGAGTCCGTCGGGCGACGCCCAGTGGACTCGCGGGGCGTTCTGGTCGGCGAGGAAGGCCCGAAACGAAACGTCCGGAATCTCGCAGGACCGGCTCACGAGCGTCGCCTCGGCGTGCGACGCCGTCGCCTGCTGGTTGCGCTGCGCCGGGTTCATCTACGTTCGATTGGGACGCGGGGCTTTTGAACCCCACCTTTCGTCCTT
This sequence comes from Haloprofundus salinisoli, assembly GCF_020097815.1. NCBI lineage: Archaea > Methanobacteriati > Methanobacteriota > Halobacteria > Halobacteriales > Haloferacaceae > Haloprofundus > Haloprofundus salinisoli. Next base: position 118,303 of record NZ_CP083663.1, read on the forward strand.
GACCTTTTGCGCTGCGGGTTGCGCTTCGCCTACCCCCGGCAAAAGCTCGACCAAAAGCACCGCCAGAGCTTCGCTCTGACGAGCCGCTGACAAACGCACAGCGCATCAACTTGTCATTCAATAAATTGTTAGACGCCGTCGAGAAATCATCAATAATCAGTCGGGACAGACGCACCTGCTCGCGGCTGTCGTATGCTGCGTCTTCACGCTTCAACGGCTAGATTCGCGGCATGCGTGCAATAAATAGGACTGTCACTGCCATGATCACAGCAAGGGCGAGATATCCCTCGTCGAGAAACCCGTGATCAGCGATCACACCGAAGAGGATGGGACCTCCCGAAGCAAGTGTTGATGTCACCGTTTGAATAACGCCGAGGCCAACTCCCTGCATTTCTTCAGGAAGCGAATTTGCGAGATACGATTGTGTAATTGCGCCGGAACCGAGCATCATGCTGACGAGGGCGGTTACTCCAACGATAAGCCAGACGTTTTGAATGAACGGCAGGAGAAGAAACCCTCCCGCTGCCGGTATGAGGATGCTGAGAAGTGAGCGGCGGATCCCGATACGATCGTAAGCCGTCCCCGACAACGGTTTTACAACGACGCCGGTAGCAAAGAAGAAACCAAACACGACGCTCGCGACAGGTGAAGAAAGTTCTTTATTTGTTATAAGATATGTTGGATAAAACGACGTGAACGCTTGCCAGGTGAAGTAATAGAGAAAAAACACTGCTACTACCGTTCCTATCGCAGGTTTTCGCAGTTCCTCAAGTACCATCACCATCTCTCGAATCGAGAGAGTAGATCCAGCTCGATTCGTTTTACTTTGGTTAGAGAAGATGAGGAGACTAATACTAGCCAGTAGCAACAGTGGTATCGCGAATCCTAGACCTAATTGCCAAGCGAATGCCGCAGCGAGGATGACTCCAATCGGGGGTAGCACCGTTTGTCCAATATCCGATGCTGCCAACGTTATGCCGCTGGCACTCCCCAGTCTCTCAGGGTAGAGCTCTGAAAGGTACGTAATCCTAGCGACGGGGAACAGCGACGAACCCAGCCCCCATACTACGGTCGCGAGAAACAAAGCTATCGCCGTGGGTGCAACAGTAAAGAGCCCTATTGCCGCGGCGGTAACGAGCAGACTCGCCACCATGAGTGTGCTTTCGTTATATCTGTCCGTCAGCATCCCTCCGGGGAGCTGACCGACCGAATAAAACACGAACAGAACGGTCATCAATAATCCAGAAACCGACAGGCTCAGTCCGTAACCGGTCTGCAGATGAGGGATAATGACCGGCATGATCATCCGTACGCCAATGATCAATCCCCACCCGATTGCGATTGTCGTAAGTATCGGCCCTTTTCCCTCGCCCCACAAACTCTTCGCTTCCTGCCGAATAACCGTGCGAGCCTTCACAATTAATCGTATAGGGTGACATCCCCTCAATACTCAAATCAACTGGTTGTCTCGCTGTATTCCCAGTAGCTCACATTCGAAATACTAACCTGTTAGGAAATTGTAAATAGCCTGAGCTATATTCATAACATCTCTGGTATTATCTCGAGACAGAACTATATTTCAGTACCATTTATTCGTATTCGGTAAATTAACTTTGACTATAACTAGACAGACCGAACAGAATCTCGTTTCGCACACTCTATTCAGCACGCCCGTCGAACTCTGTCATAGATGGGAGGAAGAGAGTTTTTCCCGCTCGATTAACAGAGACAATTGCGTCTAATCACGTAGACTCCCCAAAAGATATTTATTTTCTAAATTTATGGATATGTTATGAATAGAAGGGAGTACTTGGCTATAAGCGGTACCACTTTGATCAGTGGGTGTACTGCATCTCAGGGTCCTCAAGACAATCAATCCACTTCTGAAACAGATTCCGGAAAGCCCGACAGTGAGGTGATTATCTCTAGTGTGAAAATCTGGAACAAATTAGACGAGCAGATAAATTTTGATTTGCGTATATTTATTGGGGGAGAACAAAGTTTGACTACTAACTATGATATAGGCCCGGGAGAACAACTCAAGGTTGATAATTTCCCTCATAAGGGAGAATCTTTTGTCATCTACGGTTCATATAACAACGACAAATATCTTCTCAAAGGATATGATAATAGTCTAAGCGGGAAAAAGTACGACTCTTATTTCTTGATCAAGGAAAATGGTGATTTGGTTGCAGACGGTACAAACTGGGACATCGCATGACGGAATACTGCAAAGCACAGAAGACGGGTAATAGTCGCGTCTATTTGAAACATGAACGTTCATCAGTAGTTCGATTATGAAACAGTTGTAAAGCAGCGCTGAGAACAGTCAGTAATCGTCTTCTGGCGGCAAGACATAGCACTGGCCAAGACAGGAAAAGTATTCGTGAAAGCCTAACATCTAACCGAAAATACGCTAACTGTCCGGTGCTGGCCGATACGCGCTTTGAATCCAGCACGGGCCCGATAAACTATCACCGATTGAGGATTCAACCGAATCACGTGATTAGCTGTACCGCTCTTCGTTCCACGGGTTCGCCGTGTTCGAGTAGCCGCGCTTCTCCCAGTAGCCGCGTTCGGGTTCGGTGAGAAACTCGACACCTTCGACCCACTTCGCGCCCTTGTAAGCGTACTTGTGCGGGGTGACGACGCGGAGGGGTCCGCCGTGGTCCGCCGGGAGCGGTTCGCCGTCGTACTCGTAGACGAACAGCACCTCGTCGCGCATGCACTCCTCTAAGGAGAGATTCGTCGTGTAGCCGTCGAGCGCGTGGAACATCACGTGGACTGCGTCGTCGTGCACGCCGGCAATCTCCGCGAGCGTCGGGAACGTCACGCCCGTGAACTCGCAGTCGAACTTGCTCCACCCGGTGACGCAGTGGAAATCTTGCACTTGAGTCTCCGAGGGCAGGTCTTTGAACTCCTCGTAGGAGAACTGCAACTGCTCGTCCACCGCCCCCCACACGTCGAACTGCCACGACGCCGGGTCCCACGACGGCGTGCCGCTCTTCGAGAGCACCGGAAAGCGCTCGGTCTTGCGCTGGCCGGGCGGGAGTCGCTCCCCGCCGAATTCCTCGTAGAGACCGGTGAGGTTTCTGGACATATCTCGTGGTTGGTCGCCACTCACCTATGGTTATCGCCTTCTTCCGAGAATTTACACTATGGAATCGAAACGTACGCGAAAACCGAACTGATGTTCGCAACTTCCCAACTATTTTCGTGGGATACCGTGACGCGGTTGGTCGCCGGTGGGTACGACGCCGTCAATTTTAAATACGGCGTATTCAAACCCACGTTCGATAGATGCCGCAAGTAAAGATGAACATCCCCGAGCACATCGAGATGCAGATCGCTCAACTCGTCGAACAGGGCGAGTTCGTCAACCGCGAGGAAGCGGTCGAAGAGTTGCTCTCGACGGGTATGAAAGCCTACAAGACGAGCGGACCGATGGACAACGACGAACCGGGCTTCGAAGACGACGGCATGATGGGCCACGAAGACGAGTACGTCTTCTGAGCCCATCGTGTCGGTATGGCAGAACGCCGCAACAACCCTTAACACGAAAACAGACCTACGGCCCCTCATGCACAAGGACGACCTGCTCGAACTACACGAACAGATGGTGATTATCATGGAGTACTTTCGCTCCCAGGAGGACGTCGACTCGTCGTTGTTCGACCCCTACGATGAACTGAGTGTCGAACCCTCGCACGTCCACAAGTCCAAGAGCGAACACAAACACGCCGTCTTCGTCCTTGGCAACGCGCTAGCGAGCGCGATGAGCGAGGACGAGTTCTCCAACGCGGGCCGCGTCGGCAAGCGGATGGAAGAACTGGCCAACGACGCCGAATCGAAGATATAATCTCTTTTCGTCACGCCGTCGTTCCGCCGCGCGAACGAGTATCGACCTCCCCCGTGAGCGTCCGCCGTAGACCGGACGCTCATCGCCGGGAAGTGATTCACGCGCTGGAGCTCGGCGTCGACACCGACTGGGGTACGTCGGTCAGGCGGAGACGACTGAGATAACCGGGACGGGGACGGAGTGGGTCGTCGCTCCGCGGGCGGAACTGCGGTTCGCTCTGAGTCGAAGCGGACGAGATAGCGCTGCGAGCATCGGGTTTGATACTCCGCCCCACCTTGGAGTCGGTATGTTCGCGGTTCCGTCGTGGTTGCCTCTCTCTCAACTCGCGCTCGTCTCCGTCGCCGTCGTCTGTCTGTACGTCGCGTGGGGGCTGGACGACCGACGGGAGCGGCGAGTCGCCGCGCTTCGGTCGCGCCTGCTCTACGGCGTGCCGTGGGGGACGCTCGTCTCGGTGCTGTTCGTACTCTCCGTCTACCTCGTCGTTCAGGGCGGGTACCAGTACTGGTATCGCCCCGTCGTCGTCCCCTTCCGGGCGTGGTCGTATCTCTACCCGACCGGCATGCTCACCGCCGCGTTCTCGCACTCGGGGGCGGGCCACCTCGTCGGCAACCTGTTCGGGACGCTCACCCTCGCGCCGCTGGTCGAGTACGCGTGGGGCCACTATCCGCGGGAACGAACGACGGCCGAGCTCGGTTCGTCGGGGTGGCGCGCCGACCCGCGAGTCCGCGCCTTTCTGCTGTTTCCCGTCGCCGTCCTCGTCGTCGGCGTGTTCACCGCCCTGTTCTCGGTCGGTCCCATCATCGGCTTCTCGGGCGTCGTCTTCGCGTTCGCCGGGTTCGCGCTCGTCTACTACCCGCTCACTGCCGTTCTGGCGCTGTCGGCCAGCCGCGTCGTCGACCTCCTGTACGACTCGTTGTTCGACCCGACGACCGTCGCGTCCTCGCGCGAGACCATCGTCTCTCCGTGGTGGGCGCAGATAGCGATTCAAGGACACGCCATCGGGCTTCTCGTCGGCGTGTTTCTCGCGCTGTGGCTGGTCGACCGTCGCGGCGACGAGTCCCCCTCGGCGTTGCGACTCTGGACGGGCGTCCTCCTCTTTTCGGTCTCGCAGTCGCTGTGGGCGGTGTACTGGTACCGCGGCGGCGACAGCTACGTACTCTTTCGGGCGACCGGTCTCGCTCTCGTCTTCCTTCTGGCGACGCTCGTCACCGTCGCCGCCAGCGCGAGCGACCGCCCGCTTCTCGACCGGTTCGGCGCGTCGGTGCGCGAGCGGGCCGACGACATCGTCGGCGACGGGTCGGGGCGTCGGATTCGAGACGGGACCGCCGGCGATGGCGGGGGCGGTGGTCGAAACGGGCTCCGAACGGTAACCGGACGACAGGCGGCCGTCGCCCTGTTGCTGGTCGGCGCGGCGGCGATAACCGGTCCGGCGATCGCGGTCAACCTGGTCACGACGGCGGGCGACGAGTCACTCGGCGAGTCGGTGCAGGTTCGTGGGTACGAGGTGACGTACGCGGAGAACGTGACCAACGGGATGGTGTCGGTGCTCGAACTCGAAGGGTTCGGCGAGTCGACGAGCGTTACCACCTCCGGCGTCGTCGTGCGCAACCCCGGCCGGAACATCTGGACGAGAGAGGTGTCGAAAGCGCAGCTCGCGTTCAGGGGGCGGTCGGCGGTCCGCGTCGGCGGCGTCGGGTGGCGCGAGACGGTCGTCGCCAACCGAACCGGGTGGACGCTCGCCGGTAGCAACGCGAGCTATCGGGTGACGCTCGCCGCCGACGGCAACGAGACGGTCGCGTACACCTCACCGCCGGCGACTGCCGAACCGGTCGTCGCCGGACAGAACGTCTCCATCGCGGCCGAAAACGAGAGCTTCCGTCTCGTCGTGGGCACGGAGAACGACACCGTCTCCGCGCCCGTCCCTCGGGTGAACGAGTCGGTGACGCTCAGAGAGATTCAGTTCACGAACCGCGAAGGGAACCTGTACGCCGAGACGAACGGGACGCGGGTGCGAGTCGCGTCGAGAGAACGGTATCGGTAACCGAACTCTACAGAAGTCAAGGCAGAGTGCCTCGGGGTCGAGTGGTTCGAGACGCGAAGCGTCTCGCCATCACGGAAATTTCCGATTTTCGTACGACGCCGAGGCACTTCACGACCACCGAATCCGGAACACCTCTGTGTCGAGGTCTCTCGTCGCCTCGTCGTGGAAGTCGAACTGTCGCTCCAGCGTCAGCGTCGCGCCGAAGGCGTGGGTGACCTCGCCGCCCTCGTCGGCGGCGAACGACTCGACGAACTCCCGACTCCCCTGGTTGTGAATCGAGTACGAGACGTCGGCGAGTTCGGCCGCGGTGGAGAGAAACGCCCGGTCGGCCCCGCGGTTCCCGTTCTGGGCCCCGAACGGCGGGTTCATCAGCACCGTCGTCTTCGAGTCGCCGCCGGAGCCGCACAGCGGGGCGCGCGTCGCGTCGGCGCGAACCCAGTGAATCGGCGTCGTGGTTCCGACGCGGCGTTCGTTGTCGCGGGCGGTGGCGAGCGCTTCGGCGTCGACTTCGACGCCGACGACGCGGGCGGGGCCGCGAAGCGCCGCGCCGAGCGCCAACATCCCCGTGCCGGTGCCGAGGTCCACGACCGTCCGGCCGTCGATGTCGCCCTGCAAATCCGCCAGATGGACGACGTGGGCGGCGATATCCGGCGGCGTCGGATACTGTTCGAGGCGGACCTGCGGGTTCTCGAACCCGACGACGACGGCCAGTTGCGTCTCCAGCGCGCGCCTGTCTCCCATCAGGCGAGAGTAGCGTCTCCCGAGAGCGTAAGCGTGACACCCTCGTGCTCGGCGCGTTCGCGGAGCGCCGCGAGTGCGGGTTCGACTTTCTCGGCCGTACACACCTCGTCGACGACGACGTCGAGACGACCTGCGCCGAGGAACGCCGCCGCGCGGAGGTGGTCTCGGAGACGGTCGGCTTCCTGTTGGGTCGCAAGCGAGCAGTCCTCGTCGAACCGCGCCTCGACGACGAGCGTCGCCGGCTGGTAGCTTTTCTCGCCGAGTTCCGCTTTCAGGTCGCGGAGGTACGACGGCGCGGTCGAGTCGAGCGCCGTCGCGTCGAGACGGACTGGAGTGACGTCCGCCGGCCGACATCCGTCGAGCGCCTGTTGAAGGTTGTGGGAGCGAGTGGTACTCATGCTACTACGCCATACCTTTTGGTTATACAAAAATCTTTGTGAATGCACAGTGCTCATACTCCCGTCCGTCAAGCGTCGCCGAGGTCGAGACGAGCGGTCGGGTCGAACGGGCGTCACGAACACTAATGCCCGATGCTGACATAACGAACCACGGGGGTCACACGCTCCAACCCCCACTCCCCTCGAAACCGGTGTCTACCGACCACGTAGCTCGCGTCGTGTCGGGGACGCCGGAACTCCCTGTCGTATGGTTCGGAACTGGAATGTTAAATTCGGTAACACAACTACGGACGAGCAACAAATTTATCCGCAAATATACATAATTTGCCAAACATGGCAGCAGGCGTCTCCTTGTGACAAATTGTCAGTCAGAGTTCTGTTACAAAGGTTTAAACCTTCCGTTGCCCACAAGCTTTTTATGGAACGTCCGAGTCGGCAGCGTCAGCGAGAGCAGGAAGCGGAACAGACGTCGGACGAGACCCTGCAGTGTCCGGAATGTAGTTCTACTGATGTTATCACGGATGCGGACCAGGGTGAACTCGTCTGCGACGACTGTGGCCTCGTCATCGACGAGCGCTCTATCGACCGGGGACCGGAGTGGCGGGCGTTCAACCACTCCGAGCGTCAGTCGAAATCCCGCGTCGGCGCGCCTATCACCGAGACGATGCACGACCGCGGACTGACGACGACAATCGACTGGAAGGACAAAGACGCCTACGGACGCTCGCTCTCGTCCGAAAAGCGCAGCCAGATGCACCGCCTGCGCAAGTGGCAGGAGCGCATCCGAACCAAGGACGCCGGCGAGCGTAACCTGCAGTTCGCGCTCAGTGAAATCGACCGGATGGCCTCCGCGCTGGGCGTCCCGCGCTCGGTCCGCGAAGTCGCGTCGGTCATCTATCGTCGCGCGCTCAACGAGGACCTCATCCGCGGGCGCTCCATCGAGGGTGTCGCCACGAGCGCCCTCTACGCCGCCTGCCGACAGGAAGGCATCCCGCGAAGCCTCGACGAAGTCGCCGAAGTCTCCCGCGTCCCGCAGAAGGAAATCGGACGGACGTACCGCTACATCTCTCAGGAACTCGGTCTCGAACTGAAACCCGTCGACCCCAAGCAGTTCGTTCCGCGCTTCGCCTCTGCGCTCGACCTCTCCGAGGAGGTACAGGCGAAGGCGACCGAAATCATCGACGTCTCCGCCGAGCAGGGCCTGCTCTCGGGCAAGTCGCCGACCGGATTCGCCGCCGCCGCCATCTACGCGGCGTCGCTTCTGTGCAACGAGAAGAAGACCCAGCGCGAGGTCGCCGACGTCGCGCAGGTGACCGAAGTCACCATCCGTAATCGGTATCAGGAACAGATCGAAGCGATGGGCTTCCGCTGACCTGTTCACCGACCTGAAAGGACTTACCACCCCTTCTCGACGGCGGTAGTTTGAACCGCCGCCCAATCCTCCACGCGCCCGGTAGCGGTGCGACCGTCGGCCTCGCCGGGTGTGCGCGCATCCGGACGGTCCGCGCTATCTGCGAGTGACTACTGCCTGACGAAGACGAACACTTCACGATTCCACAGGCCGAGTTCGTAGCGCGTCGACTCGTACCCCTCCAGTCGTCGGGCGACCTGACTTCGCGTCTCGCTGTCCGTGACGACGACCGCCGGTTCGCCGGCGGCCATCACCAACTCGTTCGGCGCCTCGACGCTCGTCTGTCGCGCGTCGATGCGCTCGAAGTACCACGGCAGCGGCAGTCGGTTCCCCCACGCGTCCGACACCGGCGGTCGGCGGTCGCTGTCGGCGTTCAGCGTGTAGAACGCCTCGCCGACGTAGACGACGTCGGGGCCGTCCGTGCGCTCCATCGCCGCCGAGGCGTTCTCGAGCATCGGCTCCAGCGGTTGCGAAGGCTGGGCGTACTGCGCGAGGTCGTCGTCGGGACCCGGTTGGCCGTAGACGTTCGTGGCGACGACGCCGCCGACGTGCGCCAGAAGGACGAGCGAGACGAGCGCGACGGCACCGACGCGCGCCGCCCGGTCGCGTTCGAGTCCGGTTCGCCCCAGTCGGGCGAGCGCCGCCACGCCGAGCGCCGCCGGGAGCGTCAGCGCGACGACGGTGTGGACGGCGAGCCACGGCGCGAACTGCTCGGCGAGCATCGGGACCAAAAGCAGCGAGACGCCGGCCCAGAAGCCGAAGAAATGCAGCAGCGGTCGTCGGCCGCCGGTCAGGTAGCGTTCGTAGAAGAACGCGCCGACGGCGAGGCCGAGCACCGGCAGCGACGCCACGACGAGCAGTTCGGCGTAGTCGGCGACGTACGGGAGCAGTTCGTGGCCGCCCGTCCGACGGTAGTCGACGCGGACCGCCCAGAACTTCCGGAACGAGCCGAGAAACGCCGATTCGGCGGTTGTGGGGAGCGTCCTCAGGTTCCAGAGACCGACGTCGTCGGCGTCGCCGGCACGTGGCGCGTAGAAGACGAAAAGCACCGCGAGCAGGAGAAACAGCGACCGCGCCAGCGGCGTCGCCCACGAGACGAGCGCCCTCCAGACGCGTTCGGCGGCCGCGACGGGGTTCGCGTCGCCGCGGACGCGGAGGTGGTCGAACGCCAGAAACGCCGCCAGCGTCCAGCAGATGAGCGTCACGAGCGCGAAGCCCGAGGTCGAAAGCAGCAGGCCCACCGCGGCGACGCCGGCGTACAGCGACCGACGGCTCCCGGCGTCGACTGCGCGGAGGAAACACCCGACCGCGAGCAGCGAGAAGGCCGCCAGAAGCAGCTCACCGCGAGCGAACCGCGAGTAGTAGAGCAACACCGGTTCGACGGCGAGGACGAGCGCGAACGCGACGGTCTCGTCGTCGCGGAGTCGGCTCCGGTAGAGGAGCGCGACCAGCGGGAGCAACCCGCCCGCGAGGGCGACGACGAGGCGGCCGGTGAAGTCGTTCGCGCCGAGTAGCGCGAACACGTGGCGATTGACGAGCGGGAGGAACGTCCCGCCGGCGACGGGCCGGTACTCGAACGCACCGGAGTCGAGATACCGGAGGGTCCAGTAGCCGACGCGCGCTTCGTCCCAGTGAAACGCCCTCGCGCCGAGTCCGACGAGACGGGCGACGAGACCGACGACCGCGAGCGCGACGACGGCGAGCGTCGTGCGGTCGAACCGGGAGCGGGCGGCGTCCCCGCGAGGTGTCATGTCCCTTCCTGCCGCACCCTGAGGTAGAAGCCTTTCGGGTTCCGTCGCCCGGTGTCGGCGGTACCGATCCGCGACGACTCGGTTCGCAACCGTCAACAGGCGCACCGACGTACCGCGTCGTATGTCGATACTCGATTCGCTGCCGAGTCGTCCGCTCTCGGACGCCGAACTCGCCGCGTTGAACCGCGCCGATGCCGTGGGGTTGGCCATCGCCGTCGACGACGACGGGCCGACGGAGGCGCTCCTGCTGGCGACGGAATCATGGGTGAAGGCGCTCGTGTTCGACGGCGACGGGTGGCGAACCGCCGACACGGCGTCGCTCGACGAGCGGGAGCGCTACGAAGCGCTAAAGCAGTGCGAGGAGAGCGTCCGGTCGCTTCGCGGCTGACCGTCGTCAGGAATCAAGAGCGACGTCGCAACCGACGTGGCCGGGTCACTGCTCTCGGCGTGACTCTCACGACGTTTCGGGCGAGAGTTCTAATCAATCGTTCGCGTACGCTCTCGTATGTACGACCGAATCCTCCTGCCGACGGACGGAAGCGAGGCGGCGGAGGCGGCCGTTCCCGACGCGTTCGAACTCGCCGAGACGTACGACGCGGAGATACACGTTCTCTACGTCGTCGATACGCGGACGCTCGCCACCGTCGACTTGGGTGCCGAGACGGTGCTCTCGACGCTCGAAGAGGAGGGCGACGCCGCCGTCGGGCGGATTCGCGCTCGCGCCGTCGACGCCGGCATCGATGTCGTCACCGCCGTCGAGGCGGGGTCGCCGGCGGACATCATCGTCGACTACAGCGCAGACCACGACGTCGACCTGGTCGTCATGGCGACGCACGGCCGCCGCGGACTCGACCGGTATCTGCTCGGCAGCGTCGCCGAGCGAGTCGTCCGAAGCGCCGACGTGCCGGTGCTCACAGTGAGGCGCGCCACACACGTCGAATAACGTCGGCATACGCGGAGTAAGTCGTCGATACCGCCGGCGTTCGGGGGACGGTGCGTCCGCTCGACGTCGGTGGAAGGAACCCGGTCCGGTGTGGACCGGTTCCGAAATCAGAGGCATGGTCGCCGCGCAGGCGACGGCCGTAGACTCCGTCGCGGTCGGTGGAACGTCCGGACACGGGAGCGTCCGGCCACCTCGGCAACCGATATCGAACACACGCGTTCTCCCTATAACTGTTTCCCAGATGGGATGACAAACCGTCGGACCCGACGGCCACGCGATTCGGAAAACGGCGGTCGGATTCCCCGTCGTAGACACTTTGTCATCTCGAACGTTCCGTCGAGCCGAACGGACACGAGGTGCCTACGGGCGTACAATCTCGGCGTAATCGGCGGTGAAATCGATTACGACGGCCATGATACTGTCGAATCGACGGGAAATACCGGCTTGCCCGTCATTTGGCTGCACGTTACTTTGGGGGTGTAGCCCCTCGGTTAGGTTGCATCCCGACATAGACGTCGCCGTACGGTTGCACAGTCCCCCTGGTGTGGCGACGGCGGCGTCCGAGAGCTTGCATGGTTCGCGTCCGGATGCGTTTCCCGGTTCAGTGCACTCCCCCTGAATCGGACTTTTCATGGCTGGAGTCGCGGCCACCACCGGGTCTCCACGCGGTCGATCGCCTCCGCCGAAACCTATACGATAGACAGACTATCCATTGTGAGATACATTTAGAAACTTTTATCATAACTGTGTTTGATAACCAGTTGTTGCTACAGAAGCCCCGGACAGCAATCGTGCAGAGTGGGCATCTGCTGGCACACCTGACACACCACCTTCTCCGAACCCGACCGACGAGCGAACAGCGACGCGACAGTGAGCCGACGCCCGCGTCCGCGATTCGGTAGTAACAAGCAAATCGGCTATACGTCAATCCGAAGAATTCGAGCGTGATTGTCGGACGCGCGGGCGGGTACGCCACAGGCCCGTCGACGCACGAAGCACCGACAATCACACGGCCACTTTCCGATTCGACCGTTACACCGCGACCGGTGGGTCTCTCGCCGCCGCGCTCTCGGGCGTTCCCCGAATTCAGTCGTTTCCGAGACGACAGTATTTACCATAAAGAGTTTTCTCCGGGCTTTTCGTACCGGCGGGTATGCCCGAATACACTGTCGAGTTCGTCGGCACCGGCGAGAGCATCGAAGTCTCCGACACGCAGACCATCCTCAAAGCCTGTATCGACGAAGGAATCGCACAGGAGTACTCCTGCCGCGTCGGCATGTGCCTGGCGTGTTCGGCCGAGATCGTCGAGGGTGAAGTCACGCAACCGGCCGCGCGCGGACTCACCGAGGAGGAAGCCGAGAAGTACGCGCTCACCTGCATGGCTCGCCCCCAGAGCGACCTGAAACTCGACCGGGGCAAGTACCCGCCGAGCATCGAGAGCGACGCACAGGCGACGGGCGACGCCGCCGCGGCCGACGACGACTAACTGCCCTCACTCTCGCGTTCTCCCCTCCCGCCAGTGCCGATGGCGTCAGCACGACGCCGGCAACGCCAACGCCGATATCAGTCCGCCGTCGCCGCGCAGTTGTTCGGACCCAGTTCCAACTCGAACGCCGCCTCGTCGTCGACCGAGCCGCGGCCGAGGTTCGTCTCGACTATCTCCTCGAAGTTGTTCGGCCGCGGCGGCATCCTCGACAGCGCGTAGTCGACGAACTCGCCTTCCTCCATCGAGAGCGCCGCTAATCGGGCTTTGAGTTCGCCGAGCGTCGCGGTGTAGGTATCGTCCTCGGCGGGTTCGGCGCTGTCGCCGTAGTGGCCGGGTGCGACCACCGTCTCGTCGGGCAACGAAAGCACCCGGTCGCTGAGCGTCCGGTGGAGCTGTCGTGCCATCTCCTCGGCTCCCTCGTCGCCGCGTTCCAGGTCGGGACGGGCGACGCTCTCGGTGAAAAGCAGGTCGCCGCCGACCAGGAGGTTCCCGACTCGGTAGACGGTCATCTCGGTAGTGTGTCCCGGCGCGTGCATCGCTTCGAGCGTCACGTCGCCGACGCGGAGTTCGTCGCCGTCGCCGACCAGTTCGGCGTCGAACGCGAGTCCGCGGTCGGTCGCTCCCTCGGGGACCACGACAGCCGCGTCGCTCCGCTCGGCCACGTCGCGCACGCCGCTGACGTGGTCGGCGTGGACGTGGGTGTCCATCGCATACCGGAGCTCCGCGCCGCGATTGCGGGCGTCCTCGACGTAGCGGTCGGCGAAGAGCCGAAGCGGGTCGACGACGGCCGCCTCGTCGCCGGAGACGACGAGATACGCGAGACAGCCGCTCGCGGGCCGCTGGTACTGAATCACCGTCGCGCCCCCGGTGTCGGCGTCGAGTTCTTGGGTGTGGTACACCCGCGCCCATCCACGCATTCCCTCTTCGAGGTTCACCGCGTCGACGCCGTGGTCGCGGAGCGCCCCGGCTACCGTCGCGCTCGACTCGCCGCGGCCGCAGATGACGACCACTCGCTCGTCGTCGTCGAAGTCAGCCGCGAGGTCACTGATTTCGTCCTTCGCCTGCGCCTGGACGAACTGCATGTACGGCAGGTGCGTCGTCTCCACGTCGCCGCCGCCGAGCGGCCACTGTTCTGCTTCGTCGCGGTTTCGTACGTCCAACACCCGCACTCGCTCGCCGGCGCGGAGCGTCTCGGCCAGCGCCGCCGGGGAGACCGTGACTCCGTCGGAGGTCATGGTTCGGAGTACGTCCTCGGACGCCAAAAGCCCGCGCCGGGCGGGACCCGCGAACAGCCCGCGGCGGGCGGGCAGAACAACGTTGAACTCGCGGGCACCCGTCACGATAGCTATGGACATCACGGAGTTCCGCGAGACGGTCGAAGCGTCGAAGCGAACCGAACTCGATAGATTGGGGTCGAGTCAACTGCTCGTCGCGCTGACCGACGCGGAGTTGGACGCCGAGTCGGTGCTCGGCGTCGCCGCCAGGAGCGAGGCGGCCGCCTACGGGACGTTCTCGTCGTGGGCCGAGGACGAGGCGGACGGCGCGGCCCGAGAGGCGTTCGAGTCGGTCGCCGAGCAGGAGGCCGACCACTACGAACGCGTCGTCGCCGCGATGGACGACGCAGGCGACGCCGCGGGCGAGAGCGTCGAGGAGGCCGCCGACGCCGACAGCGGCCCGATGCACGGCTACCTCCGCGGGCGCGACGACACCGTCTCGCGCGTCGCCGGCGGGATGGTCGGCCGGTCGCTGCTCTCGCTGCGGACGCACACCCAGATTACCAGTTTCTTCGTCAACGAAGCCGACGAGAAGCGAGCGAACCTCTTTCGGGAGCTGAAAAGCGAGACGCGGGACACCCTCGAACGCGGGCTAGAACTTCTCGCGGACGACTGCGAATCAGACGAGGAGTGGGAGCGCGCGCGGGCGACGGCGGAGTACACGATTCAGTTGGCGTACGACGACTACGCCGACGCGCTGGAGGAACTGGGTTTAAATCCGAAATCGGTGTGTTAGCGCTTCCACGGTCGTCAGCGGTAGCGAGGCGGTTCGAAGGCGTTCGCAGTCTCGCTCTCCGCCGGTTCGTGGTTCAGTGGCCCTTTTCGGTTGTCACGACGTCGCGCTGACGACTGCGGCGTGCGCTCGTCCACCGGAGGTTCCGTCGACGGAGAACGTCGAAGAGACTCCGTATCAACACCGCATCGAGAAACTGTTTGTACCCGACTATCGAGAACGGGGCGTACCACACCAACGAGAGGTCGTCGTCGTCGACTCTCACCGCCAGAATCGACAGCAGTACTTGGAGCACGACGAAGAACATCAACATGCCGAACACATGCAGATAGCTGCCGCTGATCAGAGACCAGACGACGAGCGAGACGATGGCGACGCCGAGAGCCGGCAACACCGACATCGAGAACAGCACGTAGGGGAACGCGATTCGGTGGAGGAGACCGAACTGCCCGTCGAGAAACACGTGGCGGTGCTTCCAGACGGTCTGTACGTTCCCTCGGAACCAGCGGAGTCGCTGGTTGTACAGGTCCGTCCAGGTGTCGGGTGCCTCCGTGTAGACGACGGCATCGCTGTGGTGTATCGGAACTCCCTGTTTGAGCACCGCTATCGTCGCGTCGAAGTCCTCGGTCAGCGTGTCGGCGCTGTAACCGTGTATCCGTTCGAGCGTCTCGCGCCGGAACGCCCCCAGACAACCCGGAACGACCGTCACGATGCCGAGAAGGTCGAACGCTCGCCGAAACGTATTGATTCCGATCACGTATTCGAGCGCCTGGACGTTCGTGACGAACGACTCTCGGTTCGAGATTTTGACGTTACCGGCGACGGCACCGGCGTCGGGGTGGTGCTGGAAGCTGCGGACGAGTTCGCAGAGCGCGTCCTCGGCGACGAGAGAGTCGGCGTCGATAGTGACGATGAGGTCCGCCGACGCGTGGGTGAGACCGTCGTTCAACGCGGAGTGTTTTCCGCCGTTCTCCTTGCGAATCACCGTGACCACGTCGCCGACGCGTCGCTGGGCCTCCTCGAACGTGTCGTCGGTGCTTCCGTCGTCGACGACGAGTATCTCCAGTTTCTCTCGCGGGTAGTCGGCGCGGAGGAGCGCGTCGAGACACGGGCCGATGTAGTTCGCTTCGTTGTACGCCGGGACGAGAACGCTCAGTTGCGGCCACTCGTCGACCGACCGGGACCGACCCTGCTCTGCGAACTTCTGGTAGAGGGCCAACGGAATCACGAACCAGTAGTAGAAGAAGACCGCCAGGAGAGCGACGACGAGGAGCAGGAGTGTCAGCGTGACGGACGCCCAGTAGCGGGCGACGACGACCGTCGTGATGGTCAGCGGCGCTAAGAAGGTGAGCCATATCGGCACAGTTCCGACCCACCCCGGCAGTCGATCGCTGTGGTGGGCGATGAGAAGTGTCGTCGAGTAGTACACCGTCGCCATGCTCCCGACCGCGAGAAGGACGACGAGTAGTTCTTGCGGGAGAAGCACGGCGAGCACGGCGAACAGACACGAGAGAATCCCGAGTATTCCGAGTAACTCCCACCGACCGACGTTTTGGTCAGAAAAGATGAAATTCATTGAAGATTGATGTTCTCTATAAGATATAAATATAGAGGCTCAGAAGGCCGACCGAGGCGGAAGCACGCTCGGAAAACAAACTCGGGACGCAGCGGGAAGCAGACGCGTACGAGAAACCCCGCTTCGCTCGCTTCGAGCGGATTCGAGAGGGCCTACACCGCGCTGCTGGGGTGGTACTCCTCGAACTCGTCGCGGAGCACGTTGCAGATCTCGCCGACAGTCGCGTACGCCTTCACCGCGTCGACGATGAGCGGCAGGAGGTTCGCGTCGCCGTGGGCGGCGTCCCGAATCGCTTCCAACGCGTCTTCGACGGCTTCCGTGTCGCGGTCGTCTCTCAGCTCCTGCAGCGACTCGACCTGCCGGCGCTCGTCTTCCTCCGACACCTCCTCGATGTCGACGTGCGCCTCCTCGTCGACCTTGAACTCGTTGACGCCGACGATGACGCGCTCGCCCTGCTCGATCTCGCGCTGGCGCTCGTAGGCGACCTCCTGAATCTGGCGCTGGACCCACTGCTCTTTCACCGCGTCGAGCATCCCGCCGCGCTCGTCCACCTCGTCGATGATGTCGAAGGCGTCCGACTCGACTTCGTCGGTGAGCGCCTCGACGTAGTAGCTCCCGGCGAGTGGGTCGATGGTGTCGGCCGCCCCCGACTCGTGGGCGAGAATCTGCTGTGTGCGGAGGGCGGTGCGGACGCTCTGTTCGGTCGGGAGCGACAGCGCCTCGTCCTTCCCGTTGGTGTGGAGGCTCTGCGTCCCGCCGAGGACGGCCGCGAGCGCCTGGTACGAGACGCGGACGATGTTGTTCTCGACCTGCTGGGCGGTCAGCGTCGACCCGCCGGTCTGGGTGTGGAACTTCAGTTGTTTGGATTTGGGGTTCTCCGCGCCGAAGCGCTCCTCCATGATTTTCGCCCACATGCGGCGGGCGGCGCGGAACTTGGCGACCTCCTCCAGCACGTTGTTGTGCGCGTTGAAGAAAAACGAGAGCTGGGGCGCGAACTCGTCGACGTCGAGTCCGGCGTCGATGGCCGCTTGGACGTACTCGATGCCGTTACCGAGCGTGAACGCCACTTCTTGGGCCGCCGTCGACCCCGCTTCGCGGATGTGGTAGCCCGAGATGGAGATGGTGTTGAACTTCGGCGTCTCAGAGGCGCAAAAGTCGAAGATGTCGGTGATGAGCCGCATCGACTGCTCCGGCGGGTAGATGTAGAGGTTGCGCGCGACGTACTCCTTCATGATGTCGTTCTGGATCGTTCCGCGAAGCTGGTCGCGGTCGACGCCCTGCTGGTCGCCGACGGCGACGTACATGGCCAAGAGCACCGCCGCGGGCGCGTTGATGGTCATGCTGGTCGAGACTTCGTCCAGCGGAATACCCTCGAACAGCGTCTCCATGTCGCGCAGCGAGTCGATGGCGACGCCCGATTTGCCGACTTCGCCCGCGGCCATGTCGGCGTCGGAGTCGTAGCCCATCTGCGTCGGGAGGTCGAACGCCACCGAGAGACCGGTCTGGCCGTTGTCGATGAGGTACTGATAGCGCTCGTTCGTCTCGGCGGCGGTGCCGAAGCCGGCGTACTGCCGCATCGTCCACAGTCGCCCGCGGTGCATCGTCGGGTAGACGCCGCGGGTGTACGGCTCCTCGCCGGGGAAGCCGACGTCGTCGACGTAGTCGGTGTCGGCGATGTCGTCGGGCGTGTAGAGCCGGCCCACTTCGTTACCCTCGGTGTCGGTCATAAAGGTCTCCTCGCGCTCCCCAAACCGCTCCAGCGTCGGCCCGAGCGTCTCCTCCTCCCACTCCGCCTTCGCGGAGCGAATCCGCTCCAAATCGTCGGGGTCGAACATAGTCGAATATGAAGATAGGTGGTACCTTAAGCGTTCGAGAGACGCCGTCGGTTGCCACCGCGCTGTCACGACCCCCGTCGACGCCCGCTTAGCACGTCGATAATAAAGGCCTCGCCGCCGCTTCGCTCGACCGAGATGGATTCGGAGCACACTCGGAGACGGGTTCTCGAACTCGCCGGCGTCGGCACCGGCCTCGCGCTCGCCGGGTGCGTCGGCGGCGGCACCGACGCGCCTGCGTCGGAGGGCGACGACGCGTCGCCGACGCCCAACCCGGCCGACTCGCCGACGGAAACCGAGACCGAAACCGAGACTCCCGACCCCACCATGAGCACCGTCTTTCACTTCACCGACGACGAATCGCACCAGGAACACGCGCTCGGCAACGTCAGCAACCTCCTCGCGGACGAGACTATCGACCTCGACGACGTCGTCCTCCTCGTCAACGGATCGGGGTTCAAGCTCGTCCTCGAAGCGCAGACCGAACACGCCGAGAAACTGCAGGAACTCCAGGAGCAGGGCGTGTCGATTCGCGCCTGCGAGAACACGATGGAGCGGTTCAGCGCGTCGCAAGACGATCTCGTCGACGGCGTCGAGACGGTCCCCTCCGGCGTCGGTGAACTGACGAAACTGCAGGCCGGCGATGGCTACGCGTACATCAAGACGCCGTAGGAGCCGGAGTATCGGGGATTAACCACACCCTCGTAGCGCCGAGACGCTTCGCGTCCGAAACGACTCTCTTCCTCTCGCCGGCGACAGCGGTCGGTGAGAGGGTCACCTATTTTGTGGGCGCTCACTCCTGCTGTATTACCTCGTGTCTGACGTAAATTGGTACGTCGAGCGTGTACTCGTGCTCGTCGAGGAGGTACGTCGCACTGACCGTCGCGGGCGTCGCCGCGACGAGCGTCTCGAAGTCAGTCTCCGGACTGGTGAGAACATCCCCGTCTCGGTCGAGTAACGTGGTCAGCAAGACGTACGCGGCACGGTCCTCACCATCGACAGCGGACGTGATACCGCCACTGACCTCGTCGGTGTCGAGTTCGGTTTCGACGTGCGATGCGGCGGCGCTTGCGGCCGCCGAGAGACACTGCGTCTCGCCCCATCGCTCGAACGGCGTCGTCTCGAAGACGGGTTCGCGCTCCGGGGGTTCTCCTTCTTCGGCTTCGTGGCTGTTCGAGCGCCACGCAGCGACGTACCGGACCGCGTCCTCCGCAACGACGTACTCGACGTTCTCGTCGTCTTCGACGGCTCTCGCGTCGACAGGTGCGTCGCTCTCCCCGCGGACCGGACCTTGCGACTCCGGCCCATCTTCGCCGCCGCTCGCGGGGTTCGTCTGTGTCGGCGGGTCGGCGTCGCTGGCGATACAACCGCCCAGTAGGAGGGTCGACACCGCAGTTGCGGTCGCGTTCAGGGCGTTTCTGCGCTTCACACGGCATCGACTCGTACTGTGAGTGATAAGTTTTCTGTGAGAACCGCGCTGAATCGTCCGGGGAGTCCGCGCTCTCCGCTCGTCTCCGCCACACTGACGCCGCTCAGTCGCCGTCTTCGGCGAGCGCGACCTCGAACGGCGCGTTCGTCGGCGCGTCACCCGGTGTGAGATACCCCATTCCGAAAGCGGTGTAGACGCCGCGGTCGTCGAGCGTCACCTCGGTCGTGGTCACCGTCTCGCCGCCGTCGGCCCGTTGGACGTCCAGGTGGTGAGTTCCGGCCGGGAGCGTGGCGGTCGCCGTCTGGGCGTAGTCGACGCCGTCGAACAGCGTCTCCTCGCCGTCGTCGCGGACGACTCGCAGCGAGTTGCTGTCGGGCGCGGCGTTGACGAACTGCACACGGGCGCTCCCCTGTTCCGGCAGCGAGAGATCTTCCTCGAAGAGGCGGAATTCGATCGGTCTGTCGGTGTCAGCCCCGACTTCGCCGTGGATAATACCGGTGTAGCTTCCGACCTCGAAGTCGATGGTGTCCTCGAAGAAGACGCGGTTGGGGTTCCCGGTCGCTACGAGACTGAAATCGGTCTGTTCGGCACCGAGGTAGAGGTACTGACTGATCTGGCGGAACGTCTCGTCTTTCAGCGCCGGGTCGCCGAAGATGACGATGTCGATGTTCGGCGCGTTCGGGACGGCGTGGACGACGCGGAGGTTCGCCCCACCGTCGGTCGACTGCGGCCCCTGCGTCGAGACGCCGGTGCCGGGCGGTGTCTCGGTGCCCGGCGCGGGTTCTGCGGTAGACGGCGGCATCTCGTCTTCGAGGAGCGTTCCGCCGCAACCGGCGAGCGCCGAGAGGAGGGCGACGCCGCTGGCGTGCAGGAACCGTCGGCGACATGAGTCGGGCATCGTCCACTCAGTGGTTCTCCGAATATCTCAACGTTTCCCCCAGTATCATGTCGTGAAAGGAGATAGTGTACTTCAAAAGAAATTCAACGTCGACTCCCCGGTTGCGGGTCGACGTGCGGTTTCGCCAGCAGCGATTCGAACGGCCGGGCGTCGAGCCACTCCAACAGGCGGACGAGTTGGTCTGTCGCCGCCTCGAAGATCTCCGCTCCTTTCTCGGGCGTTGCGTCCGTCTGGTCGCCGAGCACGCCGTTTTCGGTGTTATCGGCCGCGTCGTAGAACGTCCGCGCGCCGAACTTCCGCGGGTCGGCGTCGGCCAGACTCCGCACGCCGCCGTCGCGCGCGGATTCGAGTTCGCCTTCGCGGACCAACTCGCGGGCGATGTGCATGATCATCGCCGTCTCCTTCGGGCCGCCGTGAGGACCGTTGTGTTCGAAGAGGTCGGTCACGAGCTCCGGGATCGACTCGTCCCACATCCACTCGATGGCGTAGGCGTCGCCGTCGTCGCGGAGGCGACGGCCGACCTCGCGCAGGTGGACGGTGTTGCCGCCGTGGGCGTTGACGTAGACGACGCGGTCGATGCCGTGGTACGTCAGGTTTCGGGTGAGGCTCTCCATATAATCGCGGAAGGCGGGCGGGTCGACCCACATCGTCCCGTGGAACTGCCGGTGGTGGGGGCTGACGCCGACGTTCACCGTCGGCGTGCAGAGGTGGCCCGTCCGTTCAGTCGCGGCGCGCGCCAGCGACTCGGCGATGAGGTGGTCGGTCGAAAGCGGGAGGTGCGGCCCGTGCTGTTCGGTCGAACCCAGCGGGACGACCGCGAGCGACTGTTCGGCGACGTACTCTCCGAGTTCCGGCCACGTCCGGTCGGCGACGTACATGGTCGGACGTAGAGAGGAGAGTGCAAGAAGATGCGTGTCATCCACGCCTCTGATACGGTGACGTCTCGGCGTCGGGCGTCACCGACCCGTGCCGTCGAGGTCGCCGATGCCGACCGCCGCGCAGTCCCCGCGTTCTCGCCGGCGTTCGCCACGTTTTTGCCCGCCCGCCACGACGCTCCGGGTATGTTTGGTGGCGGCGGTATGAACCCGCGGAAGATGAAGCAGATGATGAAGCAGATGGGCATCGACGTCTCCGAGCTCGATGCCGAGGAGGTCGTCATCCGAACGGCCGACGAGGAGCTCGTCTTCAGCGACGCGCAGGTGACGCAGATGGACGCGCAGGGGCAGAAAACCTACCAGATCGTCGGCGAACCCGAGTCCCGAGCGCTCGGCGCGGGCGACGCCGGAACTGACGAGACGGTGGACGTCGAGGCGAGCGATGCCGGTGGCGACGAGATTCCCGACTCGGACGTCGAAATCGTCGCGACGCGCGCCGGCGCGAGCAAAGAGGAGGCCCGCGAGGCGCTCGAAGCCGAGAACGGCGACCTCGCCGCGGCGATCTCGCGTCTGGAGTGATACTCCTCGTCCACGGCGACCGCGAGTATCTGCGCGGCCCCGGCGACGAACTGCAGACCGACCTCGGCGTACTCACCGTCCCCGAGGACGTCTCGCCGGGCGACGTGCTGGAGACGCATCTCGGCGAGGAGTTCATCGTCCGCGCCCCGCGCGGCCCGGACCTGTTCAACCACTTCGAGCGCACCGGCGCACCGATGATGCCCCGCGACGTCGGCCTCATCGTCGGCCACACCGGGGCGGCCGCGGGCGACCGAGTCCTCGACGCCGGCACCGGGACCGGCGTGCTCTCGGCGTACCTCGCGCGTCTCGGCGCGGAGGTGACGACGTTCGAGCGCGACCCCGACTTCGCCGACGTCGCCCGCGAGAACATGGAGCTCGCCGGCGTCGCCGAGCGCGTCGACGTGCGGACCGGCGACCTGACGGAGGAACTCGACTCCCTGTCGGGGTTCGACCTCCTGACGCTCGACACCGGCGACGCCCCCGAGGTGGTCGCTCACGCGCCCGACCTCCTCGTCTCCGGCGGCTTCGTCGCCGTCTACTCGCCGTTCGTCGAGAACTCCCACGAGACGGTCCGGACGGCCCGCGAAGTCGGTCTCTCCGGGGTCGAGACGCTCGAAACTATCCAACGGGAGATGGACTTCAGCGACCGGGGGTCGCGCCCGTCGACGGCGGGCGTCGGCCACACGGGGTATCTGACGTTCGCGCGCAACGAGTAGCGGCGGCCGCGCGCGGTCGCGTCGGCACGACGACGCCGCGTGCAGTTCTTTTCTCGGCCGCAGAAGCACTAAGTCCACAGCACGCTTACACGAGATGTAATATGAGCACGGACGAGATGGCTGAAATCGACGAGACGCGAACGTGGCCCGAACTCGCACTCGGTCTCTACGAGCGGTTGACCGGACGCGGTGCCGAGATCACCTACGAGTTCGAGGATATGGAAGTCGACGTGCCGAGCAAGACGGGGGAGGACGCCGACCACGCGCACTGGCGACTCGACGGAACGCTGCGCATCAGTACCCGCGAACCGGACGAGTGACCGACACGCGCCGCCCCCTGGACGTCACGGCCGAACTGACGCTGACAGTCGAGGGTGAGGAAGTTCGCGTCGTCGGTTTCGGCGAGTTGGTCGTCGTCGACGCCCCCTCGCTCGGCGGGGCGTTCGCCCTTCTCCGCGGGGCGGGACAACTACCGACCGAACAGTTCGGCGAGAACGTCCGCGCCGCCGACGTCACCGTCGACGTCCGAGTCGACGGCGTGAGCGTCGCCCGTCTCGGACCGGACCTCCGGCCGGGGTATCTCTCCCGAGCGCTCGGCGTCGCCCCCGCCCGCCTCTCGCTCGGTGGAGTCGCGCTGGCGCTGCTCCGCGGCTAACCCCGCCAGCGAACTCAGCGGGTCGTCCGAATCAACTCGAACAACTCTTCTCTGAAGCGCTCCGGGTCGAACGTCTCCGAGAGCGCCGCCGCCTCGTCGCTCTCGTTGCCTTCCGCCCCGTCGCTTCCGTGAAACGACGAGTCGTCGCTTCCGTCCGTCGGTGGCTCGTCGACGCCCGTCGGATACGCGCCGCCGGCCAGCAGAAACTCGCCGCGCGCGTCCGTCGGCCAGACGGCGAGCCACCCCTGCACGGTGACGACTCGTGCTACCGCCCGCGAGCGGGCGTCGTACCGTGCGAGGCGAGCGTCGTGTCCCCGAACGTCGAACTGTCGCACTTCGGCTCTCTCGACGGAGCGGAGCCCGCGCTCGCGGAGTTCGTCTTCGAATCCGGCCATCGACCGGTCGGCGACGAGACGAAGCAGCGTCCGCGACGCCGGCGGACGAGGCGTGAGCAGAACTCGACTCGCGAAGAAAAACCGTCGTATCCGTCTCTCGCGCGTCCGTTCCGCGATTCGGTCGCGGCGTTCTTCGTCCTCGTAGACGAGCGTGTGAGCGGTCGCGCGAACGATTCCGGCGTCGAACGGCCGCTCGACGCTCGATTCGACCCGCTGCCACCCGTCGAGTCGGTCCTCGGGGACCGCCGGGGGCGGCACGCGCATCGCTCAGTGGTCGTCTTCGCGCCACTTGCGTTCGCACTCGGTGCAGACGAAGAATCGCGTCTCGGACTCGTCGGCCGAACGAATCTGCTGCATGTACCAGTAGGCGGTGTCGTTGCCGCACTCGGGACAGTGCGCCGTCGTCGTCGGCAGGCCGCTCGTGCCGCCTTCGGACTCGATGACCTCGGACTCCTCTTGGGCCTGGGTCGTCACCATCGCCTGTTCTTTGGCCTGGTCGCGCAGTTTCTCGTGGCCGCACTTCGTACAGACCCAGTTGTCGCCTTGCGTCTGCATCATCGAACCGCATTCGTCGCAGAACTCCATAGGAATGATATCAGCGTACTCGGCTACTTAAACGTCGGGATTCGGTGTCGGAACCGCCCGACAGCGTCACCGCGCGTCACCGTCACGGTGCTCGCTCGTCCGGACGCTCGCGTCTCGAGTTGAGCTCTCAGGCGTCACCCTCGGACTGCCCCGGTTCACCCAGCGCTTCGACGGGCAGGACGTTGTAGAACTCCTCGGACAGTTCCTCGGAACTGCGGAGCGTCTCGCTGTGCGTCTCGGAGATCAACTCGCCGAGGTTCGCCTCCCCGTCGGCGAACGTCACGGTCGTCTCGGCGTACTCTGCAGCGGCATCATCGCGGGCGATAGGGTACGAGAGTTGCTCGAACGCGGTATCGACTCGACTCAGTTTTATCGTCTCACTCATGAGTTCGATATCGACCTCGGAACACATAGCTTCGGTGTCAACGCCGTGGAGAGTGTTCCGCCGAACGCAGTATGTAGAGCGGTGATACGATTCTCGGCGTTCACGTCCGGACGGACACGCGAACGATTACGACGTCGCTAAGCAGGGCCCGTGTCGCCGACGGCGGCCCCTCGGCGTTCCCGAGAACGGCCGGATACTCTCTCTAACCGCGTTCGCAACCGCGTCTGTCAGCCGGTCGAGTCGTCGTGGAACCCGGCGACCGGTTCGTAGTCGCTCTCGACGGAGTAGCCGCCACAGGTCGGGCAGACGTGATATTCGACCGGATACGTCTCGCCGCAGCCTCGACACTCGTACGGTCCACCGGTCGCCTCACCGTTCTCGGAGAAGCGGTCGATGATGGCCGCGAACGGATTCATAACTCTGCGGAAGGACGAATATAACATTGTTATGAACGGACTAAAAACGGTGGTTTCAGCGGTTAGTCACCATCTAATTCGGCGGCCGTTCACTCGAAGTCGGGGTCACGCTTGTCGAGGAACGCTTCCATCCCCTCGCGCTGGTCGTGCGTGCCGAACAGGCCGCTCCACGCCCGGCGCTCGTAGACGAGGCCCGCCCCCTGTGGTTCCTCGTGGACGGCGTTGATCGTCTCCTTGGCCGTCTGGAGGGCGAACTTCGGCTTCGAGGCGAGTTCGGCGGCCTGGGTGGAGACGACGTCGTCGAGTTCGTTGTGAGCGACGACGTCGCCGACCAGTCCGTGGTCGTAGGCGTCGGTGGCGTCGACGCGGTCGCCGAAGTATATCATCCGCCGGGCGAGTTCGTCGCCGACGAGACGCGGCAGGCGCTGGCTGCCACCCCAGCCGGGCGTGATGCCGAGGTCGATTTCGGTCTGGCCGACGACCGCCCGTTCGGACGCGATACGGAGGTCACAGGCCAGCGCGAGTTCGCACCCGCCGCCGAAGGCGTAGCCGTTGATGGCGGCGATGACCGGCGCGGGGAACGTTTCGAGGCGCTCGGCGACGCGGTGGCCGAGTTCGGCGTACGCCTGCGCCTCCGGCACCGAGAGCGACTGCATGTAAGAGATGTCCGCGCCGGCGATGAACGCCTTCTCGCCGGCGCCGGTGAGCACGACGACGCGCGCGTCGGCCGCCTCGGCCTCGTCGAGGACGTCGAGCAGCGCTTCGAGCGTCTCGACGTTGAGTGCGTTGAGTCGGTCCGGTCGGTTGACGGTGACGGTCGCCACGTCGTCGGCGTCGATGTCGAGGAGTACGGTATCCGACATACTCGTGGGTCACGCCGACTCGGGATAATCGTTCGCCCCGCGGTCGATACGGGAGCACGCTTTCGCCGTCGACGGCGGGTCGCAGTCGAGTGCCGATCGACGAAGACGACGGCGTACATCGACCGTTGCCGGAGCTCTCCGCCGCGAGTTCTTCGAGGCTACGGTACGCCATCTCAGCCCACGGCAGTAGCCACACTCCAGAACACCGATATCCTCCCTCCTCGAACACCCGACAATGACCCTCTCGGACGAGGACAAGGAGCGGTTGGCGGACGTGGTCAAACTCCAACCGACGAAGAACAAGGAACTGCAGAACCGCTGGGATCTCGACAGCGGCAGCGAGGTCCACCGCTACCTCGAAGGGACGCTCAAGGAGTACTACTACCGCGACGAGAACAGCCTCATCCGGGCGACGACGGAGGCCGCAGAGCTGCTCGGCATCGAACCGCCTATGGACGACAGCGACGATGGCGCGCCGAGCGTCCTCCGCGTCCCCGAACTCGAATCGCAGGTGTTCCAGGTCGTCGCCGGACCCGACGAGCGCTCCGAGAGCGTCGTCAGCGTGTTGAACAAACTGCGCGAGCGGTTCGGCGTCGACCCGGAAGCCGCCGACGTCCGCCGAGCGCTGCAGAGTCTCAAACGGAAAGGCGTCGTCGAAGTCACCTACCGGACGGTGCCGACGTTCAAACTCGCCGTCGAACGCGACGACGTCGACGTCGAGGTCGTCTGAGTCGACGCGAGCGAGCCCCGAATCGCTCCACTTCCGTCCGACCCGCCGAAACGTTCTCCGATCGGCCGGCCGTTACTCGACACCATGAGAGACGACGGCGACTCCGGACGGTCGAACGCCGAGACGGAGACACCCGAAGACGACCGTCTCAGGGACCCACTCGACGTCACGACGTTCGGCGCGGCCGGCGACGGCGACGCCGACGACGGGCCCGCCCTGCAGGCCGCGCTCGACGCGGCGGCAGATCGCGGCGGCGGCAGAGTGACGATACCGCCCGGTACGTACCGCCACACCCGCTCGCTGCTCTACGGGTCGAACCTCGTCGTCGACGGCCACGGCGCGACCCTCCTGTTCGACCCGCCCGACCCCGACGCGACGGCGCTCGTCCCCCGAAGCTACGGCGGCGGCGAGCGAGTGAGACAGGTCGTCGTTGACGGACTGACGCTCACGACGGCCGACCCCGCGAAGGCGAACGGTATCGGCGTCGCCCACGCCGAAGACGTCACCGTCCGCGGCTGTCGCGGCGAGAACCTCCGCTGGCACCTCGTCGACGTCGCGGGCGGGAAAGACGTGCTCGTACGAAACTGTTACGCGGTCGGTCTCCGGTCGGCCGCCTACCAGGCCGACAACCTCACCGAACACGGCGGCCTCGTCGTCGCTCCGCCGGACGGCCCGGTCGAGAACGCCGTCGTCGACGGCTCCGCTAACGAGAACGTCGCCATCGTCCACAACGTCGCCGAGGACTGCGCGCGCGGCGTCCACCTCCACCGCAGCGGCGGCCACGACCTCTCGGTCGACCAGAACAAGATTCGACGCTGCACCGACGTGGGCATCCTCGGCGACGAGGGCACCGACTGGCACGACGTGCGCATCACCGGCAACATCGTCGAAGGAACCGAAACCTCGACCGGCATCCGCCTCGACGGACGCTACCGCAACATCTCCGTCGAGAACAACACGGTTCGAAACCACGGCGGCGACGGCATCACCGTCTACCCCGGCGGCCACAGTGCGGGCAAGGCGACCGGCGAGTTCGAGGAAGCCGTCGCCGAGGGCGTCAGCGTCTCCGACAACACCATCGAGCGCGTCGGCGGGGCCGGCATCGCGCTCCGTCGGGCCTCGGGGGAAGTAGCCGATAACTACGTGTACGACGTCGGACTCGACGCGAGTGAGCGCGACGAAGGCGGCGACAGCGAGAACGAGGGCCGCGAGGACGCGCTACTGCGAGGCCTCCCGGTCCACGAACCGGCGGCCGTCGTCGTCGAGCGCGGCGACGGCGTCACCGTCACCGACAACGTCTGCCGGAACGTCGCGGGCGCAGGCTTCGTCGTCCGCGGCGGCCGCAACGTCGCCGTCGCGGCGAACGAACTGTTCGGCTTCGAGGTGGGCGTCCTCGCCGTCTCCGACCCGACGCCGACGGCGCGGGTGCGCATCGCGGGCAACACGCTCGAAGGGACACGAAGGTCGCGCTGCGGCATCCGCCTCCGTGGCGGGTTCGACCACCGACTCGACGGTAATGACTGCCGGCGGGTCGCCCGCGGCGTCGAACTGCTCGGCGTCCGACGGGTGTTCTTCCGCGACACCGACGTCGTCGGCGGCGGCGACGAACCTGACGGAGGGAGCGAAAACGGCGACATCGGCTACCACCTCGACGGCTGCGAGGAGCTACGCTTCCGTGACAACGACGCCCAGGGGTTCGAGCGGTCGACGCTCCTGTCGGATTCGGTCGACGTCGAGGGGCAACTGCCCCACGCCGACGTCCGCGTCGGCTCCGACTGCGCGGACGTGACGCTGACGTTCCCGGGGTCCGCGCCACCGGCCGACGGACGGTTCGACGTCGGAAGCCGCGTGCGCAACACCGACCCCTCGCCCGGTAGTCCGATAGGTTGGGTCTGCGTCGACGGCGGAGACCCGGGTACGTGGCACGCGTTCGGCCGTATCGACGACGACCCGGCGTGAGACGTCTCAGGAGTCGGGGGCGGAGCGCTCGCGGACGCGCGCTCGCCGCCGTTCGAGCAGGCGCTTGATTCCCTTACCCGGGCCGCCCTCGATGGGCCACCCCTTCGTTCGCCACTGCGGGGGTTCCGGCTGAAACGAATCGCACGACCCCGCGCATTCGGCGGCGGTCTGGTGGCGTTCTTTCGCCGCACACCACGGGAGCAACGCGTCGCCCGCGCGCCGAAGCTCGAAATACCGACAGTCCGGGCGCATCGTCCCGTGGTACGACCGCCAGCCGCGGCCGTAGGCGCGCTCTGCGAGTTGAAGACGCGTCTCCGCTCGGTCGTCCTCTCCGCCGTCTCCGTTCCTTTCTTCGCCCGCGACCGGCGACAGCGAACTCGGATACCACGCCACCTCGCCCGCCTCGGCGTCGACTCCGTCGGCGAAATCGAGCGCGAGGATGCCCACGTCGACGGGGATGTTTTCGAGCAGCGCGGGTTCGACGGCCGCGCCCGTCGCCGCCGTCGCCAGCCACACCTCGTCGGCCAGCGCGGTTCCCACGTCGTGCTCTAACTGCCCCGAGAGCGCGCGGGCGGCGCTGGCGTCCAGATCGGGTTTGTTCTCGATGGCGACGATGCGACGGACCCAGTCGGGGTACGGCGCGACGCAGCGAATCTCGATTCGTCTGCCCTTTCGGCGCTTTTCGACGACGCCGCGGGCGGCGGCGCGGTGAACGGCCGCGAGCACGTAGCGCCACGGGTAGCCCGGATGCGGCAGTGCGTCGCGGTACCACGCCCACTCGGCGGGCGCGTGGCGGACGACGTGGAGGAGGTCCGAGTCGAGTTCGTCGTCGCCGAACGCCGCGCGCGCGGCCAGCGCGTCGGGGTCGGCTTCGACCACGACGGTGTCCCAGCGCCGCCGCTTCGTGCCGAGTTGGCGCGCGACGACGAGCGCCGAGTCCCTGTCGCCGTCGGGCGGCCACGCTCGCTCGGCCCACCGACAGGTCAGAAGTTCGAAGACGAACTCCGAGTCGGCCGGATAGCTCACACAGAGGGTGCGAGCGCGGCCGCTATTCGTGTTACGGTACCGTCTTCGAAGAGGCGGTGTCTCGGCCGACTCAGGCGAGGTACCTCCGTTCGGATTCCTCTTCGCCGTTTTCCGCGGCGAGCTCGTTGAGATACTCGTGGGCCTCCTCGAGAATCTCGCGCGGGCCGTCCTGCGTGATGGTGTTGACGGCCTGTTCGTAGTCGCGCCACTGCAGGTCGCGGTGTTCGCTCGACAGCTCGGCGCTGGCCTCGAACGAGCGCGCGATGAACAGGTGGACCGTCTTGTGGATGGTTTTGCCACCGGCCTCGAACACGTAGTCGTACTCTCTGCGGAATCCGTCGACGAGGCGGAAGTCGTCGATTCCCGCCTCCTCTCCGATCTCTCTAATCGCCGTCTGCTGCAGTTCCTCATCGCCTTCGACCCCGCCTTTCGGGAACTCCCAGTCCCCGGGTCGGCTCTTCAGGAGCAGATACTCCCGTCGGCCGCGGGTGTCGCGGAAGAGAATGGCTCCAGCACTGACCGCTTCGACCGTCATTGCACCCACGTAGACCATCCCATGTTAAGAGAATATCGGAGGCGTCGGCAAAGTCTCGCACAGTCGACGCTCGGCGGCGCGATTTCTACGGAAACGTACCCTACTTTATCAGTGACCCGGCGTCGACCGGTTCGCTCGCCGCGATACCGCCGAGACGCGAGTCCCCGTGCGGGACTGTCACGTGCCGCGTACGCTGTAGATGTGTTTTTACCGCTCCGCGTCTGAAACAGAGAGTAACCCCAACTCATGACTTTTGTAACCAAACTCACGTTCGAAAGTGGCGACCGCGCCGTCCTCGACGACGTAGTGACGGATCTCAAGCGGATGCTCGAACGGAAAGGCGCGGAGTGCAAGGGCCCGCACTCCTCGCCGCCGGACCGACTGAGCGTCCCGCAGTACCGGAATCTCACGCGCGGCCGGGAGTTCTCGCCGTGGTCGTACACGGTGTACACGCGCCGCCTCGAAATCCACGGCGCGGACCAGGTCGCCCGACGCGTCGCCGAGCGGCAGTTCCCCGACAGCGTCCACGTCGAAATCGAGATCGAACAGAAGAAACCGCTCGGCCACCGACAGAACTGACTCGCTTTACCGCGAACGAGCCCGCTTTAGCGCGAACTGAACCCTTCTCTGCGAACCCCCGCCGCCCGCCTCAGAACGTCGCTCCCGACTCGTCGGACACCGCGAGCAACTCGGCGGTCCCCTGGTGGGCGGCGTCGTCGAAGGAGTCGACGCGGAGTCGCACTTTTCGGTCGAGGAGGTCGCCGTCGGGAGCGAGACCGACGTCGTCTGCGGTCTTCGTGAGCCGCAACACCGTGTCGCCGACGCGGACGACCGGGGCGTCGCCGTCGACGCCGGTGACGTACGCCACCAGTTCGTCGCCGACGTCGTACGAGGGCGTGCTCGTCCGGAACGTCCATCCGGCGAGGAGCTTTCGGAGGGCCCCTCCGCCGTCGGCCCGCGCGTCGCGTTGCGACCGTCGGTCGCTCATACGCGACTCACCTCCTCGGAGACGCGGTCGGGAACGTACTCGCGGCCGTAGCCGGTTATCGCCGCGAGGACGAACACGCCGACGAGGAACCAGCCGTGGAACACGTACGGCCAGACGGAGGCCGGGTTGACGAGCATCGACTGGGTGAACCACTCGTACTGGTCGGGCAGGCCGAGCATCACCGAGTAGCCCGCGAGCACGCCGCCGCCCCACGGGAAGATGTAGCCGAGCGCCGAGGTGTTGGCGTCCAGGATGTTGGCTCGGCGGTAGCCGTTGATGTTGAACCGGCGACCGAGCGTCGAGACGTACGGCGCGATGGCGATCTCGGCGGCGGTGTTGATCGTGATCATCGCGTTGACGAGCGCCGTGCCGAGCACCATCGTCAGTTCGGAGCGGCGGACGCTGGTGGCGACGCGGTTCAACAGCACGTCCTGAATCGCCTCGAAGCCGCCGCCGCGCTGGAGCACTTTCGCGCCCGCGACGATGAGCAACACGAGCACGATGAGCGGGAAGAAGCCCGCCGCACCGTCGTAGATGCTGCCGCCGACCGACGGGTCGGCGTCGGCGCCCACCGGAACCGTCTCGACGACGGCACCGACGACGGGCGCGTCCGCGAGCGCGGTGGCGATGCCCGACGACGCCGGGGCGTTGAACACGAGCATCTCGCTGGCGGGCGCGAGTCCGAGCGTGAGGTTGAGGACGATGGCGAGGATGATACCCCACGAGATGGCCTCGACGATGTGCCGGCCCGAGACGGCCGTCACGATGACGACGGCGATAGAGAGCAGGTGAACGAGGCCGAGCGCCGTCGCGCCCTCGATGACGGACGCACCGACCGACATCGGTTCACCGGCCATCTCGCTTCCCGCGACGAGGTAGGCCGCGAACGCGAGAACGGCCGCGATGACGGCGTACTTGAATCGAGAGGCGACGACGCCGCCGATGTCGGCGTCCTGCGTGACGGCGCTGACGATGGTCGTGTCGCTGACGGGCGCGAGGTTGTCGCCGAACACCGACCCCGAGAGGATCGCGCCGAACAGCAGCACGGGGTTCGCGCCGAGGAGCACGCCCGCCGGGAAGACGAGGCCGGTGAAGGCGATAGCGGTACCGTAGCCCGTCCCGATACCCGTCGCCAGCACCGCCGCGAGCAGGAACGTCAGCGCGGGGAACAGCGCCGCGCCGACGCTGAGCGCGTCCGCCGCCCAGACGAGACCGGAGACGAACTCGCCGACCTGAATCGTCTCGGCGAACATCCCGGCCCACAGCCACGCGACGATGGCGGTGACGGCGACGCGCTGGGTCATCCCCTCGAACAGCGCGTTGGCGTAGTGTTTCCAGTCTCCCTTCACGAACAGCATCCCGAGGATGAGGCCGAGAAGCATCCCGGCGACCAGCCCCGTCGTGTCGCCGATGCCGAAGAGACCGCTCTGTACGATGGCCCATACGATGAAGAACGCAATCGGGACGATGCTCGCGAGCGGACCGCCGCGGAAACGCAGCGGCGGGCCCTCGGAGTCGTCGCCGAGTTCCGCACGACTCATATCAGTTCTGTCGACTCCCGCCGGGCAAATAAGCGATGCGTCTCGGAACCTGAAAGCGCGGAAACGTGTCCGCGGCGCGCTCCGATTGCCCTTTTCTCCGGCTTTATGTGAACGCCTCCCAATCTCCGCGACATGAGCCAAAGCGAGTTCGACTACGTCGATTTCCGCCGCGACCTGCACCGGCACCCCGAACCGGCGTGGCGGGAGTTCTACACCACCGCCCGTATCGTCGACGAACTGGAGAAACGCGACCTCGACGCGCTCTACGTCGGCCGAGAGGTGCTCGCCGACGACCGCCCCGGCGTCCCCGACGACGCGGAACTCGACGAGTGGTTCGAGCGAGCCCGCGAGGCCGGCGCGCGCGAGGACGTCCTCGAACGGTTGGAGGGCGGCTACACCGGCGCGGTCGCCGTCGTCGAGAAGGGTGAGGGACCGACCGTCGCGCTCCGCGTCGACATCGACGCGCTTCCCATCACCGAGGCCGACGAAGACGGGCACGCGCCGGTACCGGGCGGTTTCCGCTCGGAGAACGAGGGGTTCATGCACGCCTGCGGCCACGACGCCCACGCGACCATCGGCCTCGGCGTGCTGGACGCGGTCGTCGACAGCGACTTCGAGGGCACGTTCAAGGTGCTCTTCCAGCCGAGCGAGGAGATCGTCTCCGGCGGCGGGCCGATGGCCGAGAGCGGCCACGTAGACGACGTGGACTACCTCCTGGCCGTCCACATCGGCCTCGACCACCCCTCCGGCGAGATCGTCGCGGGCGTCGACGGGTTCCTCGCGGTCCACCACTTCCGCGCGGAGTTCACCGGGCACCCCGCCCACGCCGGCGCGCGTCCCGAGGAGGGCGACAACGCGGTGCAGGCGATGGCGGCGGCGATTCAGAACCTCTACGCGATTCCGCGCCACGCCGACGGCGCGACCCGCATCAACGCGGGCCTCGTCGGCGGCGGCACCGCGACGAACATCGTCCCCGAGGAGGCGTTCATCGACGGCGAGGTCCGCGGCGAGACGACCGAACTGATGGAGTACATGCGGGAGAAGGCGTACCGCGTGATGGAGGCCGCAGCGGAGATGCACGGCTGTGAGGTCTCCTTGTCGACGGAGGGCGAAGCGCCGAGCGCCCGGAGCGACGACGCCCTCGTGAACGTCGTCTCGGCGGTCGCGGGCGGCAACGACGGCGTCACGTCGCTCGTCGAACGCGACGTGCTCGGCGGCAGCGAGGACGCGACGTTCCTCATGCAGAAAGTACAGGACAACGGCGGGAAAGCCGCCTACGTCGGCGTCGGCACCGACCACCCCGGTGGCCACCACACCCGGACGTTCGACGTGAACGAGGACGACCTCGACCTGGGCGTCGAGGTGCTCGCCGACTCGATTCTCGAAATCGCGGCGACGCGGCCGTAGGCCGCCGCTCGTTCGCTCGCCTCCGCTTATCGCCTGACGGCGAGGACGACGCCGCCGAGGACGAGCAGCGCGATTCCGTACCAGAACGAGTCGCCGGGCAGGAACGCGAGCAGCAGCGTGACGAGGCCGGAGGTGAAAAGCGACCAGCCGATGGTTGTTCGGTACGTCATAGGGTAGTGACGACGCCCAGATAGATAGTGCTGGGGGCGACAGGAGTCGGAAGTCAGATAGTCCGGTATCGGTATCTCGTCGGTCGATTGAACTGTCGGGGCGGCCGAAGTCCGAGACGAATTCTTTTCCCCGTCCCCGTGGCCCGCACCCTATGACGAGACACGTCAGTGCCGACCAGGTCCGCTCTTGGCTGGACGAACAGGTCGTCCGCGACGTCCAGCGCGTCTCCGGCGACGAGACCGAGTTCAACTTCCAGCTCGAACTCTCGCGGCTTCCCCTACACGTCATCAAAGAGGAGACGTGGGGGCCGATTCGACTGGTCGGTAACAACGCCTTCGACACCGACGAGGTAGTGGAACTCGTCGAGGACGACGCCCGACGCGAGGAGTTGCTCACGAGGTTCGGACCGGTGCTGGCGGCGACGCCGGGTTTTTACACCTTTCTCGACGAGGAGGGCGTCTCCTGTCCGCTCGCCGAAGCGCACTCCATCCAACTCGAACACCGCATCTACCCCGACGGCGCGAGCCAGCAGGCGCTCATGAGCGGACTGATGTCCATCGCCACTGCGATGCGGTATCTCCAGAACACGGCGGCCGAGATGCCGCGCGGCGGCGAAGGGTAAACGAGACGTCATCGCCCGGAACGCTGCCCTCGGTCGCTACCCGCTCCGCCGGTTCCGCCACCACCGGAGGGTGCGTATCGCCGGGTCGCTCGAGAGCACGCGTAGTCCAAATCGAGACGCGGCGTCACGAACCCGACCGCGGACGAGCGCGCCGACGAGCGTCCCGAGTTTGGCGCTCGGGCCGACCCGATACACTGGCTTCGGGTTCTCGACGGTCGCCACGTCGTAGAGCCGTTCTGCGACCCGCTCGGGTGAGTTGACGCCCGGTGGCTTCGTCTCGACCACCGAAATCTCGTCGAGCACGCGGTAGAGGTCGGCGTACGCCGAGGAGCGGTCCGCCTCCGCGACCTCCGTCAGCACGCGGTCGTAGAAGTCGGTCGCGACGATGCCGGGTTCGACGGTCACCACGTCGACGCCGAACCGCCCGGTCTCCTGGCGCAGCGCGTCGGTCACCGATTCGAGGCCGTACTTCGAGCCCGTGTAGATACCGAGCCCCGGAACCGTGAGGCCGCCGACGCCGGCGGTGACGTTGACGACGGTGCCGCGTCCGCGCTCGCGCATCCGCGGGACCACCGCGCGAATCAGCCGCAGCGGGCCGAACGTGTTGACGTCGAACTGCTCGACGACGCCCGCCATCGGCACGTCTTCGACCGGGCCGAACTGCCCGTAGCCCGCGTTGTTGACGAGACAGTCGAGGTGCCCCTGCTCGTCGAACACGCGGTCGACCGCGCGCTCGACTTCCTCGTCGTCTGTGACGTCGAGTTCGAGGGTGCGACAGCCGCGAGCGTCGAGGTCGGAGACGTCGTCGACGTCGCGCGCGGTCGCGTACACGGTCCAGCCGCCGTCGAGAAACCGCTCGGCGGTCGCGCGTCCGATACCCGAGGAACAGCCCGTGACGAGAACCGTCTGGCTCATGGGGTCGTGGCAACGCCCAGACGGGTAACGGTTGAGGCGTGCCCGTGGCGGCGGGGTCGACGCGGGACGGGTCGACGTCGAAAGCGCAGACGCGGTACGCGACGCCCTCAGATCGCCGCTCGAAACGGAGCTCGCGTCCGTCACCCTCGGTTTAGAAGAACTGACGTTCGCCGCCGAGGACCTCGTGAGCGCGAATCGTTCCGTGTTTCGGTCAAAACCGTCCGATGATAGTATCAATTCGTGAGCTATGCTAGTTTATTCTGACAAGTGTCGTAGCAGTATGCGATGTGAGTGACAATGTCAGACGCACGAGAATCGGCTAGGAAAGAGGGGCTAACGGCCCAGTACATCGTCGCCACCAGCGACGGATCGGCCGTCACGTTGCCCGAGGAGACCGTCGAAGCGTTCCGACGACAACTGCGCGGGTCTCTGTTGACCCCGGAAGACGAGGCGTTCGAGAGCGCGACGCGTCTCTGGAACGGGATGGTCGAGAAATCGCCCGCACTGGTGGTCCAGCCGACGGGCACCGTCGACGTCGTGACCGCGGTGAACTTCGCCCGCGAGCACGACCTCTCGCTCTCGGTGAAAGGCGGCGGCCACAACATCGCCGGCACGGCGCTGACCGACGGTGGTCTGACTCTCGATATGTCCGGACTCTGCGGGGTTTTCGTCGACCCGACGGCGCGAACCGCGACGGTCCAGCCGGGCTGTCTCCTCGGCGACGTGGACCGAGAGACCCAGCTGTACGGGCTGGCCACGGCGCTGGGCTTCGTCTCCGAGACCGGCGTGGCCGGACTGACGTTAGGCGGGGGGTTCGGCTACCTCTCGCGCCGGTTCGGGTGGACCGTCGACAACCTGCTCGAAGCGGAGGTCGTCACCGCCGACGGGAGGGTCCGCCGCGTTAACCGCGAGGAGAACGCGGACCTCTTCTGGGCCGTCCGCGGTGCCGGTGCCAATCTCGGCGTCGTCACGTCGTTCACCTATCGGCTCCACGAGGTCGGACCGACCGTCTACGGCGGGCTCATCGCCTGGCCGGCCGACCGCGCCGACGAAGTTCTGTCGGCCTACCGGGAGATTACCGCCGGTGCGCCACGGGAGCTGACGCTGTTTCTGGTCCTTCGCCGGGCACCGCCCGCCCCCTTTGCCCCCGAGGAGTGGCACGGAAAGCGAATCTGCGCCATGGCCGTCTGCTACAGCGGCGACTTAGACGACGTCGACGAGATGTTCGCCCCGATTCGTGCGCTTGGTACTCCCGTGATAGATCAGCTCCGAGCGCGACCCTACGCCGAGCTCCAGTCCTCGCTCGACGCGACGCAACCGAAGGGGAACCACTACTACTGGAAGACCGAGTTCGCCGCCGAACTGAGCGACGAGTTCCTCTCGACGCTGCGGGAGCTGGCCGCCGAGTGCCCCATCCCGGGAGCGCAGCTCGTAGTTGCCCACATCGGCGGATCCCTCAACGACCGCGACGCCGACGACGGAGCGGTCGGGAACCGCGACGCCCGCTTCGTCTACGGTGCGGCGGGGATGTGGCCCCCGGACGAACCGAACGAGGAGCAGTTCAAACGGTGGGTCCGTGGCGCGTGGCAGCGGCTTCGTCCGTTTTCCACGGGCGGAAACTACGTCAACTTCCAGACCGCAGACGACGGCGACGAGCGAATCCGAGCGACGTACGGCGACAACTTCGACCGCCTCGTCGAGGTCAAGACGACGTACGACCCCGAAAACGTGTTCCGCTCGAATCGGAACGTCCGGCCGCGGGGGCGGTGATCGTCCCCCTACCGCGGACGCGCTTTTCTTTCGTCCGTTCGGCGGACGCACGCCCGTGCGGGTAGTCGGTATCTCGTCACACCACGAGCGAGTGAAACGAGCGAGCGCCTTTTTGGTGCAGATTTTTGCAAGCGGGAGTGCGCTCCGCGCACCCCCTCGCAGCAAAGAGGTGCGAGTTCAGTACTTCGCTTCCGCGCCAGTCGTCTCGTAGATCTGGTCCATCAGGTCGTCGCGGTGGGTCTGCCACCCCGAAAGCGCGCTCGGGCGCGTCGGGTAGCGGTCGTAGTGGGTCATCAGTCTCTCGGCGAGCCGCTTCGTCTGGTAGAACATCTTTATCTCCCGCCAGTAGCTGAGGCTCTTGAAGCCGGTCTGCGCCATCAGGAGCGGACTCATCGAGGTCTTACCGGAGTACAGCGCCTCGGCGAGTTTCTCGCCGGGGAGCGCCGCGAGCAGCCCCATCAGGTCGTCGACGTCGACGGCCGTCGAGAGGACGTTGTAGACGTCG
Source organism: Haloprofundus salinisoli (assembly GCF_020097815.1). Classification (NCBI taxonomy): domain Archaea; kingdom Methanobacteriati; phylum Methanobacteriota; class Halobacteria; order Halobacteriales; family Haloferacaceae; genus Haloprofundus; species Haloprofundus salinisoli. Next base: position 156,313 of record NZ_CP083663.1, read on the forward strand.
AGGCCGGCGTAGCGACCGCCGAAGTGGTCCATCACGCGCTCGTTGTAGCGCCAGAGGGCGTCCTCGCTCACGTCGCCTTCCTCGATGGCGCGGACGGCTTGCTCGGCGGCGTACTTGCCCGCGTAGGCGGCCCCGGCGATGCCGCCGCCGGTCGTCGGGTTGACGTGGCCCGCGGCGTCGCCCGCGGCGATGAACCCCGGCGCGGTGGCGGAGTCGTACGGTCGGCGAGTCGGCAGCGCCGCGCCGAGTTTGTCGGTGACCGTCGCACCCTCGAACTCAGGGCGCGCACGGAGGTCCTGCTTGAGGTCCTCGACGAGTTTCATCGGCTGTTCGTTCATCTGGAAGCCGAGGCCGGCGTTGATGGTCGTCGAGGTGCGCGGGAAGTACCAGAGGTAACCCGCCGCGCGCTTCGTCGGTTTGAACACGAGCGCGTCGTCCCACTCGACGGGTTCCTTCACCTCGACGATTTCGCGGTACGCCGAGCAGAACTGCGAGTAGCGGACGTTCGTGTCGAACGTCGAACCCGAGAAGTCGACCTTGTCCTGCAGCAGCGAGAGCGACCCCGCGCCGTCGATGGTGACCGCAGCCTCGTACTCGACGACGTCGCCCTTGTGCCTACCGCGGACGCCCGTCACGGTGCCGTCGTCGGCCTGCGTCACGTCCTGAACCACGGTGTCGTAGTGGAACTCGACACCGGCGTTCTCCGCTCCCTCGATGAGCAGTCGGCCGTACTCCCAGCGGTCGATGACCGCCAGTTCGCCGGGGACAGGAATTTCCAGCACTGTGTCGTGGCTCGGAATCTCGAAGCGGCCGTGGTCGACGCCCGTGTTGGTGAACGCGGGCTGAATCTGCTCTTTCGGAATCGACTCGGGGAACGCGTCCGCGCCCTTCAGCGCGTCGCCACAGGCGATGTGGCCCGCTTCCTCTGCGTCCTTCCGCTCGACGACGACGGTGTCGAGACCCGCGTTCGACGCCGTCGCGGCGGCGTAGCAACCGGCGGTTCCCGCGCCGACGACGACGACGTCGTACTCGTGCGTAGTCATTGGTCGTGACTCTCGCAGGCGGAAGCAAAACTCTTTATTCCCGAACTTGTCCCGTCGACGACGACAGTATTCCTTCTCGCCAACTTCTGCGAAGCGCGAGTCTCAGCCGTACACGGAGTTTTGTTCGCCGACGAAACGACTTACACGACGACCCCAAATACGCCGTTAATTCCTCCGGAGACGTACTTATCTTGTCATGGCTTCGCAAGGACGAACTCCCGCGGACGACCGGCGTTCGACGCTCGTTCCGGAGGCGGTCGACGATTTCGTCGACGCCTTCGGCGGCGATGTACTGCTCCCGTCGGACGAGGGCTACGAGGAGGCACGGAGAGTCTGGAACGGGATGATAGACAGGCGGCCGGCGCTCATCGCCCGCTGCTCGGGGACCGCCGACGTCGTCGAGACGGTGCGGTTCGCCCGCGAGCACGAACTGCCGCTCGCGGTCCGCGGCGGCGGCCACAACGTCGCGGGCACCGCCGTCTGTGACGACGGCGTCGTCGTCGACCTCTCGGCGATGAACGGCGTGTTCGTCGACCCCGACGCGCGACGGGTCCGCGCGCAGGGCGGCGCGACGCTGGGCGACGTGGACCGCGAGACCCAACTGTTCGGCCTCGCGACAGCACTCGGCGTCGTCTCCGAGACCGGTATCGCCGGGCTCACGCTCAACGGCGGGGTCGGCCACCTCCGCCGGAGGTACGGCCTCGCGCTGGACAACCTCGTCTCGGTCGAGCTCGTCACCGCCGACGGGACGGTTCGAACCGCGAGCGAGACGGTGAACCCCGACCTCTTCTGGGCGGTCCGCGGCGGCGGCGGTAACTTCGGCGTCGTCACCGCCTTCGAGTACGAACTTCACGAGGTCGGTCCGGAGGTGTTCGGCCTCTTCGTCTGGTACCGCGGCGACGACGCGAGTACGGCGCTCCGGACCTTCCGTGACTACGCCGCCGACGCCTCCCGCGACGGGAGCGTGCTACCCTTCTACGCGACAGTGCCCGAACTCGACGAGTTCCCCGAGGACGCGTGGGGCGAGTCGACGGTCGTATTCCTCGGCTGTTACGACGGAGCCATCGGAGACGCCGAAGCCGAGTTCGAGGCGCTGCGAACCGTCGCCGACCCGCTGGTCGATTTCAGCGGCGTGATGGAGTACACGGAACTTCAGTCGATGCTCGACGAGGACTTTCCCGACGGCCTCCAGTACTACTGGAAGGCCAGTTACGTGAGGGAACTCACCGACGACGTCGTCGACCTCGTAGTTCGATACGGACGCGAGAGTCCGTCGCCGCTGTCGACGGTCGACATCTGGCATCTTGGCGGCGCTATCTCGGACGTCGCCCCCGACGAGACGGCCTTTTGGCACCGCGGCGCGCCGTTCATGGTCACGTTCGAGGCGAACTGGGAGGACCCAGAGACCGACGATGCGAACGTCGCGTGGGCTCGAAACGGCCTCGCCGAGCTCCGGGAGATGCCCGTCGCCGCCGGCGCGTACGGTAACTTCCCCGGGTTCGGCGAGGACCCCGCTCGGACGCTGTTCGGCGAGAACTACGCCCGGTTGGTCGACGTAAAGCGCGAGTACGACCCGGAGAACCTGTTCAGACTTAACCAGAACGTCGTGCCGGACGGGGCGACCGGAGCCGCTCGATGAGCTCCGGAAACGCGGTGACCCGCGTCGCGTCGAGAGACGGGACCGAAATCGCGTACGAACGAACCGGTGAGGGACCGCCGCTCGTGTTAGTCCACGGGACCGCGGGCGACCGCACCGACTGGCGATTGGTGCTCCCCGGCTTGGCCGAGCAGTTCACCGTGTACGCGCTGGACCGTCGCGGACGCGGCGAGAGCGGCGACTCCGACGAGTACGCGCTCGAACGGGAGTTCGAGGACGTCGCCGCCGTCGTCGACGTGGTCGACGACCCGGTCGTCCTGCTCGGCCACTCCGCCGGAGCGCTCTACTCGCTGGAAGCCGCGCTCCTGACCGACAACCTCGAACGACTGGTGCTCTACGAACCGCCGATTACGGAGGCGGGCGAGAGCCTCGTCCCCGAGGAGACCGTGGCCCGTATCGAGACGCTGCTCTCGGAGGGGGACCGGGAAGCGGCGCTCACGGTGTTTCTGCGCGAGGTCGCCGGCGAGTCGCAAGCGGAGATTGAAACGTTGAAAGCCGGCCCCGCTTGGGATGTGGGCATCGAGGTGGCGCACACCGTCCCGAGAGAGGTTCGCGCCCTTGACGGCTACCGCGTCGATCCCGACCGGTTCGCGGCGTTTACGGTCCCGACGCTGCTTCTGTCCGGCGGCGAGAGCCCGCTGTTCATGGAGCAAGCGACCGCGCTCGTCGACAAAGCGCTGCCCGACACCCGAATCGTCACGCTCCCGGGTCAGGGCCACGAGGCGACGAACACCGCCCCCGAACTGTTCGTCGAGACGGTGGTCGGGTCCCTACGCGCTCCGGAGTGAGCACTCCGCGGAAGCAGAGCCGGAAAGACGGCGACGTCGACTACCGGTTCTCGCCGGACTCGTAGTGCTCGCCCGCCGCCTCCGGCAGTCGGGTCTTCCCGAACAGCGCGAGCACGACGATGACCGCGACGTACGGAATCGTCCGGACGAGCGACTGCGGGACGGCGATGATAGCCGCCGCCTGTAGACGCAGCTGCAGCGCGTCCAGTCCGGCGAAGAGGAACGTCGACAGCAGCGCCCCGACGGGGTTGTAGTTGCCGAACAGGTAGGCGACGATGGCGATGAACCCTTTTCCGTTGACCATCGTCTGGCCGTTGCCGACGAACTGGCCGAGACTGAGCGACAGCGCCGCGCCGCCGAGACCCGCGAGCAGTCCCGAGATGAGCACCGCCGCGTAGCGGACGCGGTTCACGTCGACGCCCGCGGTGTCGAGCGCCTTCGGGTTCTCGCCGCTGGCGATGACCCACCGACCGAACGACGTTCTATTCAGCGTGTACCACGACGCCGCGGTGGCGACAAACATCAAGTAGACCATCGGCGTCGCGTCGAACAGCGCACCGAAGAACGGGACGGCAGCGAGGCCGGGCACCGTGATGGTGCCGAACGTCTGGACGCTGGCGGTGTTCGGCCCGCCGTAGATGACCTGCGAGGCGAACGGCGCGAGACCGAGCGCGATGAGCCACACCGCGAGACCGGCGATGATCTGGTCGGCGCGGAACTCGATGCAGACGACGGCGAACAGCGCCGCCAGGAGGATGCTGGCGACGACGCCGACGAACAGGCCGAGCCAGATGTCGCCCGTCACGTCCGTCGCGTAGACGCCGACGAACGCCGAGATGATGAGCAGCCCTTCCAGGCCGATGTTGATGACGCCGCTCTTCTCGGCGAAGATGCCGCCCAGCGCCGCGAAGGCGATGGGCACCGAGAGCCGAAGCGTCGCCGACAACGCGCTCTTGGTGAACATCACGCGGAGGATGCGACCCGGCGTCGAACCGGGCGCGACGAGTCCCCACAGCACGAAGACGGCGGCGGCGACGAGCGCGACGATGCCCGCGAGTCGGCGCGTCGAGAGCTCCGAACCGCGACTGAACGTCGCGTTACTCATCGGTCTCACCTCCGAGCGCCGCGGCCGAGTCGTCGGCGTCCATCTCGGTTCCCCCATCCGTCGCCACGGCCTTCTCGTCGCTCGTGTCGACGACGAACTTCTGTCCGACGAGTCGGAAGAACTCCGGCATCGCCACGAAGAGGATGATGAGCCCCCGGAGCACGCCGACGAGCTGCGGCGGCACGTCAGTGCTCACGTCGACGATGATAGAGCCGCTCTTCAGGATGCCGAACAGGAGAGCGGCGAAGCCGACGCCGAGCGGGTTGTTACCCGCCAGAATCGAGACGGTGATGCCGTCGAAGCCGTACGCCGGAACGCCGGTCTGGTAGTTGCCGAGAATCATGAGCACGTACATCGCGCCGCCGACGCCGCCGATAGCGCCCGACAGCGTCATGCTGGAGACGATGGTTCGCGCGGCGTCGACGCCGCCGTACTCGGCGGCTTCGGGCTGAATCCCGCTCGTTCGAATGTCGTATCCGAACGACGTGTGTTCGAGCAGGTAGTACGCCGCGCCGACGAGCGCGAGCGCGACGCCGAGCGCGACGAGCGAGAAGTCGTCGCGCGGTTCGTACAGAATCGGCGGGATGGTGGCGTAGTCGGGCAGACCGACCGTCTCGTTGGCCGGGCTCTCGGGGTCTTTGAACGGGTTCGCTACCAAGAAGAGCGCGACGCTCGTCGCCACGAAGTTCAGCATGATGGTCGTGATGACCTCGTTGGCGTCGGCGTACGCCTTCAACGCCCCCGGAATCGCGGCGAAGAGGCCGCCCGCGAGCGCGCCGACGACGAGCCCGAACGGGACGAGCACGAGCGTGCCGAGAAAGCCCGAGACCAGCGGGGATGCCCACAGCACGGTGAGCGCCGTCGCCAGCGCGCCGACGACTAGCTGGCCCTGCATCCCGATGTTGAAGATGCCCGCGCGGAACGCGAGCGCGACGCCGAGGCCGGTGAAGATGAGAATCGTCGTCTCCCGGAGCGTGACCGCCATCTGCCCGTTCAGCGGCGTCCACCCTCTGCGGAACGGAGGCGCGAGTTGCCCCTGCAGCGGTTGGAACAGCGGGTTGATGGGGTTGCCGAGCGCGCCCAGAAAGAGGCTGTCGTAGACGGCGAAGGGGTCGTAACAGAAGCCGACGCCGAAGAACGTCGTCGCCGCCGTCGCGCACGTCGTCATCCGGCCGGCGGCGAGGATGATGAGCACGCCGACGAACATCGAGAGCACGAGCGCGGCGGTGCTGATGAGCACCCGCTCGAACGCCGAGGCGCGGACGAGCCGTTCGAGCGCGCTCCGACCGCGCGCGCGCCAGTCGCCGGCGCTCACTGGCTCTCACCTCCCGCGGTGACGCCCGTGTCGTCGGCGGGGGTCCGCCCACCGGCGTCGTCGCGGAGACTCGTCGCCGTCGACTCCTCGGGTAGCTGTTCGCCCGCCATCAGCAGGCCGATCTCCTCCTCCGTCACCGTCCCGGGGTCGACGACGTCCATGAGTTCGCCGTCGTGCATCACCGCGAGGCGGTCGGAGAGCCCCTGTACCTCTTCGAGTTTCGAGGAGACCAGCAGGATTGCCTTCCCGTCCGAGCGCAGGTCGAGCAGTCGGTCGTGGATGAACTCCGTCGACCCGATGTCGACGCCGCGGGTCGGGTGGGTGGCGACGACGAGCGAGGGGTCGCGCTCGAACTCGCGGCCGACGATGAACTTCTGCTGGTTGCCGCCCGAGAACGAGGCCGCTCTCGCGTCGCGGTTCGGCGGGCGGACGTCGTACTCCTCGATGATGTCCTGAGCGTGGGTCCGCGCGCGGTCCCACTCGATGCGGCCGTTCTCGGCGAACGGCGGCGTGTGTTGGCTCCCGAGGAGGCCGTTCTCGGTGAGGTCGAACTCCATCACGAGACCGCGCTCGTGGCGGTCCTCGGGGATGTAGGCCATCCCCTCGTCGATGCGGCGCTGGCGCGGCCACGCCGTGATGTCGTCGCGCCCGAAGGAGACGGTGCCCGCGGTCGGCGTTCGGAGGCCGGTGACGGCCTCGATGAGCTCCGACTGTCCGTTCCCGTCGACGCCCGCGATGCCGAACACTTCTCCCTCGTGGACCGAGAAGGAGACGTCCGAAACCGCTTCGACGCCGCGTTCGTCCTCGGCGGAGAGGTCGTCGACGGCGAGCACCGGTTCCCCGCGTTCGACGTGCGGCTTCTCGACCGTCTCCAGCACCTCGCGGCCGACCATCATCTCCGCGAGCCGCTCGCGGGTCACGCTCTCGGCGGCGACGGTGCCGACGTTCTTGCCGTCGCGGAGGACGGTGATGGCGTCGGCGGCGTGCATCGCCTCGCCCAGCTTGTGGGTGATGAAGACGATTGTCTTGCCCTGGGCGGTGAGCTCCTCGAGGACGGCGAAGAGGTCCTCGACCTCCTGCGGCGTGAGCACGGCCGTCGGTTCGTCGAGGATGAGGACGTCCGCGCCGCGGTAGAGCGCTTTCAGGATCTCGACGCGCTGTTGGACGCCGACGCTGACCTCGGCGATGGTCGCGTCGGGGTCGACGTCGAAGCCGTAGCGGTCGCAGAGGTCGACCACCTCGCTTCGGGCGCGGGTGCTGTCGACGGCCAACCCGCCCCACTTTCGCGGTTCGTTGCCGAGGGTGATGTTCTCAGTGACCGTCATCGGATCGACCAGCATGAAGTGCTGGTGAATCATCCCGACGCCGGCGTCGATGGCGTCGCCCGGCGAGTCGAAGCGTCTGGGTGGCTGTACGTAGCGGTGAGTCGTCTCGTCTCCGGTTTCGAGTCCGTCGCCGTCGACGTAGACGTCGCCCTCGGTCGGTTCGTACAGTCCGTAGAGGACGTTCATCAACGTCGTCTTCCCCGCGCCGTTCTCGCCGAGGAGCGCGTGCACCGACCCCCGCTCGACGCGTAAGTCGACGTCGTCGTTGGCGACGACGCCGGGGAAACGTTTGGTGATTCCGTCGAGATGGACGGCCGGTTCCATTGGTTGTGGCTTGTTGAGTGTGTGCTTAAGAGCGTGGTTTCGCGGATGGTTCAACTGACGGACCGTTCTCGGTCCCCGGCGGACCGAGTTACAGGTTCAGTTCCGAGGGGTCGACCGGCACCGAGATGTCGCCGTCGATGATGGACTGTCGCGTCTCGTCGACGGTTGATTTGACGTCGTCGGGGATGTCGCCGCCGAGTTGGTCGCCGTAGACGGCTGCGACGCCCTCCTGTTCGAGGCCGAGCGTGGTGACGTTGCCACCTTCGAACTCGGCGTTGACGACGCTCTCGATGGAGGTGTACACGGCCGTGTCGACGCGCTTGACCATGCTCGCGAGGATGACATCCGCGTAGCCGGATTTCGTGAGCGACTGGTCCTGGTCGACGCCGATGGCGAACTTGCCGGCCTCCTGTGCGGCCTGGAAGACGCCCGTTCCGGCGTTGCCGGCGGCGTGGTAGACGATGTCGACGCCGTCGTTGTACATCGCCGTCGCCGCCTCGTTACCCGCCTGGGTGTCGTTGAAGTTGCCGACGTAGCTGACCTGAACGTCGATGTCCTGGCTGACCTCGGCGACGCCCGCGCGGTATCCCGCCTCGAACTTGCCGATGAGGTCGCCCTCGACGCCGCCGACGAAACCGACCGACGTCTGGTCGGGGTTCGTCTCGCCGCCGCCGGCGCTGAACTCCTGCTGGGTGAGGAGGCCGGCCATCTGACCGACGAGGAACGACCCCTCCTCTTCGCCGAACACGTAGCTTGCGACGTTCGGCTCTTCGACGACGCTGTCGACGATCATGAAGTTCTGCTCGGGGTAGTCGGGGGCGTTCTCCGCGAGCGCCTCCGCCTGCAGGTAGCCGATACAGCAGATGAGGTCGTGTTCGCCGCTCTGGGCGAACTGCTGCTGATACGTCTTGAACTCCGTCACTTCGCTCGGCTGGACGTTGTCGTGAGTGGCGCCGAACTCGTCGGCCGCCTGCTGGACGCCCGTCTGCGCCTGGTCGTTGAACGACCCGTCGCCGAGGCCGCCCGTCGCGTACACCATCCCGACGCTCACGTCGGCGCTGCCGGAGGCCTCCGCGCCGCCGTCGGTCGACTCGTTACCCGAGCCGCCGTCGCCGCCGCTGCTCTGGTTGTCGGTGTCGCCGCCGTCGTCGGTCGGACCGCCGGTACAGCCGGCCAGTCCCGCGATACCCGCCGCGCCTGTCGCTTTCAGGAGTGTCCGCCTATCCACATTCATGGTTACGTCTGGGCGAAGGTGGCAGCGAAATAGGCATAAAGGCGTCGTTTGCGCCGGACGGCGCCCAAGAGCGTCTAATCGCCCGTCGGAGGGTCAGTTCTTCGATGTCTCCACGGCGTTTTCGACGACGGCACCGGCGTCGGCGACGAGCGAGTCCACGTCGTCGCTCTCGACGTAGAGGCGGACGTACGGTTCGGTGCCGCTCGGCCGGACGAGCAGCCACGAGCTGTCGGGGAACTCCAGTCTGACCCCGTACTCGGTCTCGACGCTCGCCTCCGGGAAGGCGTCGGGAAGCGTCCGTTCGAGCGTGGCCATCGCCTCGCGTTTGGCCACGTCGGGGCAGTCGACGCTCACCTTCCGGTAGGGGCGTTCGGTGACGGGGTCGCACAGGGCGTCGAGGCCGACGTCGGCGACGAGACGGCTGACGACCGCGGCGGAGGCGATGCCGTCTATCCACCCGCCGAACTGAGTGTGGATGTGTTTCCACGGTTCGGCGGCGAAGACGACGGTTCCGCCCGCGTTCTCTGCGGCCGCGATGCCCTCGTGCAGCGCCCCGAGACGGACGCGCTCGACGCGGCCACCGGCCTCGCGGACGCGTTCGTCGATGCGCGCGGAGGCGTTGGGCGTCGTGACGACGACGGGGTCGTCGGTGTCGACGCTGCGGACGTAGTGTTCGGCGAGAATCGCCACGACGGTGTCTTCGTGAATCACCTCGCCGTCGGGGGTGACGAGGACGACTCGGTCGGCGTCGCCGTCGTGACCGATGCCGAAGGCGAACGGCTCTCCGTCGTCGCCGGCGTCGGCGACGAACCTCCGAAGGTCCCGAAGCGACTCGGCCGTCGGCTTGCTCTCGCGGCCGGGGAAGTGCCCGTCGACGTTCCCGTTGAGCGTGATGACCTCCGCGCCGAGCGAGCGAAGCACCTGCGGGGTGGCGAGACCGGCCATCCCGTTCCCGCAGTCGACGGCGACGCGGAGGCCGGAGAGCGGCGCGCCGCGGCCGCGGGCGTAGTCGGTGACTGCGCGGCGATACGCGGAGAGCACCGTCTCGTCTCCGCTGTCGCCCCAGTCGTCCCACGCGGCCGATGGCTCGTCGGCGGCGACACGCTCTTCGACCGCCTGCTCGGCCGCCCGGTCGTACTCGACGCCGCTGTCGAACACCTTGATGCCGTTGTCGGTCGGCGGGTTGTGCGAGGCGGTGAGAATCACGCCGCGTCGGCCCCGCGAGGCGAACGCGAGCGCGGGTGTCGGCAGCATTCCGGCGCGACGAACGTCAGCGCCGGCGGAGAGCAGTCCCGCCTCGACGGCGGCAGCGAGCCCCGGTCCGGTCACCCGGCCGTCGCGGGCGACAACGACCTCCGCGCCGTCGCGACCGACCGCACGGCCGACGGCGAGAGCGAGTTCGGGCGTCACGCGTTCGGTCGCGCTCCCCCTGATTCCGGCAGTTCCGAACAGTTCCATACGCGGAAATCTCGCGCGGTGTACTTAGATGGTCCCGATTCGACCGCGCTTGTGGCCCGACCTATTTTGCCGGTCGACTTCGAACGTCCCCCATGAGCGAGACACCGTCCGAATCCGACCGAGTCCGTGCTCACGTCTTCGTCACCGGCCGCGTCCAGGGCGTCTTCTACCGGGCGAACACCCGAGATACGGCGCGCGAACAGGGCGTCGACGGCTGGGTTCGCAACCTCGACGACGGCCGCGTCGAAGCCGTCTTCGAGGGGGTGCCCGACGCCGTCGAGTCGATGGTCGAGTGGTGCGAGACCGGCAGTCCCGACGCGGAGGTCGACGACGTGGAGGTGGAGTACGAAGACCCGGAGGATCTCGACGGCTTCGAAGTCCGACGCTAACGGTCGCCGTGTTCCGTCGCCTCCGGCGGTCAGGGTCGGCGATTCGCTGTCACGCGAAGGCTATCTCCTCGGCCGCCCATCCAGTATCTCGTGAACGACATCTCCACGTCCATCGACATCGACGCGCCCGCCGAAACCGTCTGGCGCGTCCTCACCGACTTCGAAGCGTACCCCGAGTGGAACCCCTACACCGTCGTCTCCGGCCGTGCCGAGGAAGGGACGCGTCTCCGCGTCTCGCCCGGCCCGGAAACCGGGCGCGCGCCGACGTTCCGCCCGCGCGTGCTCCGCGCCGACCCGAACCGCGAACTCTGGTGGCTCGGACACCTCTACGTCCGCGGTCTCTTCGACGGCGAACACCGGTTCGCGGTCGAACCCCTCGACGAGAAGCGCTCTCGCCTCGTCCAGTCGGAGTCCTTCTCGGGTCTTCTCGCGGGACCGGTTCTGCGGCGCATCGGCACCGACACCGAGGCGAACTTCCGCGGCGTGAACGAGGCGCTCAAAACCCGTGCGGAGTCGATTTGGGCCGAGAGCGTGGCCGCGAACGACGGCCGTACTGGCGGCGCTGCGTCGACCGCGGCGGCGTGACCCTGACCGAGGGCAACATTCTTATTTCATCCGTGTGAGTCCCGTGCTAATGTACTCTGCACGGTCGTCGGTGACGCACCGACGCGCACACCTCCGTCCGCAACTCGTCGGAGGTCGCTCGTGAGAGTCGCCGCGATTCCGTGGACGGTTCTGACCGTCGTCGGGCTCGTCGCTACCCTCTCGACCGGCTTTCTCATCGTCCGGGGGCCGTTCTTCGGCGGGCCGACGCTTGAACCGCTCTCGCTTCTCGTCGCCACCGGCGGGTTCATCGCCGCCATCATCGTCCTCGCGTTCGGCGGGTCGAAACTGGCGCGCACCGTCCTGTTCTGAGTCGCGTCTGGGTTGCTTTCGCCACCGGCGACGCACAGAAAATCCCGAACTCGTCGTCGAGGAGCGTTCTTCCGGTCGAGCATTCGAAAACCGGGGTCCGGTCGGCTCAGGCGCGGGCCGTGCTCACGGCGACGACGCCGGCGGCCATCACGAGACCGCCGACGAGAAACGTCGGGCCGACCGGTTCGCCCAGCAGCGCCGCTCCGAGCGCCGCGCCGACGACCGGTTGCGCGAAGAAGAAGACGGCGACGGTGCCGGCACCGACGTACTCCAGACCCTTGTACCACAGGTACCACGCCGCCGCCGTCGCCGCGACGCCGAGGTACACCACCGCCGCGAGCGTCGGGAGCGACGGCACACTGACCGCCGCGGGAACGCCGGCGGTGGCGAGCTCCGCCAGCGAGAGCACGGCCAGCATCGGCGTCGCGGCGATCGTCGCGTACGTCGCCGCCGTCAGCGCCGAGTAGCGACGGACGACCGGCACGCCCCAGACGGTGTAGCCCGCCCACGCGACGCTCGCGGCGACGAGCGCGGCCAGTCCCGCGAGGTTCCCGGCGGCGAGGCCCGCGAGGCGGTACTGTCCGGCGACGACCAGAAGCGTCCCGGCGACGGCCAGCGCCATGCCGCCGATTTTCTTCGCCGTCAATCGTTCGTCCAGCACGGCGACGCCGAGGACGACGGTGAAAACCGGGGTGAGGACGGTGAGAAGCGACCCCTGGCTCGCGTTCGTCAGTTCGGTGCCGACGAACTGCGTGACGATAGTGAGCGCCACCCAGCCGCCGAGGACGACGAATCTCCCGTAATCGCCGCGCTGGACGTGGACGCCTCGGCTCTTCGTGACGGCGAGCAGCACGAGCGCGCCGAGGGCGACGCGCAGAAAGCCGAGCGTTATCGGCGGTATCGCCGCGAACGTCCACTTCGAGACGACGTACATGCCGCCCCAGAGCGCCGCCGCCGACAGCGGTGCGAGCGCGAAGGCGTACCCCCGTGCGCCGGAGCGGGTTCGGAACACCTCAGGCGAGGGCGGCTCCGCGGAGCTGGTGGCGCGCGTCAGCGCGGTGGCTACCCTCTCCCCGTTCGCGCGTCTCCGTCACGGGAGCTCGTTCTCGGCCGAAGTCGGTACTCGCATCGTCGTCGTCCATCACGGCCGGTACGTCGTCGCCGACGACCAGAAACGTTTGGTTTTCGGACAGAATGACGAGCGAACACGTCTCGAACGAGGCGGCGGCGGAGGGGCCGTTTCGGGACCTACGGCCCGTTTCTGCCGATGAGCGCGTCGATACCGTTTCCGGCCGCACGGGTCAGCACCGCCGCCATCGCGGTTCCGGCGCTCCAGATGGCCGTCTCCTCGGGCGGGGTCGAGCCGTCGCCCTCGTAGAGGACCGAGAGCAGGAAGATGTCGTCGTCGGCCAAGACGACTCTGCCGGTGAAGTCGCCGGGCGCGTCCGCCGGCGGGGCGGCGACGTCGACGCCCTCGTCGCCGTCGAACCGCTCGCGGACGGCGGCGCTGGCGCTGACGACGTGTACGTCCACGCCGGCGGCGACGCGTTCTCGAAGCGCGGCCACGACGGCGTCGCCGAGCAAGTCGACGGAGTCCGCACCGAAGACGACCCGACTTTCAGCGCGACGGATCAGGTCGACAGTCCGGTCGTCGATGGGTTTGCGGCCGCGGACGGTCCAGACGTCGTCGCGGGTCTCCTCGCCGTGCTCCTCGCTTCGGAGTTCCGCGAGCGCGTCGAAGGCGCGGTCCCGTTCGCGTTCGAGGCGAGCGGTCAACAGTTCCTTCGCCGCCTCCAAGCCGACCGGGCGATACCGCTTCGGCGTCGACTGCTGGAGCTCGACGAGCCCCCGTTCTTCGAGGTCCTCTGCCGCGCCGTACACCTGCGAGCGCGGGACGCCCGCGAGGTCGTGGATATCTTTGGCCGTGCCGGTGCCGAGTCGGTGCAGCGCGACGAAGACCCGTGCCTCGTAGTTCGAGAGGCCGAGGCGTTCGAGCGCCTCTTCGATGTCGCGTTCGTCGGGCCTGTCGTCGGTCATCGTTCCACCCTCGTCGCTCGCCCTTTCGGCTGTTTCGTTTTTGGCCGATCCGGACGACTCGCTCCGCGGCCGATGGGGACTGCGGGGTCGTGGCCCTGATACCGGTCCCAGAGCACGAGCACCGACGGGAGCACGAGCAGCGAGACGAAGAAGGAGTACGCGATGCTGAGCGCGGTCAGCACGCCGAACTGTCCGAGCACGTTCAGCACCGAGAGCACGAGCACGCCGATGCCGAACGTCGTCGTGAGCATGCTCCCCGCGAGCGCACCGCCCGTCCCGCGGACGGTCCGGTCGAGCGCCGTGAAGAGCGAGTGCGTCCGACGCTCGTCGACGAACCGGTGGACGACGTGGACCGAGTAGTCGATGCCGAGGCCGATGGTGATGGCGAGAATCGTCGCCGTGAACGCGTTGAACGAGATACCGAGGAGGCGCATCGTCCCCGCGATAAGCGCGACGGCGACGCCGATGGGGACGGTGTTGACGACCCCCAGCGACGGGTAGCCCTCGACGACCCAGTAGACGAAGACGAGAAACACCACCGTCGAACCGAGCGCGAAGGCGAGACTCGAGATCGCCGACTGGAGGATGAGGTCCGACACCGCCTTGAACACGACCGTGTTGCCGGTGGCGACGGCGCTGTCGCCGCGGAACCTCTCGGCGACGGCCCGGGCGTCTTCGGTGACCGCGGTCTGACTGGCGCTGGCCTCCGTCGAGTAGGTGACGCGGGTGCTCCGACGGTCGTCCGAGAGGTACTCCTGGGCCTCGGCGCTCGCCGGCGTGTTCAGCAGCGCGTCGTACACGTCGTCGAGGTTCCGGTCGGGAACGCCGTTGCCGTCGGCGTCGTTGCGGTCGACCACGGCCCGAAACTCGGGGTCGCGGTCGGCTTGCGACCGGACGACCGTCACGAGACTCTCGGCGTCGGCGCGGCCGCCCGACCGTACGAACGAGTCCGGCGGGTCGTCGCCGGCGCGGTGAATCTCTTCGAGCGCCGTGTCCCGCTCCATGTTCGTCTCCCAGTAAACGGTCGCGCTGCCGCCCTGCGTCGTCTCGAACTTCTCTTCGAGGAAGTTCAGCGTCGCCACGACGGAGTACTCCGACGGCGCGAACGGTTCGGGAAGCGCGTCGAGGTAGTCGGGCGTCTCCTCCGGCGGGAGGAAGTCCTCCTGCGAGAAACTCGTGTCGACGCCTGTCGCGTACGCGCCCGCGCCGGCGCTCAAGAGCACGACGGCGAGCAGGAACAGCGCGGGGGCGTTCCCGGCGACGACGACGCCACCGCGGAGCGCCTCGCCGAAGCGCGACCCCTCCGCGCCCAGCGGCGTCTCGCTGAACGTCGGAATCGGCCAGTCCTCGCGGCGGCGGTCGATCCACACCTTCGCCGCCGGGAGAAAGACGCCGAAGATGAGAAACGTGAACACGATGCCGACGGCGGCGACGACGCCGAAGTCCCGTATCGGCGCGAGATCCGACACGAGGTTCGAGAGGAAGCCGATGACCGTCGTTCCGGTGACGATGAAAAAGGCGACGAGCAGTTGGTCGGTCGCCAGTCGCATCGCGCCGTCGATGTCGTGACCGTCGGCTCTGTCCTCGCGGTAGCGGTTGATGGCGTGGATACCGAAGTCGATGCCGACCGCGAGCAGCAGCGGCGGCACCGCGATCATCATCTGGCTGAACGGGATGCCGGCGAGGCCGAGGAAGCCGAACGTCCAGACGATGGCCATGAGAAGCGACAACCCCCCTAAGAGCAGGTCGACGAGGTCGCGGTAGGCGACGACGAGGAAGAACACGATGAAGATGACCGCCGCGGGCGTGACGATGAGAAGCGAGTCGGAGATGACCGAGCTGAACTCGTCGGCGGTGACGCCGCTGCCGAAGACGGTGATGTCGTCGCTCGTCGTCTGGACGACGCGCTGCGCCTGCTTTTGAATCGGGGTGAGCGGACTCGTCCCGCCCTGGCCGGCCGACGACGACTCGTAGCCGGGGACGTCGTGTTGGACGACGCCGATGGTCGCCGACGCGGACGCCGACCGGCGGTTGAAGTCGTTGCTCAGCGTCCCGGTGAAGCCGGGGTTGTTCGCGTTCTCTCTGACCGCCGCCCCGATTTCGCTCGGTGACGCCCGCTCGACGGCGGTTATCTGCGCGTCGAGCGTCCTCGCCTCGGGGTCGAGCGTCTGCGCGACGACGCTCGCGGCGCTGCTCGTCGACGACACGCGGAGGTCGGTCCGGTCTTCGAGCGCCTCCTGCGTGCGCAACATCTCCAACAGCGCCGGCTTCGCCAGCACGTTCTGGCCGCGCTGAATCAACTGCGTCGAGCCCGGTTCGCTCTCGAACGACGCGCCGAACTCGCGGTTGATGTCTTCGAGCGCCTGATTCGCGGGGATGTCTTCTGCGAACTGCTCGGTGCCCGACTCCGTCGAGACGTTGCCGAGACCGGCGGTGAAGACGAGCGTCAAGACGAGAAACAGCACGACGACCCGCCCCGACCGCTCGACGATGCGCTCGTCCACCCAGTCGATGGCGCGCTGGTGGTCCAGCGCCATGCTCAGAGGCCGCCGGTGCGTCGGCGGTACAGTACCGCGCCGACGCCGACGAGGGCGATGGCTCCGACGCCGACGAGCGTCAGCGAGACGGTACCGCCCTCGTCGTTCGTCACCCCGACGGGCAGTCGGTAGGTGTCCGAAATCCGTTCGTTGCCGGAGGCGTCCTCGTACCGGAAGTCCATCTGCACCGGGTACGTCTTCGCCAGCGCGTCGCCGCCGACGCTGACGCCGAAGACGAGCTCGGCGCTCTCGCCCGGCGCGAGCTCGTCGACGTACGCCTCGCTGCTGTCGGTGCTGATGGGCGACTCGGGGAATATCTTCGCCGACACCTGACGGAGCGGTTCGTCGCGGTTGTTCGTCAGTTCGACGACGAGTTCACCGCTCTCGCCCGCCGCGAAGGTCGCGTTGACGCCTCGGAGGTCGAACTCGTCGCGCCGTTCGCCGATGTCGACCTGCACGTCGAGCGGGTCGCTCGTGCGCTGGGTGCCGTCGGCGGTTCGGTACTTCGCCTCCAGCGAGAACTGCCGCGGACCGGCGGCGGCGTTGTCGGTCACCTCCGTCGAGAAGTCGAACGCCGCGCGTTCGCCCGGTTCGAGCGTGCCGAGGGCGTACTCCGTCTCGACGGGGTTCACGTTCGCGTTCTGACTCTCGAAGACGAGGACGACGTTGCGAGCGGCCGTCTCGCCGGTGTTGACGAGTTCGCCCGACAGCGAGCCCTCCTTGCCGACGTACAGCGACCCCTCGACGTTCTCCAACTCGAACGTCTGTTCGGCGAGCGGGGTCACACCGAAGGAGACGGGGGCGGTCTCGGCTCTCTCGCCGTTTCCGTTCTCGTAGGAGGTGGTCGCACGCATCGTGTACGCCCCCGGGTTCGCGTTTCCGGCGACGGTTACGTCGTACTGCAGCGTCCGGGTCTCGCCGGGCTCCCACCGCTGGACGAACCGACTCGCCGACTCGCTCTCGCCGAAGCGAACGTCGGCGTTCGTCGTCTGGACGGCGACGGAGGCGTTGCGGGCGACGCTCTCGCCGACGTTCCGCATCGTGACGTTCATCGTCCCGCTGCCGCCGGCGGGCGCGTCCGTCTCGACGTCGGTGACGACGAAGCGCGCGCGGTCGTCGACGCGGACCGTCACGTCGACGGTCTCGGTCGTTCGCTCGTCGCTGTCGTACTCGTAGGTCAGGTCAAGCGCCAGGTCGTACGTCCCCGACTCGATGTCGTTAGGGACGCCGATCTGGAACTCCAGATTCGCCGGCTGTCCGTCCTGCATCGTGCCGACGAGGCGCGCGCCGGACCGAACCGTAATCGGAGTTCCGCCGGACCGGAGCGTCGCCTGGACGTTACGGGCGTTTCGGACCTGTTCGTCGACGTCTTCGGCGTCGTTGACGAGTTGGACTCCGAGCGTCGACTGTTCGCCGGGTGTGAGCGTCGGTTCGGGGACGTACACCTCGAACCGCGGGTCTTCGATGGCCGACACCGTCGACGGCGTCGTGAGCAGTGCGAGGACGAGAAGTACGCTGAGTGCCTTTCTTCGCATGTGTAGAGGGGTGCCCGGACGGCGATGGTCGACCGGTGCCGGGCGGGTCGGTCGGTGTCGACACGGAACGGTCGACTGGCATCACTCCGACGGTACACATCGGGAATACATAAGTTGTTGTAAATTTCTACAAACTACTCTCGGGTTCGCGCCGCGGTCGGTTTCGACCTCGCCGCCGTCGGAGAGTTTCGGGACTCCACGATTTGGTTCGACAGAGTGACAAGAAATATATCCTCTGAGCGTAACGTCACGGTAGATGACAGTGCCGCTCGCACAGACCGGGGCCGACCGACGTCGGGTCGTCGTCCTCGGCCACGGCGAGTTCGCCGACGGGTTCGTGGAGACGCTCCGCGACGCCGCCATCACGGCCACGCACGTCACCGAGGCGCCGTCGGCGCTTTCGGCGCTCGACGACGGACCCGTCGACTGTTTCGTCGTCGTCGCCGGCGACTCGTTTCTGACGCCGCCGGCGGAGTTATTCTCGCTCGCGCGCAGGCGAACGACCGCCCCCGGCCTGTACGTGAGCGACGAGACGGCCGCGCTTCCGCCGGCGGTCGAACAGGTTCCGGCGGACGCGACGCACGCGACGACGCGGGTCCGCCGGGCGTTGCTCGACTCGGCCGCAGACGACGTTCCCGCGTCGACGACCCCCGACTCCGTCGGCGCGTACGGGTCGACGCTCGGCCACGAACTCGGAAACCAGTTGATGAAACTCGACTTCGCGGCGGAGTCGGTGACCGACGACGACCAGGCGGTACGGCTCGACCGGGTGCTCTCGCGCCTCCGACGGCTGGCCGACGAAGCCGAAGCGGTCGGCCGCGGGACCGCCGCGCCGGAGACGGTCGAACTCGACGCCGTCGCGGCCGACGCCTGGGAGCGCGTCGAGGCGTCCGACGCGGACCTCGCCGTCGAGGCCGACCGCCCGCTGGAGGCGGACCCGCTCCTCCTGGTGCTATTCTTCGAGAACGTGTTCAGAAACGCCGTCCGCCACGGCGGCCGGGACGTAGTGGTCCGCGTCGAGACGACGCCGCGGGGGTTCACCGTCGGCGACGACGGCCCCGGCTTCCCCGAGGACGCCCGGCTGTTCGAGTGGGGTCACACCACCGGCAACGGTTCGGGCGCGGGTCTGGGTATCGTCGCCCGCATCGCCGACGCCCACGGCTGGACCGTCACCGCCTACAACGACGGCGGGGCGACGCTCGACGTACGGACCGAGTGACGAGAGCAGAAAGGTTCGAAGAGAAGGAACGCCGAGCGAACGCGGCGAGCGGCGAGAACGAACGGAGGCGAGGAGGAAACGACGACTCCTGTTACGACTACGAGGCGTCGCCCGGACCGATGGCGACGGCGTAACTTTCGGAGCCCAGTTCCTCTAGCTGGTCGGTCGTCTGCCGGCGGAGCGTGTCGAGGCGACGCTTCAGCAGTCGGTAGTTCGAGTCGGATTCGAGCCGCCGGGCGTCGTGTTCGGTCTCCAACAGCGCGACTTTCGAGGCGACGGCGAAGAACTCCTGCAACTGCGAGTCGTACGTCGCGCGGGCCAGCAGGCTCTCGACGACCGCGAAGAGGTCGTCGCGGCGGACGGGTTTGGTGAGGTACTCGTCGAACGGCATCTCCGCGACGTCGGTGGTGGGGTCGACGGCGGTGACCATCGCCACCTGCGGCGGGTTCTCCCGCTCGTACAGCGCGGCGAGCACCTCGTCGCCCGACATCCCCGGCATCCGGCGGTCGAGCAACACGGCGTCGGCGTCGAAGGCGAGTTCGAGCGCCTCCGCGCCGCTAGTAGCGGTCAGCACGCGATATCGGTCTCGCAGGCGCGCGGCGTGGCCGTGCGCGATGTCCGGGTCATCGTCGACGACGAGTACGGTGTGGTCCATGGTGCACCTCTCTTTGTGCACTATTTTCTTTCCAGGCTGTTAATATTTCGGTAATGAATCACAGTCGTCGGTACTGACAATATCGTCAGACGCCGAGCGGACACCCGCGCCGAGAGACGGACCGGGCGTCAGGAGGGAGCGACACCGAGGTCTTCGAGCGCCCAGCGAACGACTTTCGCCTCGACGACCGCCCGACTCTCGGCGTCGTCGTCGGTCAGCACGCGGTCACTCTTTGCGAGGAGCCGTCGTTCGGTCTCGGTCTGGTCGGGTTCGTCGCGAGTCGCGCTCAGCAACGCCTCGAAATCCTCGCGGAGGTCGAACGACGCGTAGGCGACGTTGCAGCGCGAGAGGGGGCTCATCCCGAGATTCGACACGAGGTCGGTGACCGTCTCCCAATCGGAGGCGCAGAAGTGAATCGACACCTCGCCGACGATGTCGCGCCACGCGATGGGGCCGCTGTTGCGCATCAGCGTCACCGCTCGCGGCGGCAGGTCGAGTCGGGCGACGGTCGCTCTTTCACCGCAGAGACAACACGGTTTCTCGGTCTTGCCCGTGTACATACCTCCGGTTAGGACCGAGTGAGTTTGGACGTGTCGAGAAAACGGGACGGGGGCGCGAGAGGCCGCGTCGGCGTTTGCGCCGACGCGATAGCACTGGTCGATGACTCACACGGTTGGCACAGGACTTTCGCGCCGTTTCGGTGAACTCACCGACGCGTTAATAATCTTTTGCCCAATCGTGATTTCAGTATCCGTATGTGGTTATATTCTCTAATGTAGTTGCTGTTCTACACTCATATCCACAATAGCGATACATTCACCCAATTAGGATCTCGGAGCTGTCGACCAGAATCCGCGTTGCCTCGCTGGCCGTCGCGTCGACGACCGAACGAAACTCCTCATGAACGACGACGACGGTCTCACCGTCGCGCTCGGCGACCGACCCAACGGAACGGCCTCGACGCCGACGACGGTCATCGCCGTCCGGTTTTTCTGCGGCTGTGCCGAACCGTCACCGCTGCAGCGGCGACTCGACCGGCGATTCGGCGTCGGCGGCCAGCCACTCGTCAGCCCACGACTCGATCTCCTCGAACACGGGGCAGAGTGACTGTCCCTTCGGCGTGAGGCTGTAGTACGTCGCCACCGGCGCGTCCTCCTCCAGTCGCCGGTCGACGAACCCCATCTCGCGGAGGTCGTCGAGCACGCGCGAGAGCGTGCGCGAACTCGCGTCCGTCGAGCGCTTCAGTTCGTTGAACCGCTTTTCGCCGTCCTGGAGGTCGTGCAGCACGATGAGTCGCCACTGTGAACCGATCTGTTCGAGCGAGTCGATGACCGGACAGACCGCCAGCGGCTTCTCGGTGTCGGGTTTGGATGACATCGGTGTTACCTGGTCACGTCTATGTCCGCGAACGGATAAATAGGTTCGTATCGAATACCAGGTAACGTGACGATACTACGTTTCACGACGATAGCAGAACCGACGACTGACTTCCGACGCGACGGACACGCAGGGGTAACGCGATGACGCTGCTGCAGAGCGCCGTCGCCTTCGACGGCCCCGCGGCGGGGTTCGCGTTCCTCGTCGGTCGCGTGCTCTTCGGGGGCGTGCTCGCGTTCAACGGTCTGAATCACTTCCTCGACAGCGACCAGATGGTCGGCTACGCACAGGCAAAAGGCGTCCCGGCACCGGGACTCGCCGTGCCGTTAACCGGTGGGATGCTGTTGTTCGGCGGCATCGGCATCGCGCTCGGAGTGCTCCCGACGCTTTCGGCGGGCGCGCTCGTCGTGTTTCTGTTGGTGACGACGCCGCTGATGCACGACTTCTGGGACGCCCCCGAAGGCCAGCAGCAGAGTGAGATGATAAACTTCCTGAAGAACGTCGCCATGCTCGGCGGCGCGCTCGCGTTCCTCGCGCTCGGCGCGGCCGGAGCGTGGCCGTACGCGCTCTGAGACGACCGCGAACGACCGCGAGCTGCCAACACGATTAACCGATCTTCGCACTAACGATTCATCCATGACCGACGCACCACCGACCACTGGACTGCACCACGTGACGAACATCTGCACCGACATAGAGGAGACCAAGGCGTTCTACGAGGACGTCCTCGGCTGGCACACGGTGAAGATGACCCAGAACTACGACGACCCGGGGACGCCGCACTACTACTTCTCCTCGACGCCCGAGGGCGAACCGGGAACGAACGTCACCTACTTCGAGTATCCCGACTCCCGCGGGGTGCCCGGTCCGGGAGCGAGCCACCACTTCGCCTTCGGCGTCGAGGACAGAGAGACCATAGAACAGTGGCGCGAACATCTCATCGACCACGGGGTACGCGTCTCGCAGGTGAAAAACCGGACGTACTTCGAGAGCATCTACTTCACCGACCCCGACGGTCTCGTCTTCGAGCTCGCCACGATGGGTCCGGGCTTCGCCTACGACGAGGAAGAGCCGGGTAGCGGCGAAATCGACCCGTTCGAGAAGGGCTACGGGGACAACTGAATGGAGGGCGCTCCCGACGCCTTCGGCTCTCCGTATCGACTGCTCGCGGGGTCGGTCGTCCCGCGCCCCATCGCGTGGGTGAGCAGTCGCAACGAGGAGGGTGTCGACAACCTCGCGCCGTACAGTTTCTTCAACGTCGTCACGCCCGACCCGCCGGTCGTGATGTTCTCGCCGGTCGGCGTCGGCGACGACAGGAAAGACACGACGAAGAACGTCCTCGCCACCGAGGAGTTCGTCGTCCACGTCGTCACCCGCGACCTCGCGGAAGCGATGAACGCGACGAGTGCGACGCTCGAACACGGCGAGAGCGAGTTCGATCACGCGAAGTTGGAGACGGTGGAGGCGACGACTATCGACGCCGCCCGCGTCGCCGACGCGAAAGTGGCCTTCGAGTGCCGCCTCTACGACGCCCACGAGGTCGGGCGGTCGACGATGGTTCTCGGCGAAGTCGTCCACGCCCACGTCGCCGACGAGCTGCTCACCGACGGGAAGATGGACGTGACGAAACTCGACGCCGTGGGACGTCTCTCGGGCAGTCAGTACGCGACGACCGACGAGCGGTTCTCGCTCGAACGGCCGCCGTGAGCCGCGTACCCCCCGCGTGAGACGCCACTCGACGACGAGACGCTCAGTTCCCTCTCTGACCAGTATCGGCTCTCGACCAGCACGTCCCACGTTCGGTCGGCCGGAGCGTCGGCGATGCGACTGGCGACGAGTCGTCGACCGAGAGGCGACGAGTAGAGCCGGGCCGACGTTCGATATAAGGATGTAAGTGTGGTATTGAGTGTTATTACTCCCTCCCTGAAAGTGTTAAGAAGGGCCGCTGGGTAGCGTGGTCCAAGATGTCACGGAGCACCAACGCACGAGACGGAGAGAAACGAACGATGAAAGACGTGAGCCACACCGCGCCGAACGGCGTCTCTGCGGACAACGTCTGGCGACGCGGCGGTACGCGAGACGACTCGGACCGCGACGACGAGTAACCGCGTTCGGCCGATCGTTCTCACTCCTCGAACACGACGAGATACACCGCACCAGCGACGCCGCCGACGAAGATCGCGACGCCGAGCACGACGAACACGCCGACGAGCGCCGTCGTCCCGAGTAACCCCGGCCCGAGAAACGTGAGCAGCGCCGCCGACACGAAACAGACGAACGCTATCGCTCCCGTAATCAGAAGCGTCGAACGCGGTGCCAGTTCGTCACCGTATGCCACACCGAGTACCAACGACGCTCCACGTAGTAAAGGGTCGCACGAGTGACTGAGTCGACATATTCGAGCGGCGTTCCTCGAATAATATCTTATCTGCAACTATTTTCACGATAGAAGTCTCGGCGAACACTCCATAATTTTATCAGGTGGTTCTACTTCGACTCGCCCGTGATAACAGTCGAGGACCTCAGAAAGGAGTACGGCGGATTCGTCGCCGTGGAGGGGAGTTCGTTTCAGGTCGACGAGGGGGAGATATTCGGCGTCGTCGGGCCGAACGGCGCGGGGAAGACGACGACGCTGAAGATGCTCTCGGGGCTCATCGAACCGACCGCCGGAAAGGCGACGGTGGCGGGATACGACGCCGCCGACCCGGAGATGCGGGCGTCGCTCGGCTTTCTGCCCGAGGAGTCGCCGCTGTACGAGGACATGACGCCGCGGTCGTATCTCCGTTTTTTCGCCGACCTTTACGACGTGCCGCGAACGGACGGAGTTCGCCGGAGCGAGGAGACGCTCGACCGATTGGAACTCGACCACCGCGACCGCCGCCTCGGCGACATGTCGAAGGGGATGAAGCGAAAGGTCGCCATCGCGCGCTCGCTCGTCAACGACCCCGACGTGTTGATTTACGACGAACCGGCCAGCGGTCTCGACCCGCTGACGACGAACTACGTCCTGGAGTTCACGAGGGAACTCGCCGCGGCGGGCAAGACGGTGCTGTTCAGCGCGCACAACCTCTACCACGTCGAGAGCGTCTGCGACCGCGTCATCATCATGAACCGCGGCGAAATCGTCGCCCGCGGCACCGTCGCCGAGATCCGCGAACGCCACGGCGAGACGACCTACCACGTGTTCACGACGGTCCCTGTCGACGGTGCCGAGCCGGTCGAAACGTCGCCCGTAAACGGGACACCGGCGCGGTATCGCCGCGTGGTCGGTGAGATGGCGGCCGTGGAAGCCGTCCGGAGCGAGGCCGAGGCGAACGGCGGCGAGGTGGCCGACATCCGCACAGAGGAACCGAGCCTCGAAGACCTCTTTCTCGACATCGCCGGCGGGGAGACACCGACTGCCCGGGGTGAGTCGTGAGCGATTCGTCGAGGAGCCTCGCTGTCCGGCTCTCGGACGGACTCGGGAACGCGGTCAGTCGACTCGTCGACTGGTTCCGGAAGACGCTCAGAGTCGCCCGCTGGGAGACCTCCAGAACGGCGGGCGTCTTCGATCGTAAGACCGCCGGTGCGGCGTTCGTCGCCGCGCTCCTCGTGGGCGCGTTCAGCGCCGCCGCGCTCTCGGCGGGCGGCGCGGGCGTCGCCCTCGACGAGAACATCTACCGCGTCGGCATCGCGCCCGACAGCCCCTACTACGAAGCGGTGGTCGAGAGTCCCCCGCTCGCGGTGCATCCGCCCGACGAGGCGGCGCTGAAAGACGGCGAGATAGATGCGTTGGTCCGAGGCAACACAGTCGACCCCGCCGACTCCGAGCGCGGCCGCGCGGCCGCCGCCGCCTACCGCTCGGCGGTGCAGTCGTACAACGACCGCCGGATGCTCGCCGAGGAGAACCAGTCGGCGGCGTACCCCGTCGTCGTCGAGGTACGCTACGACGACCGCGGGGAGGCGTCGGGCGGGTCGGCGGCGACGGACGTCGACGGCGGTGTCGACTCGTCAAGTGGTGACGGTTCGTCGTCGGCCACCGGCAGTGAGTCGGGTGCTTCGGGCGCGGCGAACGAACCTGACGGAGCCGACGATCCGAGGGACGCCGAGGAGGAGGGGGGCCTCGCAGTTCCCGACGTCGGCGGCGGCGGTGCCCTCTTCGGCGGCCAGAGCTCCGGGTCGCCCGCGGACATCGCGCCGCCGTTTCCGTTCGGGTCGCTCGTGCTCGCGTTCGCCTTCCTCGTCCCGGTGAACTTCGTCATCCAGTCGTACGGCAGTACGATGCTGAACGAGCGCATCAACCGCCGCGGCGAACTCCTACTCGTCGCGCCGCTGTCGCCGACGAGCATCGTCGCCGGGAAGACGCTCCCGTACGCGCTGGCGATTCTCGGCGTGACGACGGTCATCGCGTTTCTCGTCGGCGGGGGGCTCCTCTCGGTCGCCGCGGTGTTCCCGCTGGCGCTGGCGTACCTGGCGGCGACGTTCGTCGGCGCGATGTTCGCGCGGTCTTTCAAGGAGCTCACGTTCGTCACCGTCGCCGTCTCGGTGTTCATCACGACGTACGCGTTCGTCCCGGCCATCTTCACCGACGTGACGCCTATCGCGCTCATCTCGCCGCTGACGCTCGTCGTCCGCGACCTGCAGGGCGCGGCGGTGTCGGCGGGCGAGTACGCCTTCGCCACCGGCTCCTTCTACTTCGGGTCGGGCGTGCTGTTCCTGCTCGGCGTCGGCGTCTACCGCGAGGAGGACCTGTTCACCCAGCGACCGGTGCCGCTGAAGTTCCTCGACGCGCTCGACAGTCGCCTCTCGGGGAAGCGCTCGGTCGCGGTTCTGAGCGCGCTGTTCATCCCGTTCGTCTTCGTCGCCGAGCTGCTCACCGTCGCGGTGCTGTTCGCGCTGCCGATTCAGCTCTCGATGCCGCTTCTCCTGGCATCGATCGCCGCCGTCGAGGAGCTCGCCAAGAGCGTCCACGTCTACGCCGGGTTCGAGAAGAACCGCTTCGAGCGGTCGGTGCCGACGGCGGTCGCGTTGGGTTCGCTCTCGGCCGTCGGCTTCTTCGTCGGCGAGAAGGTGACCGCCGTCGTGCAACTCGTCGGCCTGCCGGAGCTGGCCCTCGGCCAGGCCGCGTTCGCCCCGTCGGGTATCCCCGGAATCGGCGGCGCGGGTGCGCTCGCGCTCTTGTTGGCTCCGCTGCTCCTCCACGTCGTCACGGCGAGTCTCACTGCCGTCGGCGCGAGCAAGAATCGACTCCACTACGCCGCGGCGCTGGTGGTCGCCGTCGCGGTTCACACCTTCTACAACCTCGCGGTGGTGGTCGCCCTTGCGTGACCGCCGACTCACGATCGCGCGCCGCGAGCTCTCGGTGCTGCGCTCGGAGAAGACTATCGTGCTGGCGCTTCTCATCCAGCTGTTTATCGCGGCGTTCTCGTCGTTTCTCGTCGTCGGCCTCGTCTCGCTGTACGACCCAGCCAGCGCGGACGGCTACGAAGTCGACGTCGGCGTCTCTGGCGACGCGCGCTACGACCTCGTCTACGCGGCCCACAGCGTGTCGGGGACGCAGCCGATTCTCTTCGACACGGAGGCGGCCGCACGGCAGGCGTTCGACCGTCGGCAGGTCGACGCGGTGCTCCACGCGGACCGCCGCGGCGGGCGGATACACGTCACGGCGACGGTCCCCGACGACAACGTCCGGACGACGGTGACCGTCACGCAGGTGCGCGACGCGCTCCGGGAACTCGAACGCCGCGAGCGGTTCGAGCGCTCGGGGTCGCTGTCGACGACGCCGCTGGAACTGCCGGACGCGCCGGCGTCGAGTCCGTACCACGGCTTCACTTACACGGCGCTGATTCCGCTGTTGCTCTTTCTGCCGGTGTTCATCAGCGGGTCGCTCGTCGTCGACTCGGTGACCGAGGAGTTCGAACGCGGCACGCTCGAACTGCTCCGCGTCGCGCCGCTGTCGCTTTCGGACATCGTCGACGGCAAACTGCTGGCGGCGGCGGGTCTCGCGCCCGCGCAGGCGGCGCTGTGGCTGGCGGTGCTCTCGTTCAACGGCACCGCCGTCTTCGGTGCGGGGCGACTCCTCGCGCTCGTCGCCGCGCTGGCGGTGCTCGCCGCCGGACTGGGCGTCGTCGTCTCGCTCGTCGCCGCCGAGCGCCGGACCGCCCAGTTGCTCTACTCGCTGGGCGTCCTCCTCGCGTTCGCCGGCGCGACGCTCTCTCCCGCCAGTCCCACGAACGTCGTCGCCCGCCTCGCCATCGGCAGCGCGGACGCGACGGTGACGCTCGTCGTCGCGGGCTACGTCACCCTCGCGCTCGTCGCCTACGGCGGCGTTCGGGCGGCCGTCGGTCGGTTCGACGCGACGGGCGTCTGAGAAGCGCAGACCGCTTCGACGGGACCGACTTTTTGCACCTGCGGCCCGTCTTCTCATCCGTGCGAATACTCATCGCTGGCTCCCACGGCGGCGTCGGAAAGCGCGCCACCGACCTCCTGAGCGGCAGTGACCACGAGGTCAGAGCGATGGTCAGAGACGAGAAACAGGTCCCCGAGATGGAGTCGTACGGCGTCGAGACGGTCGTCGCCGACCTCCGGAGCGACGACGACGTAGAGCGCGCAGTCCGCGACTGCGACGGAATACTGTTCGCCGCGGGCTCCAGCGGCGAGGACGTCGAGGGCGTCGACCGCGACGGGGCGATTCGGACGATAGACGCCGCAGAGACGTTCGGCGCGTCGCGCTACGTCATGCTCAGCGCGATGAACGCCGACGAACCGGAGTCCAGTCCCGACGCGCTCGGCGACTATCTGGAGGCGAAGGCCGCGGCCGACGAGTATCTCCGCGAGAGCGACCTCGAACACAGTGTCGTCCGGCCGGGAGCGCTCACCGACGAGGAGGGTACGGGCAGAATCGCCGCACGCGAGAAACTCGACGAACGCGGCGAGATCACCAGAGACGACGTCGCGGAGACGCTCGTCACGGCGTTCGAAGCCGACAACACCGTCGGCAGGACGTTCGAGATTCTCGCCGGCGACGACCCCATCGAGACGGCGCTGGAGAACCTGGACTGAGCGGCAGGTGGAACGTCACTCCGCCGACGGTGCTCGGCCGACTCCCCGTCTACGGCGCGACGAGTTCCACGACCGTCTCCGCGTCGACGACGAGGTTGTACGCCCCCTCGTCGTCGTTCCACAGACAGAGCACGTTCTCGAAGCCGAGTATCGCGCCGTACTCGGTCTCGGTGAGCTCGCGGTTCAGCGCCGACTCTCTCGTGAGCACCGCGTAGTGGTCGACCGACTGACTGCCGTCGCCGATTTTGAACACCGGGTTTCTCCCCTCGTCGTCGGCGAGGTCGTGGCTGAGTTTCACCGCCAGCAGGTCGATGCGGTCGGTGACGTGGGCTTCCATCTCGGCCATCCGCGCGTGGCGACTCCGGTCTGCGCGCAGGTCGACGCGCCGTCTGTCGTCTTTTCGGAGGATGCTGTAGGAGAACTGCACCGACGTCTTGGTGAAGGTGCCGTCGCCTGCGCCGCCCTCGTCGAGGCGGCGTTGGAACGCCGGCAGTTCCACGTCCAGACGCACGTCGAACGACCACCCGCGGTCGGTGGGCGTCATCCCCGGCCACAGTCGGAGTTCGGGCGAGTACACCGTCGCTCCCGCCTCTGACTCGACCGCGCGTTCGACTTCCCGAAGCCCGATGCTCGTGTTGCGGTCGGCGGGTGCGAGCGCGACGATAGCGCCGTCGTCGGCCAGCGCGTCGAGATACCGCCGCACCACGGAGACGGGGTCGTCGATTTCGCTCAGCACGTTGCCGAACAGCACGAGGTCCACGTCCCCGAGCGCGTCGAGGTCGAACGCCTCGGCCGTCTCGCGGTGAACCGTCGTCCGGAAGTTCTCGTTCGTCTCGTCCAACAGCCGTTCGAGCACGTCGGCGGCGGGACTCGGTTCGACCGCGTGGTAATCGACCAGACTGCCCTCGCCCAGATAATCGTGCAGGCCGAGCGCAGGGCCGCCGACGCCCGCGCCCACGTCGACGACGCGGAGTGTTCTCGGGAGCAGGCCGTTCCCGGCGAGGTCGTTCAACACGTACCCCACCTCGGCGTAGTAGTCCGCGAGGTGGTAGACGGCGTAGCCGAGCGCGGCCGTCTCGTCGTACTCCACGTCGTTCTGGTAGTAGTAGTCCTCCTTCAGCCGACGGACGGCCTCGCGGAGTTCGTCGCCCGACGCTCCGCGGTGCCAGTTCGCCCCGTACCGCTCGACGAGCAAGTCTTCGACCGCGAACGAGTACGTTTCGGGGAGCGCCTTAGGTCGCCAGTCGCGGACCGGAGCGGGCGCGTCGTCGACCGGGACGAACGTGCCGTCCTCCCGTTCGACCAGTCCGAGGTCGAACGCCTCCTCGCGCAGGGTCTGTCGGACGACGGCCGGGTGCGGGTAGCCCTCGATATACTCGGCTATCTCCTCGGGGTCGATGGGGCGGACGTTCCTGAGATACTTCGCGTTCGAGACGACGGCCTCGCGGTCGGTCATCGGTCCCCGCCTCCGTCGTTGCCGGCGTTGCGCCCGAGGTCTTCGGGGTCTGCGGTCTCGTGGCGGCCCGCCTCCCGGTACAGTCGCTCGAACGCTTCGCCGTCGGCGTCGGCAATTCGGGCGGCCGCGTCCGCGACGGCCGACGCGCCGTCGAACGTCTCCTGAATCTCCGCGTACACGCGCGGGGTGCCGCCGGTGACGGTGTCGACGACGTCGTCCAGCGCGGCGGAGACGGGGGTTGCGAACTCCTCGCGCACGTCTTCGGCCGCGAGCGCGTAGGCGAGCACCGCGGCGTGTGCGCCCGACTGGACCGTCTTCATCGCGCCGTCGTGCTCGCCGGCGGTCGTCTCGAAGACGGTGTTTCCGGCGGCCGCGAACGCCTCGTCGACGGCGTCGAGCGTCGGTCCGCCCTCGTCGACGACGGCGGCGACGTTGCCCGGCGCGTTCTCGGGGGCGAAGAGCGGGTGATAGCTCGCGCGTTCGCGGTCGGCGGCGTGTTCGCGCAGCGTCGACAGCGGTCCGGCCATCACGCCCGTTACGTCGAAGACGGCGCTGTCGGCGTTCGGCGCGTACGCGGCGACGGCCGACTCGACGGCCGAGATGGGGACGGCGAGACAGACGGCGTCGAAGCGTTCGTCAGTGTCCGTCGAGACGACGCGGCCGCCGTGGGCCGTCGCCGCCGCCTCGGCGGCCTCCGACTCCGTATCGACGAACGCCACCTCCGCCGAGAGCGTGTCGGCGACCCATCGACCCATCGACCCGGCGCCGACGATGAGCAGTTTCATTGCGCCTTCGTAGCCAACGCCGTCGCAAAAGGCGTTCGATGCCGCCCGTATCGCATTCGAACCTGTTAGACGTCCAACTTTATTACGGCCGTGCGAGACGGTGACGGTATGAGAGATACGAGAGCCGAGGACGCCAGACGGCGAACGCTCGGGGCGGCCGCGTTCGCCCTGTTGGCCGTCGCCGCGGTCGTCAGCCCGTTTCTCGCGGGTGCACACGCCCTCTGGATAGCGTTCGGGGTCGGGGCCGGCGTCGTCCTACTGGTCGTCTCGCTCACTATCGCGACGGGCTCTGACCTGAACGGGCCACCGCCGCAGCGAATCGGCTGACCGCTCTTTTTCCGCGTAACCCGCCCTCACAGCCCCAACTTCAACGCCCGATTCACCGCGAGCACCGAAAACCCGACGCCCATCACGGCGACGAGCAGACCGAGGGCGACGTCCCACCCCGCCGCGTCCGAGAGCGCGCCGACGACGAAACTCCCCGTCGCGCCCAGAAGCATGTACACCGTCCGGACGAGGCCGAACCCCACACCGCGCTCGTCGGCGGAGAGTTTGTCGATGAAGCGCGACTGAATCGGCGCGCCCCAACTCATCGCCACGCCGACCATGCACGCACCGACGACGAAGACGGGGAGCGTTGAGCCCTCGATGAGCGTCGCGTAGCCGACCACGCCGAGGCCCATCGACAGCGAGGCGGCGGCGTCTCGGTCGAAACGGTCCGACAGGTAGCCCATGACGGGCTGGGTCGCGCCGTGGACGACGAAGTACAGCGAGAAGAGCGCGCTCGCCGTCGCCACGGAGAGGTCGTGGTAGACGACGAAAAACGTCGGCAGGAAGGAAGCCGTCGCCTGCCAGGTGAACGCGCCGGCGACGGCCAGAACCGTGGTGTAGACGATTTCGGGCCGCGAGAGCAACTCGACGAGCGGCGCGAACGCGAACCGCTCGCGCATCGGCTGGTCGGGACGCTCGGGCGTCGTGGGCTCGATACGCCGCTGGAACAGGAGGAACACCGGAACCGCGGCGATAGCGCCGAGCAGCATCGAGGTGCGCCAGTCGTAGCGGGTGGCGACGAGCGCCGCGATCACCGGCACTGAGAGCCCCGCGAGCGGCCCGCCGGCGACGTGGACGCCGATGGCGCGTCCGATGTTGGAGAACTGCTTGGAGATGAACGTCGTGGCGACGGTGTAGTGGAGTCCCGCGCCCGCACCGAGCGCGAGGGTAAACAGCGCGAACGTCGGAAACGACGGCGAGACGGCCAGAAGGAGGCTGCCGACCGCGGTGAGTCCGACGGCGGTGAGGATGACGCGACGCTCGCCGAACCTGTCGCCGAGGACGCCGCTGGGAAACTGCATCGTCGCGTAGGCGGCCCACATTCCCGCGAGGGCGAGACCGACCGCGCCGTTCGAAACGTCGAACTGCGCTGTGATGTCGGGGACGACCGGACTGATAGCGAGGCGCGCGACCATCGTCGCGAAGAACGCGAGCGTACAGAGGACGAGCACCGTGTTCCGGTAACGCCAGTTCACGCCGAGAGTTGTCGACACCGGGGCAAGTGGGTTCTGATACCGGCACGCCGGGCGAGTGTCTGTAATCTGAGCAGCACTTTTGTCTGTGCGTTCGGCTTCCACCGTCTGCGCGTATTCGTGGCCGGGGCGACCGGCGTGTTGGGACGCCGACTCGTCTCGCAGTTCGTCGACCGCGGACACGAGGTGGTCGGCTTGACGCGCGACGCCGAGGGCGACGACCACGTCGCCGACCGCGGCGGCGAACCGTACCGGAGGGTCCTCTTCGACGCGGACTCGCTGGCGCTGGCCGCCGAAGGAGTGGACGTCGTCGTCCACGCCGCGGCGTCGATTCCGACCGACGACCGGAATGCTGTAGCGAAGCAGACACGAACAGTCAAGGTCCGACCACGTCAACGTGGTCCATGACCGACAAACCGCTCGACGGGCGCGTCGCCTTCATCACCGGAACCAGTCGCGGAATCGGCAAGGCGCTGGCGCTGGCGTTCGCCGACGCCGGGGCCGCCGTCGTCTCGACGGGGAAGACGATGGACGAACACGAGCGACTGCCGGGAACCGTCACGCGGACGACCGAGGAGATACGCGAACGCGGCGGCGAGTCCATCGCCCTCCAGCTCGACGTGCGCGACGAGTCGAACGTCGAATCGGCCATCGAGGAGACCGTCGACGAGTTCGGCGGCATCGACCTCCTCGTCAACAACGCGGGCGCGATCCAGTTCGGCGGCGTCGACGAGATTCCCGCCAAGCGCTTCGACCTCCTGATGGACGTCAACGCCCGCGGGGCGTACGTGACGACGCGCGCGGCGCTGCCGCACCTCCGCGAGAGCGACCACGCCCACGTCGTGATGAACTCGCCGCCGACGACGATGGAGCCCTCGCCCGGGAAGGCGGCCTACGCGCTCTCGAAGTACGGGATGACGTTCCTCGCCCGGTCGTTCGCCCACGAACTGCAGAGCGACGAGGTTGCCGTCAACAGCGTCTGGCCCGCCTCGGCCATCGAGACGGAGGCGACGCGCCACTTCGAACTCGGCCAACCCGAGGACTGGCGCACGCCGCAGGTCGTCGTCGACGCGATGCTCGAACTCGTGACCCGCGACCCGACGGCGTGCACGGGCAACGAGTTCTACGACGAGGAACTGCTCCGCGAGGCAGGGGTTTCGGAGTTCTCGCAGTACGCCGTCGTCGAGGGGACCGACCCCGGGCCGACGTCGGCGCAGCTGTTCGACTCGGGGTACGGGCGAGAGGAGTAGTTCAGCAGGGCACCCGCGTCGGTCTCAGTCGACGACGAGTTCGACGGGGTAGTCGGTGAAGTTCTCGTAGCCGTCCTCGGTGACGACGGCGATGTCCTCGATGCGGACGCCGCCGACCGTCGGGTCGTAGAGGCCGGGCTCGATGGTGACGACGTGGCCGGGTTTCAGTTCCTCGCCGTCGCTGCTGAGACGGGGACCCTCGTGGACGTCGAGGCCGACGCCGTGGCCGGTACTGTGGATGAAGCCCGTCTCGGTCGTCGGGTCGCTTCGGAACGTCGCGTGGCCCGCGTTCTCGTACACGTCGCAGACGGCGTCGTGGACCTCTTCTCCGGTCGCACCGGGTTCGAGGGCGTCGAACGCCGCGTCCTTCGCCTCGGCGGTCAGCTCGAACCACTCGCGGATCTCCGCTGAGGGTTCGCCCTTCACGAACGTCCGCGTCATGTCGGCGTGGTACTTGGTCGATTTACTTCGTGGGAAGATGTCGATGATGATGGACTCGTTCGCCAGGAGCGGTCCGCTACCGCGGTCGTGGGGGTCGGCGGCGCGCTCGCCACAGGCGACGATCGTCTCGTCGAGCGCGCAGCCCTCGCGCAGGAGCGTGATTTCGATCTCCTCTTGGACGCGCTCGCTCGTCAGCGGTTCGCCCTCGTAGACGAGCGTCCCGTCGGCGTCGACGTCGGCGGCGTGGATGAGGTCCTCCGCGGCTCTCATCGCCGCCTCGTTCGCCTTCTGGGCGGCGCGGACGTTGTCGACCTCCTCGTCGGTTTTCACCGCGCGAATGTCGCCGAGCACGTCGCGCTTTTCGACGGTCACGTCGCCGCCCTGCTCGCGGAGGCCGTCGGCGGTGCCGAGCGGGAAGCGTTCGGGCGCGAGCACGGACTCGACGCCCGCGTCGTCGAGAAACGCCGCGAGGGTCCGCGCGCGGCCCTCCTTGGATCCGTACTCGGCGAGTCGCTTCCGGTAGTCGTACTCTTCGAGGCGGAAGACGGCGTCGGCGCGACTCTCCTTCTTCGCGCGACCGTACTCCAGACCGCTGACGAGCAGGCGCGTCTCGTCGCCGGTGAACACCGTCACGAACGGGTCGGGCGCGTCGAAGCCCGACAGGTACAGCTGGTTGGAGTCGGTGCTGTCGGCGTCGAGGAGGTAGCCGTCGAAGCCTTCGGTTTCGAGATGCTCGGAGAGCGATGAGAGGTCAGGTTCCATATCTCGGAGGGGACACCGCGACGGTAAAGTGGTTCCCCTCCCGGAAGCGGAGGCAGGGTACGGAATGTGACCGCCTCCGGTACCCTGATACCGGCCCGCACAGAGTGGCGAGTATGGACGCGGAACTCTCTCAATCTCGGGTACGCGGTACGGCACGTGCACCCCCGTCGAAGAGCTACACCCACCGGGCGATTCTCGCCGCCGGGTACAGCGATGGCGCGACCGTCTACGACCCCCTCGTCAGCGCCGACACGAAGGCGACGATGCGCGCCGTCGAAGCGTTCGGCGGCGACGTGACCCTCGAAGGTGACACGCTCGATGTCGACGGCTTCGGCGGCCGCCCCGGCGTCCCCGACGACGTCACCGACTGCGAGAACAGCGGGACGACGATGCGTCTCGTCACCGCGTGCGCGGCGCTCGCCGACGGCATCACGGTCTTGACGGGCGACGGCTCGCTCCGCTCGCGCCCGCAGGGGCCGCTTCTCGACGCGGTCTCGGACCTCGGCGGCCGCGCCGAGAGTACTCGGGGCAACGGCCAAGCGCCGCTGGTGTTGAAGGGCCCGATCTCCGGAGGAGAGGTGTCGATTCCGGGCGACGTGTCGTCGCAGTACATCTCGGCGCTGTTGATGGCCGGGGCCGTGACGGAGGACGGAATCGAGATCGAGCTCGAAACGCAGCTCAAATCCGCGCCGTACGTCGACATCACGCTCGAAGTTCTCCGCGAGTTCGGCGTCAGCGCCGAAGCGACCCAACGCGGGTTCTCGGTCGCGGGCGGGCAGTCGTACGACCCCGCCGACGGCGAGTACCGCGTCCCCGGCGACTTCTCGTCTATCTCGTACCTGCTCGCCGCGGGTGCCGTCGCCGCCGACGGGGACCACGAGGTGGTCGTCGAGGGCGCGTACCCGAGCGCGCAGGGTGACGCCGCCATCGTCGACATCCTCGAACGGATGGGCGCGGCTATCGAGTGGGACCGCGAGAACGGTCGCATCACGGTCAGGAAGTCGGAACTCTCGGGCGTCACCGTCGACGTGGGTGATACTCCCGACTTGCTCCCGACGATCGCGACGCTCGGTGCCGTCGCCGATGGCGAGACGCGCATCGAGAACTGCGAGCACGTCCGATACAAGGAGACCGACCGCGTGAGCGCGATGGCCGACGAGCTGACCGAAATGGGCGCAGTCGTCGAAGAAGAACAGGACGTGCTGACGGTGATGGGCGGCGACACGTCGCTTCTGGGCGCGACGGTCGACGGCTACCACGACCACCGCATCGTCATGGCGCTGTCGGTGGCCGGACTCGTCGCCGACGGAACCACCATAGTCCGCGGGTCCGAACACGTCGACGTCTCGTTCCCGAACTTCTTCGACGTGTTCACCGGTCTGGGTGCGGACGTTCGGTTGCGGGAGTAGCGCGACGCCCCGGGCGAGCAGAGCGGTGCGCGGTCGAGTTGGCTGACAGACGGCGCGTCGACTGACGCGAACCGGGACGCCGTACACCCGCCTCGGCCGGTTCGCGGCGGTTCGTCAAATCACGGGCGGTCTGGTCCCGTTTCCGTACAAAAAGGTTCGGCCGGGGACGGCGTCGACGCGCGGCGCGGAAGCGGACGGGACGCGTCGGTTTAGCGCTCGCTGATACCCGTGCGCCGCCGAATCGCCTCGACCCACCACGTCTTGAAGACGAGTATCCCGGCCGTGCCGACGACGGTGCCGACCGGCTTCCGTCGAACCGCCGAGACGAGCGCCAGCGCTCCCGAAACGGCGTTCAGCACGTTGAGGACGTTCGGGTAGCTCAGGTCCATCGTTCCGTTCCCGTCTCCGAGCCACGCTTTTTCGGCGAGGACGACCTCGCTGAGCCAGTTGTCGGTTCGCTCCGGGTCGCCGAACAGCACGGGGTTGACGACGGTGAAGGCGACGGCAGCCGCGAGCAGCCGCCACTTTCTGCGATAGATGGCGTACAACAACGCCGGCGTGATGGCGAAGCGCGTGCCTGCGCTCCACGGGTTCGAGTGTCTGCGCCAGAAGGTATCTTCGAGTCGCGCGCGCAGGGAGCGCTGGTCGATGTTCGACGAGTCGACGGCCGCGGGGTCGGTCATGCGAGTGGCTACGCCACCCAGTAGAATGAGGGTTCCTCGTGCACCGGGCGAACGTTCGCCTCGCGTCGCCACGATTGCGCCTTTCTGCAAACACTAAATGGCCGCGACACCGACGCCCGGTAATGAACGGCAACGGCTTCGGACGACTGTTCCAGTTTTCGACCTACGGCGAGAGCCACGGCGACGCGATGGGCGTCGTCGTCAGCGGCTGTCCCGCGGGCGTCGAACTCGACGAGGAGAAGATTCAGCGCGAACTCGACCGGCGCAAACCCGGCCAGTCGATGATCACCACCAGCAGGGGCGAACCCGACGAAGTGTCCATCCACAGCGGCCTGCAGGACGGCTACACGACGGGGACGCCCATCGGGATGACCATCGAGAACAAGGACGCGCGCTCGGGCAAGTACGAGCCGTTCGTCACCGCGCCGCGACCGTCCCACGGCGACTTCACCTACTCGGCGAAGTTCGGCACGCGCAACTGGGGCGGCGGCGGGCGCTCCTCCGCGCGCGAGACGGTGAACTGGGTCGCCGCGGGCGCGGTCGCACAGCAGGTGCTCGACCAGTCGGAGCACGACATCCAGATTAAAGCGCACGTCAGCAAGATCGGCGACATCGAAGCGCCGGAAGTGACGTTCGAGGAGATGCTCGAACACACCGAGGTGAACGACGTCCGCTGCGCGCACCCGGAGACCGCCGAGAAGATGCGCGACCTCACCGACGAGTACCAGAAGCAGGGTGACTCCATCGGCGGGAGCATCTACTTCGAGGCGCGCGGCGTTCCGCGCGGGCTAGGCGCGCCGCGCTTCGAGTCGTTTCCCTCGCGGTTGGGCCGGGCGATGTTCTCGATTCCGGCGACGACGAGCGTCGAGTACGGCCTCGGCAAGGAGGCCAGCGAGTGGACCGGCCACGACCGAAACGAGGACTGGGAGTTTGGAGAAGACGGCGATCCGGTCCCCGTGGGTAACAAACACGGTGGCCTGCAGGGCGGCATCACGACGGGCCAGCCGATCTACGGCGAGGCGACGTGGCACGCGCCCACCTCGATTCCGAAAGAGCAGACAACCGTCGACTGGGAGACCGGCGAGGAGAAACAGGTGCAGGTCGTCGGCCGCCACGACCCCGTGTTGCCGCCGCGGGCGGTGCCGGTCGTCGAGGCGATGCTCTGGGTGACCGTGCTCGACTTCATGCTGCTCGCGGGTCGGATCAACCCGGACCGGTTGGACGGGCAGGTCGGCGAGTACGACACCGACTACCACCCGAGCAGTCCGCAGAACGAGTAACGGTCCCGACGTTCGTCTCGAAGCGAGACTAACTCGGTGCTGATAGACAATTTATCGGTCCGTTCGTCGAATACATTTGTAAACGAGGAACTCGGTTCGTAGTAGTAAACGACGTGAATTTGGGGGTACACTGTCCGATTCGGCTATCTTTCATAATCATTCTATGACAACCTATAGCAAAGACTTTACTTGGTAGATGGCTACAATCGGACACTGGCGGCCCCACACGGGCCAGGACTCAAATATGACTAACGACGAACTTATCTGGCGAATCGCAGGGGGATCCGGGGACGGGATCGCCTCGACGAGCCAGAACTTCGCAAAGGCCCTGATGCGCTCGGGCCTCAACGTTTTCACGCATCGACATTACCCGTCGCGGATTCGCGGCGGCCACACATACACGGAGATTCGGGCCTCCGCCGACCCCGTCAAGTCCCGCGGGGACGGCTACAACTTCCTGCTGGCGCTGGGTGACTCGTTCGCCCGGAACCCGCAGCAGAACGCCTACTACGGCAACGAGGAGGTCAAACCGCTCTCGGAGAACCTCGACGAACTCCGCGAGGGCGGGGTCATCATCTACGACTCCGGCCTGCTGGACGCGTCGGAGATCGAGGACTTCGACGAGCGCGTCGAGGAGAACGACTGGCACGTCTACGACCTCGACCTGCGCACGATGGCCCGCGAACACGGCCGCGAGGTCATGCGTAACACCGCCGGTGTCGGCGCGACGTGCGCGCTCGCGGGCATCGACCTCGAGTGGATCGAGGAACTGATGACCGACGCGATGCCGGAGAAGATCCTCGAACCGAACCTCGAAATTCTCCACGAGGCGCACGACCTCGTTCAGGAGGAGTACGACGTCGACGCCCACGACGTGAAGATTCCCGAGGGCGAACACGACGAGGAGCAGGTGCTCATGTCCGGGTCGGACGCCATCGCCTACGGCTCCATCGACGAGGGCTGCCGCTTCATCGCGGGCTACCCGATGACGCCGTGGACCGAGGTGTTCACCATCATGTCGCAGAACCTGCCCGAACTCGGCGGCATCTCCGAGCAGGTCGAAGACGAGATCGCCGCGGCGGCGCTCGCGCTCGGCGCGAGCCACGCGGGCGTGAAGGCCATGTCCGGGTCGTCCGGCGGCGGCTTCGCGCTGATGTCGGAGCCGCTCGGCCTCGCGGAGATGACCGAGACGCCCGTCGTCCTCATCGAGGCGATGCGCGCCGGTCCATCGACCGGGATGCCGACCAAGCCCGAACAGGGCGACCTCGAACACGTCCTGTACACCTCGCAGGGCGACTCGCACCGTATCGTCTTCGCGCCCGGCACCGTCGCCGAGGCGTACACGCAGACGCGGAAGGCGTTCCAGATCGCCTACGAGTACCAGATTCCGAGCATCGTGCTCTACGACCAGAAGCTCGGCGGCGAACTCGTGAACGTCCCGGCGAGCCACTTCGACGAGGAGCCGAACCCGTCGCTCGGCTCGACGCTCACCGAAGCCGAAATCGCGGACGCGCCGCACGACGACTCCGGCAAGTTCTCGCGCTTCAGCTACGACACGCCCAAGGACAACGGCGTCGCGCCGCGGTCGATCCCCGGCCAGAAAGGCGGGCACTTCCTCGCGACCGGTAACGAACACATGCCCGAGGGGCACATCAGCGAGGACCCCGACAACCGCGTGTTCCAGATGAACAAGCGGATGCGCAAACTCGAAGCCATCCGCGAGGAGCTCGACAGCGACGGCGTGAACAACACCGAGTACGGCGAAGAAGACGCCCAGTACGGCTTCCTCACCTTCGGTAGCTCGCAAGGCACCGTCGAGGAGGCCGTCGACCGCCTCAACGAGAACGGTCACTCGGTGAAGGCGCTCGGCGTCAGCGAGATGGCACCGTACCCGGTCGACCAGGTGAGAGAGTTCATCGAGAGCGTCGACGAGGTGCTCGTCGTCGAGATGAACGCCTCCGCGCAGTTCCGCGGGCTGACCCAGAAGGAAGTCGGTCAGTACGGCGAGAAACTCTCGAGCCTCCTGAAGTACAACGGCAACCCCTTCGAGCCCGAAGACATCGTCGAGGGCTTCGAGGTCAACATCGTCGAGGACGACGACCATCCCCACACGCGAACGAAGTACGTCCCAGCAGCGGGTGACTAATCATGAGTGCATTCAGCGCAATCGGAGAAGGCAAAGAAATCGACCGCAACGACTACACGCCCGGTCTCGAACCGCAGGCGACGTGGTGTCCCGGCTGTGGTGACTTCGGCGTCCTGAAGGCGCTGAAGGGCGCGGCCGCGGAACTCGGCAAGTCGCCCGACGAGATGCTTCTCGTCACGGGTATCGGCTGCTCCGGGAAGCTCAACAGCTACTTCGAGAGCTACGGCTTCCACACCATCCACGGCCGCTCGCTGCCGGTCGCTCGCGCGGCGAAGCTCGCCAACCCCGGCGTCGAAGTCGTCGCCGCCGGCGGCGACGGCGACGGCTACGGTATCGGCGGGAACCACTTCATGCACACCGCCCGCGAGAACCACAACATGACCTACATCGTGTTCAACAACGAGATCTTCGGCCTGACGAAGGGTCAGACCTCGCCGACGAGCCCGATGGGTCACAAGTCGAAGACGCAGCCCCACGGCAGCGCCAAGCAGCCGCTTCGGCCGCTGTCGCTGTCGCTGACCTCCGGCGCGTCGTACATCGCGCGCACCGCCGCGGTCAACCCGAACCAGGCGAAAGACATCATCGTCGAGGCGATGGAGCACGACGGGTTCTCGCACGTCGACTTCCTCACGCAGTGTCCGACGTGGAACAAGGACGCCCGACAGTACGTTCCGTACGTCGACATCCAGGAATCCGACGACTACGACTTCGACAACACAGACCGCCGCGAGGCCGCGGAGATGATGCACGAGACCGAGGACGCCCTCCACGAGGGCAAAGTGCTCACGGGCCGCTACTACGTCGACAGCGACCGCCCGTCCTACCAGCAGGAGAAACAGCAGATCGGCGAGATGCCCGAGGAACCGCTCGCGGAGCGGTACTTCGACGACAGCTACGAGTGGGAGCGCTCGTACGACAACTTCCTCGACAAACACAAGTAACCGCGAGTCCCGCGACGCCGTCGCGTGATTCGACGCCTTTTCTTTCGGACGCGTACCGGTAGCGAGCGCTCTTTCCGACTGGATTTCACATCCAGAAGAACTGATTTCGCGTTCGCAACATATTTTTGCCGTGAACCGAAATAAACGCACATGGGAGCCACATCCACGGAGGACCGCATCCTCGACGTCTTAGAGCAGGATGCGCAAGCCTCCTACGCCGATATCGCGGAGCGAGCGGGGGTGTCGAAACCGACCGTCCGGAAGTACATCCGGAAACTGGAGGACAGCGGCGTCATCGTCGGCTACTCCGCCGACGTCGACCCGAAGAAGCTCTCGGGGCAGTCCATCGCGCTGGTCGGCGTCGACGTCGAGAGCGAACGCTACGTCGAAGCGACGCGCGCGATGAAATCTCTGGACGCCGTCGAGGCGCTGTACACCTCGTCGGGCGACCACATGTTGATGGCCGAAGTCCGCGCGAAGGACGGCGACTCACTCGGCGACGTCATCAGCGACGATATTCTGAGCATCGACGGCGTCACCGCCGCCCACCCCTCGTTCCTCCAAGAACGACTGAAGTGACGAGCCGTCAGTAACGACGACCGAGCCCCGCGAGTACGGCGACACCGGCGGAGCCGACGAGGACCGTCGCCGCGTAGCCGACCCACAACGTCGCGTTCAACCCGCTTGTAGCGGCGATAAGTCCGTACACCGCCGTCACGACGCCGACGAAAAACGAGAACCCGCCGGCGAGCTGCGCGATTCGATCGCCGTCGGCCGTCCGCCGCGACCGAGCGTCCCGGAAGTACTCGTCGCCGTCGCCGAAGACGATGTGGGAGCCTACCCAGACGACGAGCGCA
The DNA here is from genome assembly GCF_020097815.1 of Haloprofundus salinisoli. Classification (NCBI taxonomy): domain Archaea; kingdom Methanobacteriati; phylum Methanobacteriota; class Halobacteria; order Halobacteriales; family Haloferacaceae; genus Haloprofundus; species Haloprofundus salinisoli. Next base: position 197,800 of record NZ_CP083663.1, read on the forward strand.
CCGGCGACGAGCAGCGTCACCCCCGTCGCCCAGTCGCCGTCCATATCTCCCGTTGGTTCGCACACTGATATGAACGTTCGGACCCGAATCAGTTTCACTCCGGTTGGGAAACACTAAGAACACCCCGAGGCCAACTCCGAGACGATGAGCGGCGAGACGCTTCCCGGCGCGAGAGGAGACGCCGAGGAGCGTATCGTGTTCCACGTCGACATGGACTGCTTCTACGCGTCCTGCGAGCGCCTCAAAGAACCCGAGCTCGAGGGAGAGCCCGTCGTCGTCGGCATGGGGTACGAACCCGGCGAGGGTCACGGTGCCGTCGCCACCGCGAGTTACGAGGCCCGCGAACACGGCGTCGACAGCGCCCAACCCATCACGCAGGCGCTCGACGCGCTCCCTCGCGCCGCCGGCGCCGAGTTGGACGACGACGGCACCCCCGCGGACCCCGAGATTCCGGCGGTCGGCTACTACCGCCCCGTCGACATGGAGTTCTACAAGGAGGTGAGCGCGCAGGTCAAAGAGATTCTCCACGACTGCGCCGACGTGGTTCGGGAGGTGAGCATCGACGAGGCGTACCTCGACGTGACCGAGCGGACCGCCTGGCAGACGGTGGGCGGGGAGGACGAGGGCGGATGCGAGCGAACTCTCGCGGAGGGGTACGCTCGCCACGTCAAGCAGCGAATCGACCGCGAAGTCGGCGTCACCGCCAGCGTCGGCGTCGGCCCGAACATGAGCGTCGCCAAAGTCGCCAGCGACTACGACAAGCCGAACGGCCTCGTCGTCGTCCGACCCGAGGAGGTCCGGTCGTTTCTCGACCCGCTGGACATCGAGGAGGTCCACGGCGTCGGCCCCGTCACCGCCCGCGAACTCCGCGAGATGGGCATCGAGACGGCGGGCGACCTCGCGGCGGCGGACCCGCGACCCCTGGGGGAGAAGTTCGGCGAACGGGGGCGGGACCTGCACCGCCGCGCCCGCGGCGACGACGACAGGGCGGTGACGCCGACGGGGCTGCCGAAGAGCCTCTCGCGGGAGTCGGCGTTCACGAAACCCACCTCCGACAGCGAGGCGATGCGCGAGAAAGTGCGGGCGCTCGCGGCGGACGTCGCAGAGCGCGCGCAGAGTCGCGGCGCGCTCTACCGAACCATCGGCATCAAAGTCGTTCAGCCGCCGTTCGAGGTGAACACCCGAGCGAAGTCGCTCCCGGGACCGGTCGACGATCCCGAACTCGTCGAGTCGGTGGCGCTGGAGTTGCTGACGGAGTTCGACGACGCTCGGGTCCGGAAACTAGGCGTCCGCGTCTCCAACCTCGACTTCGCCGAGAGCGACCAGACCAGCCTCGACGGGTGGGAGACGACGGACGCCGACGCAGCCGAGGAACTGGCCGCGTCGTCGACGCCGACCGACTCCGCGATGAACGACGCTGCGGCGGACCGGATAGAACCGACGCTGAGCGATTGGGCGGAGGACCGCGTCCGTTCGACCCGCCGCGAAGACGCCGACGGTGTCGAGAACCGGCCGGAGTCGACGGACGGACAAGCGTCCTTGACCGAGTTCGAGTAGTGAAACAGTCACCTTACAGACAGGACACGACACTCTTATTTACGATTGTTTCGCAATCGAATCATGAAGAAACGAGGGCTCCTCGGCCTCGTCGCGGGGACCACACTCGGGTGGACCGCGGCGTCGTTCGTCTTTCTGAGTAGCAGCGACGACGCCGACGACGCCAGTGACGCCGACGCCGCAGTCGGCGGAAGAGACGGAGAAGCGAACCGAGGGCAAACGGGGAGCGAGACGCCTGCGGAGTCGCCCTCTCAGAGCGAGGTGACGGACCGGTGGGCCGATACGCCAGTGGACGACGAGACGGGGACAGAGACGAACGGTGGCGACGAGGAGACGGCGACTGCGACCGAGACCACGCCGGAACCCGCCGCGACTGCCGAGTCCACGCCAGAACCCGAGAACCTCCGCGAGAAGATCGACGTACACACGAACTCCGCGGGCGTCGGCGACGACCCCGGCGACGAGGTGTCTATCAACTACGTCATCCGAAACGAACACGAGTTCGCCGTCGATATCGCGTTCGAGGCGACGCTTCGTCTCGCCAACGGAGCGACCCAGCGAACGAGGCGCACCGCTCGAATCGACGGCGGGTCACTCACGAGCGGCGAGTTCGTCTTCGACGACCACGAGCAACGCGCGACCGGATGGGGGTTCTCGCTGCAGAGCGTCTCGCGGGCGTCGACGCAGGCCTGAAACGGTGCGAGGCCGCGTCCATCTCCGGGGGTGCGACGACAGCAGGAACTATAGGGCCCGCCTCTGAGTTGCCACCAACGAGTAACATGACGGACGTAGAAACCATCACCGTCGCAGATGTGAGCGACGGACCGGGCGGGACCGACGACGCCGAACCGGGAACGACCGTCCGCCTGCCGGCGGTCGAAATCCTCACCGGACGCGGCTTCATCACCGGCAAGTCGGGGTCGGGGAAGTCCAACACCGCGAGCGTCGTCATCGAGAAACTGCTCGACTCGCAGTTTCCCGTCCTCATCGTCGACACCGACGGCGAGTACTACGGACTGAAGGAGGAGTACGAGATTCTCCACGCCGGTGCCGACGAGGAGTGCGACATCGTCGTCAGCCCCGAGCACGCCGAGAAGATCGCGACGCTCGCGCTCGAACAGAACGTCCCCATCATCCTCGACGTCTCGGGCTACCTCGACGAGAGCGACGCCGAGGAGATGCTGTTGCAGACGGCCCGACAGCTGTTCGCCAAGGAGAAGAAGCTGAAGAAGCCCTTTTTGATGCTCGTCGAGGAGTGCCACGAGTACATCCCCGAGAAGGGCGGGATGGGCGAAGCCGGGAAGATGCTCATCAAAATCGGCAAGCGCGGGCGGAAACACGGGTTGGGAATCGTCGGCATCAGCCAGCGCCCTGCCGACGTGAAGAAGGACTACATCACCCAGTGCGACTGGCTGGTGTGGCATCGGCTCACATGGGGCAACGACACGAAGGTCGTCGGCCGCATCCTCGGCAAGGAGTACGCCGACGCCATCGAGAGCATGAACGACGGCGAAGCGTTCATGATGACCGACTGGAGCGAGACCCTGCGTCGGGTGCAGTTCCGCCGCAAGCAGACGTTCGACGCGGGGGCGACGCCCGGCCTCGACGATTTCGAGCGCCCGGAGCTCAAATCCGTCAGCGGCGATCTGGTCTCGGAGCTGCGCGACATCTCCGACGAGGAGGCTCAGAAAGAGAGCACCATCGCCGACCTCAGACAGGAGTTAGAGAAGAAAGACGCCGAGATCCGGCGGCTCAAGCAGGAACTGGAGGAAGCACAGGACCTGAGTCGGATGGCCGACCAGTTCGCGCAGGCGCTGCTCCAGAAAGCGGAGGCACCGTACCGCGGCGGCGAGGGGCGAAATCTCGCTCGACCCGAGCACGACCAGGTGGCGCTCGGCGAGTACGAACGGGACGACGGGCCGCAGATGGTGGGACCGGTCGACCCCAGCGACCCGGCACAGCATGGAGGCCACGAGGCGACCACGGAAGCGACAGAAGCGTCGGAGGCGAGCGACGAAGAGGGTGGCGAAGACGCGACCGAACCCGTCGCAATCGGAGAGCGGTCCGACGAATCCGCGGCAGACGAGTCTCCGGCAACGCTTCCGAGCGCGGGCGTAACCCGAGACGACAGTCCGACCGGCGGTTCTCGACGTGCGATCGTCAGCGAACTTCACGAAGCCATCGAGTCGCTGGACGAGGTGACCCGCGAGATGCTCGCGTACTACAGAGCGAAGGACCTGAGCACGCCCGTCGACGCCCACGTCGGCGCGGGTCACTCCGGCGACCAGCAACTCGCCTACGGTCGGAACCGGGCGCTCCGACAGGCGGGGTTCATCGAACACGTCGGCCGGGGACGCTACCGCTACACGCTCCCCGAACTCGTCCGCGACGAGTACGCCGACCGACTCGCCGACGGCGAGTTCGCGGCGACCGTCGCGGCCGTCGAGTCGTCGTTCTCGGACATCTCGGTCGCTCAGTTCGACGAAACCGAAACAACGCGGAGCGCCGAGGAACCCGGTTCGGCCGGTGAATCGAACGTGTCCAGCGCAGCCGCCGACACCGCCACTACTGCCGACACCGCCGATACCGACGAAACCGACGAGGTGACCACCGTCGGCGCAGAGACCGAGTCGGCTTCGGAGACGGATGCGGGCGAGACCACACTCGCCGACGTCGGGCAGGTGACCGAAGACGCCGAACTCATCGAGGACGAGAACGTCGAACCGGTCGAGAACCGAGCGGAGTCGAGCACTACCCGGTCGGCGAATCGAAACGACTCGTCGGACGGAACAGTGAGTACGGGCGACGATACCGAGGGATCGACTCCGACCGACGACGCCGAGATAATCGACTGAGCGACGACAGACGACAAACGGTGGACAATCGGCGACGGGCGGGTGAAAACTGACGACTGGTGACCGACGGCCGGTCGGCGGGATGCGAACACAGCGTCGCAGCGGTAAGGGGTCGCTGACGGCCGGCCGGGTTCGAGATCGGTCCGACTAGGCGGCTCTTACAGTTCCGAAACCAGGTCTTCGAGCGCCGCTCGCGGGTCGTCGGCCTTGGCGACGCCGCTGGCGAGGAGGATGCCCTCCGCGCCCAACTCGGCGGCGGCGGTCACGTCGTCGCCCGTCGAGACGCCCGCGCCGCAGAACAGGTCGACCGAGTCGTCGACGGCGTTCACCGCGTCGACGGCGTCGCGGACGATGTCGGGGTCGGCGCTGCTGACCGAGACGTCGCCGCCGATGAGTTCCGGCGGTTCGACGGCGACGGCGTCCGGTCCGAGCGCCGCGACCGCGCCGGACTGTTCGGGGTTGTTCGCGCAGACGATGGTGTCGAGGTTCGCGCGGTCGGCCGCCTGCGTCGACGCGTCGATGTCGGCGAGTTTGAGGCGGTTCTCCGAGTGGTTGAGAAGCGTCCCGGTCGCGCCCGCTTCGGCGGCGGCCTCCGCGAGCGTGCTACCGGTGTGGCTGCCGTACTCGACGGGGCTGACGTGTTGGGCCCACGTCTCGACGTCGGTTTCGGCGACGCGCGAGAGGTGCGCCGCCTGCGGCGCGACGGCGATTCGGACGCCGGAGTCGTCGGAGACCTCGCGGGCGGCCGACGCTACTTCGACGGGGTCGCACGGGTACGCCTTCAGGTTCACCAGGATGAACATACCGATAGAGGCGGCGGGGACGGCAAATAGGTTCGTCTTCCCGACGCCGAGCGAGCACCGCGTTCGACGTTCGAGTCGATCGAACGGCGGCGGTATTGACGCCTTACAGCGAGTAAGCGAGGTATAGCTATATTCGCTCCGCGACTATGTGAGGGTATGCCAGGGGAGCAGAAGTGAGTGCGGGGAGTTCGCCGCAGGTCGAGGAGGTGCTCGAGGCGCTCAGGCCCGTGGTACAGGGGGTCGCCTTCTGGGCGGCGGTAGTGATACCGGCAATTCTCATCGTGCTGATCGTCACGAAACCGGGATTACAAGGAGAACGGGGAGTGTGGTTTCTCGTCTTGCTCGTATTGAACCTGATCGCACTCGTCGTCGGTCACCGCCACAACCGGTAGCGCGACTCAGTCTTTCCGCTTGACGACGTCGCCGAGCGTCGTCGTCGTCGACCCGCCGCCGGACCACTCGGTGTCGTCGGCGCTCCCGCCCTCGGTGAGCGAGATGTCGAGTTTGCGTTCGAGCTTCTTCCGCACGGCGTCGCTCGGGAGGATGTCGCCGCGTTCGAGCTTTCGGATGAGACTCGCCTTCTCGTTGAGTAGCTTGGCGAGGTCCTCCTGGCTGAGGCTCTCGGCCTCGCGGGCCTGGCGAATACGGTCGTCGTAGTCGCCGACGATCTCGTCCATGTCGTCGAACATGTCGCGGCGACGTCGGCGCGACCCGCCCGAAGAGGACGAAGACGAGGAGGACGAACTGGAGGAGGACCCCGACTTCCCGGTCGACGAGGTGGAGTACTTCGTCGACGCGGAACTGGTAGACTCAGTGCGGACCTCGGTCCCGAACCCCTTGCAGTTCTCACAGAGTTCGAGTTCGGCACCTTCGACTTTCGTGGTTGTGAGCGATGCCTGCTCGGCACCACACATCTCGCACTGTGGCATACGCTCCGTAGACGACGACGTGGTATAAAATACACGACGGCAGCGTCGGCGTCCGGTTCAGTTCAGGTCCGACCACGCGCCCCAGAAACGCTGGAGCGCGGTGAGGTGGCCGACAACGGCGAACAGCACGAGCAGCAGGCCGACCGCAGAGAGTCCCGCGACCAACGGCCCGGGAACGACGGCGGCGACGACGCCGACGACGCCGACGAGCGCGAGGCGGTCCGCGCGGCCCAGCAGACCGCCGTACTGGCGGCCGAGGCCGACCGCCTGAATCTGCGTCCCCAGATAGGAGGTCATCAGCACGCCCGTCACGGCCGCGAGGCCGAGGCCGTAGCGACTGACTCCCGCTGCGAGGCCGACCAGTACGGCGATGTCGGCGTACCGGTCGAGAACGTGGTCCAAGAGATCGCCGCCCGAGGAGGCGACGCCCTGTTCGCGGGCGAGTGCGCCGTCTAAGAGGTCCAGCCAGCCGTTGACGAAGACGAAAAACGCTCCCAAAACGTACCACAGCGTCGCGTCGGCGGAGGCGATCCAGAACGCGCCGCCGGCGGCAATGGCGAAGCCGAAGGCGATGACGCTCACGCCGTCGGGCGTCAGTCCCAACTTGTTCGCCCCCGTGACGAGCGGGTCGAGCATCCGGTCTGCGACGGGGCGCAGTTGGTCAAGCGTCATAGATACTCCAGATAGTCGACCGTGCCGGCCGACGGCTCCCGCTCGCCGGCGACGACGGCGCGAATCGCGTCGGCGACGGCCGCCGGCGACCGGTCGGTCGTCTCGATCTCGTACACGGAGTCGACACCGTGTTCCTCGACCGCCTCGGCGAGAATCACGTCGAGCGCTTCGCTCTCTCGGTTCTCACGAGCTTCGCGAGTGCGGGCTCGAGGCGACTTCGTCGACGCAACGTTTTCGGCCGCCCTCGCGTCGCTCTCGCCTCGGTCGAGCAGGCGAGATTCGAGCACGTCCGGGCGACAGCGGAGCACGACGACCCGGTCGGCGGGAAGCAAGTGCGCGAGATGCGATTCGACGAGAGTCACGTCGGAGTCGTCGTCGCCCGCTTCGCCGTACTCCTCGTCGACCCAGGATTCGAGCGCGTCGACGTCGACGACGAGCGAGTCGCGCTCCTCGTCACGTTCGGTCCAAAACTCCCGGTCGCGCACCTCGTCGTTGAGGTGGGCGACGGCGAACTCGTCTTCCAACAGCGCCGTCGCGCTCGTCTTGCCGGTGCCGGGCGTCCCGGTGACGACGACTCTCATACTTTGGCCTCGGTCAGCACGCGGTTGAGCGTCTCCACCGCGCGCTTCGTCTGTTCCTCGCTGCCGCAGGAGATGCGGATGCAGGCCGGGAGGCCGAAACTCGAACAGTCGCGGACGATGACGCCCTCGCGCTGGCAGGCGTCGGCGACGGCGGTTCCGTCACCGACTTCGGCGAGTACGAAGTTGCCCGCGCTCTCCCACGTCGGCGCGTCGAGGTTCCCGTACAGGCACTCGCGTGCCCACCGAGCGCTCTTGACGGACTTCTCGACGTGTTCGTCGTCGTCGAGCGCAGCGAGCGCCGCACGGCAGGCGAGTTCGTTCGCGGCGAAGGGGGTGTTGACTCGAACATACGCGTTTGCCCACGCCTCGGGGACGACGCCGTAGCCGATGCGGAGTCCGGCGAGGCCGTACGCCTTCGAGAACGTGCGCAAAACGGCGAGATTGTCGTGGTCGTCGAGCAGGTCGACGGCGCTCGGTTGCTCGGCGTACTCGCCGTAGGCCTCGTCGACCACGACGAGCGTGCGGTCCTCGACGGCCGAGAGCAGCGAGACGAGTTCCTCGCGCGGGAACTCCGACCCCGTCGGGTTGTGTGGCGAGGTGAGGTAGACGACGCGCTCGCCGTCGTAGACGTCGAGGAGTCCCTGGGCGGTCTGTTCGAAGTCGTCCTCCTTCGAGAGGCCGTAGGTCGACGAACTGCCGTGGACGTACCGGGCGCTCATCGAGTAGTAGGCGAAGCCGGGTTCGGGGACGAGAATCTCGTCGCCGGGGTCGAGCATCGCGCGGTGGAGATAGTCGATAGCGCCGTCCGCGCCGGGGCTGACCCACACCTGTTCGGGCGTCACGCCCCACTTCGACGCCAGCCTCTCGGTGAGGTCGGCGTGTGAGGTGGTCGGGTAGACGTCGAGGTCCGGTGCCGCGGATTCGACCGCCGTGACCGCGTCGGGACTCGGCCCGTGGGGGTTCTCGTTCGACGAGAGTTTCACGAGGTCGTCGGGGTCGAGACCGAGTTCGCGGGCGACCTCCTCGATTCCCCGACCGGGGACGTACGGTGAGTTCGCAGAGAGGTCCCGTGGTTCCATGTTCGGTACGTGTTTGTGGCGGGTCTTAAGGGTGCTTACACCGGACGAGAGACGGGTTTCAGTGAACGCCGGCGAACGACCGCTCACCACGTTCGGTGGCTTTCGTTTCGATCGATGTTCGTCGCGCGGATACCGCTGCTAGCGATGGCCTTCGTCGCCGTTCGGTAATCGACGACACGACCGAGAGACAGAGAGACCGAGTCAGCGAGAATCGTCGCGCTCGGCTGTTCCCCCCGTCGGTACGTACTGCTCGAACCGCGGGTCGGCCGAGAGCGCGTTCGGAACGAACAGTCGGTCGTCCCCCTCGGCCGTGTGGCTCCGAATCAGCGTCTGTCCCTCCCGACCGGTGAGAAAGCCGAGATACGCCGTCGCCAGTTCGTAGTTCACCTCGTGACGTGCTGGGTTGGTGAGGACGACGCCGTAGTCGTTTTTCAGTCGCCCGGAGCCGCCGTCGAGCGGTCCGGTGACGTGGGCGACGAGACCGGTTTCTGCCGCAGTGACCTGGTGGGTGCCGCGGTCGGTGAGCGCGTACGCGCCGCGTTGGCCCGCCTGTCGGAGCGTCGCCGCCATCCCGTTACCGGTCGCTTGGTACCACGACCCGCCGGGGTCGACGCCCGCGGCGTCCCACAGCTGTCGCTCTCGCCAGTGCGTTCCCGAGTCGTCGCCGCGGGAGAGAAACAGCGCTTCCGCGGCGGCGACGCGTCGAAACGCCTCCAAGGGGCCGTCCGCCTCACCGACCCCGGCAGGGTCGTCCGCGAGGCCGACGACCAGAAAGTCGTTGTACATCAGGTCGCGGCGGTTGATACCGTGACCCTCGCGGATGAACGTGTCTTCGGCGCTTCGCGCATGGACGATGACCGCGTCGGCGTCGCCGTTTCCGGCCGTTTCGAGCGCCGCGCCGGTTCCCTCGACGAGCGTCTTCACCCGTACGCCGAATCGGCTCTCGAACGCCGCGTGCAACACGTCGAGCAATCCCGTGTCGTACGCCGTCGTCGCCGTGGCGAGCGTGAGGGTTCGGTCGTCGCTCGCCGCGGCGTCGTCGCTGGACGACGCGGCCCCGGGTTCTACGTCGCGCTCCGCACAGCCGCCGAGCGTCGCTGCCGTCCCTCCTACGGCCGCACTCAGAAAGCGGCGTCTCTCCATGCCGCGCGTTCAGACTGCTCGACGAAAGTATATCTGGTTTCGGTCCCTTTCCTGAGAAATTTCATTCGGTTCCCCGGCACGCCGAACTGCCACGCCACGAACGTTTATCACCGAGAACGGACCCAACCGTCTCCGTGAACTGAAACCGGACGTGACGGGGTCGAGGCGGATGTACGGCGCGCCCCTCACGAAACAGTCCGTGCGCCGTCTGTTCGCTATCTACGGAATCCGGACGCCGTGTTCGAGCGTGCCGACGCCCTCGATCTCGACTTCGACGTGATCGCCGTCCGAGAGCGGGCCGACGCCCTCCGGCGTGCCGGTCGCGATGACGTCGCCCGGTTCGAGCGTCAGATACGTCGTTATCTCCTCGACGAGCGTCGGGACGTCGAACACCATCTGGTCTCGGCTCCCATCCTGCTTCGTCTCGCCGTTGACGCGGAGCGTCACGCGGGCGTCGTCGGGGACGTGTTCGGGGTCGGCAAGCACCGGCCCCATCGGCGCGCTGCCGTCGAACGCCTTGCCGCGAATCCAGTTCTGCTCCTGACGCTGGTCGTCGCGGTTCGAGATGTCGTTGAAGCAGGTGAAGCCGGCGACGACGTCCATCGCGTCTTCGGCGGCGACGTTCCGGCACTGCTCGCCGATGACGACGCCCAGCTCCGCCTCCCACTCGACGCGCTCTTTCCCGGCCGGGAGCGTCACGGTGTCGCCGTGACCGGCGACCGTGTTCGGACCCTTCAGAAAGAGCATCGGTCTGTCGGGGACGTCGGCACCGTGTTCGGCCGCGTGGTCGGCGTAGTTCCGGCCGATGCAGACGATCTTCGAGGGCTCGCACGGCGGCAGAATCTCGACGTCGTCGTGGTTGTACGTCTCGCCGCCGAACGTTATCGCGTCGTCGTGCCACTCGCCGGTTCGAACCGCTCCCGCGGGGTCTCGGAATCGGACGTGATGCATGGACGAGAGTGTGTAGCTCGTCGCTTAGTTCTTTGTGAGGCGGCGACTCGGACTGGTCACTCGTCGGATTCGCTCGCACCCGCGAGCGTCCCGAACGCCCCAGCGATTATCGTGCTGCTCGTTGACAGTCGCTTATGCTGGTCTACCTGCATCAGTATCGGGAGTCGGACGCCAAGGAGACGGTCGGCGGCGAGAGTACGGACACGGACACCGAGTCGTACTTCGGCGAGCAACTCGACGCGACCGAGGACGAAGAGTGGGAGTCGGTCGACTACGGTGACCGGACGGTGTTGCGTCGCGCGCTCACGTTCGAGGAGGTCACCGCCGTCTCGGTGCCCAGAGACGTCGCCGAACCCGACGGTGGGCTCCCCGGCGTGGCGGTACAGATCCGCAAGGATGGAGAGGAAGAGTACGTCGACGACGCCGTCGTCGTCGAGGTGACCGACGAGAATCCGTAGCCGACCGCCGGGAGCCATACACTTAGTAGGCGTCGTGCGTCTCGCTCACGCGTGACAGATAGATACGAGACTCGGCGGTCGGCGCTGTTCGACGAACTGCCGGAGTCGGTCGAGACAGTGTACGTCGCCCCGAGCGAGACGCTTCGTTATCTCTCGGGACTGTCGATGCACCAGAGCGAGCGTCCGACGCTGCTGGTCCTCTCGCGGGAGACGGAGCCGGCGGCCGTCCTTCCCAAACTGGAGACCGACCGCGTCGCAGACGCCCTCGGTGACGACGTGTCGTTCTACACCTACGGCGACGCGACGGACCCGACGCGGGCGGCGAGCGAGGCGTTCGACCGACTCGCCGAAGAGAGGGAGCTATCCGGCGAGGCGGCCGTCGAGTTCCGTTCGACGCGCGTCCTGGAGTACAACCTCCTCACCGACTACCACGACCCAGCGTCGATACGCGACCTCGAACCCGCCGCGGCGGCGTTGCGCGCTCGAAAGGACGACTCGGAGCGCGAGTCGATGCGGAAGGCGGCACGCATCGCCGACCGCGTGTTACAGGAGACGTTCGAGGATATCGAGGTGGGGATGAGTGAGCGCGACGTAGAGCGCGCCATCGAGAAGCGCGTCATCGACAGCGACGCCGACAGCTACGCGGGTGGCATCGTCACCGTCGGCGAGCGGACGGCGTTTCCGCACGCGGACACCGGTCACACGAAAGTCGAGGAAGGCGACCTCGTGATGATAGATTTCTACATCCGCGTCGACGGCTACTTCTCGGACATCACCCGGACCGTCGCCGTCGGCGACCCGGGTGAGAAGTGTCGCGAGGTATATGAGGTCGTCCGCGAGGCCGCCCGCGCGGGGCGCGAAGCGGTCGCTGAGGGAGTTCCCTACCAAAACGTCGACCGCGCCGCACGACGCGTCATCGACGACGCCGGCTATGGCGACTACTTCCCGCACCGCCTCGGTCACGGTCTCGGCCTTGAGGGCCACGAACCGCCGTATCTGGTCGAAGGTAACGAGGCGACGCTCGACGTCGGCGACGCGTTCACCGTCGAACCTGGCGTCTACGTCGACGGCGTCGGCGGCGTCAGAGTCGAAGACGACGTGCTGTTGACCGAAGAGGGGGCGGAAGTGCTGACCGAGACGCCCCGGGACCTACGGATTCTGTAGGGCGGTTCGACGTTCCGCTCGGCAGACGCCGACTCCGACAGGTGGCGGACGCAAACGCTCGCTTGTGAGTTTTGCCGCCAGCGAATCCGACCGCCGGACGTATTTTTATGCGTAATTGCTCCGTAGAACGACACGCTATGGAACTCACTTGGCACGGACACTCGACGTGGTACGTCACCGTCGGCGACACCGACCTGCTCATCGACCCGTTCTTCGACAACCCGAAGACGTCGCTCGACCCCTCGGACGTCGACGAGCCCGACTACGTGCTATTGACGCACGGCCACGCCGACCACATCGGCCACGCCGGCGAGTTCTCCGACGCAACGCTCGTCGCGGTGCCGGAACTCGTCTCCTACGCGAAAGAGGAGATGGGCTTCGAGGACGCCGTCGGCGGCATGGGGATGAACATCGGCGGCACCGTCGAGTGCGGCGACGCCTACGTGACGATGCACCGCGCCGACCACACCAACGGCGTCAACACCGGCTACGAGTACGACGTCGGGATGCCCGGCGGGTTCGTCATCTCCGACACCAAGCCGACACAGATGTCCGACGAAGAGTCGACCGCCTTCTACCACGCCGGCGACACCGGGCTGATGACCGAGATGCGCGACGTCATCGGTCCGTACCTCGAACCCGACGCGGTGGCGGTTCCCATCGGCGACCACTTCACGATGGGTCCGTGGCAGGCGGCCATCGCCGTTGACTGGTTGGACGTCGACTACGCGTATCCGATGCACTACGACACGTTCCCGCCCATCGAACAGGACCCCGAAGCGTTCCGGCGCGAGGTGGAGGCGACGGGCTCTGACGCGGAAGTCGTCGTCCCCGAAGCGGACGAGTCGTTCACGCTCAAAGAGGGATACTGAACCGCGGGGTCGGTCGGCGTCAGCGATTGTTCAAATTTCGAGTTATTCATCCCACTGAAACGACCATTTTTGTGCGCGGCAGTGGTTGAGAGAGGTGTATGGCGAAAGAAGTACATACCGTTTCCGAGGAAGGGTACAGCGCGACCAGTCAGATACGGGAGTTCGAGGTGGATATCGACTCGAACGGCGAGGAGGCCCCCGACACGCTCGAGAGCCTGCTCGCCGCATACGCGTCCTGCTTCGTTCCGGCGCTCCGCGTCGGAGCGCAACAGCGGGGCGCCGACGACCTCGGACGCATCGAGATCGACGTGACCGGGGAGTTGAACGACGACGACAAGCTCGAATCGGTCACCTTCGACGTCCACGTCGAACCGACGCTCGAAGACGGTCAGGGTGAGGAGATCCTCGAGCGCGCCTTCGAACTCTGCAAGGTCCACGACGCGCTCAAGGAGAGCCTCCACGCGGACACGACCATCGAAGGCGGGTCAGGCTAACCCGCAGCGGTCGGATCCACGTCGGTGGAGTCGCGTCGTCCCCGCGCGGACCCTTCGAATCGGTAGCAGGGTGACGTAGGCGATTAATTTCCAGACGACCGCGCCGTCATTTGGTCGCCGATGAAGCAATCTTTAGGACGTTCCAGTTCCACGCTTAGTACGTATGACGGATATCCAGACGACCACGGTCAGCGAAGAGGGCTACGCGAGCACGAGCGAGGTCGGCGATTTCGAACTCTCTATCGACGCCACCGGCGAGCAGGGACCGGACCCGAACTCGGTGCTCGTCGCGGACTACGCGTCGTGTTTCCTGCCCGCGTTCCGCGTCGGCGGCTCCCAGCGCGGCTTCGACGATCTCGGTACGGTCCAGATCGACGCCGAAGCGAACCTCGACGACGACGACGACCTCACGGGGATTCGCTTCGATATCTACGTCGAGGCCGACCTCGGCGACGAAGTCGACGAAGTCGTCTCGCGTGCAGAGGACATCTGTCACGTCCACGCGGGGCTCCGCGAGGGACTGCACGCAGAGGTTTCGGTCACCGACGACGCGTTCTAAGCGACGCTCGACGCGACACCGAATTTTTTCCGGACCGGAGGACGAGTCGAGAAGTAACTACTGTCGGCGATAGCTTCGATAGCTCATCGCGTGGCCGTCGACGATGACCGTCTCGCGTTCCTCGGGGTCGTACATGGGGGCAGACATCCGCTCGTCGCGGAAGCGGTAGGGACTGTCGTCACCTTCCATACCATCCGTTCGTCGTTCTCGTACAAAACAGTGTGGTGTGTTCTCAATGACCACATATCGTGGGCGACTCGCTCTCAGTCGTCGGCCGCGACGGAGGCCGGTTCGTGGTCGACGCTCGTCCCCAAAACATTGAGGAACTGCGAGAGCCACTCGGGGTGGTCCGACCAGTCGTGGCCGGTGACGAGGTTGCCGTCGGTGGTCACCTCGTCGACCCACGCGCAACCGGCGGCCTCGCACTCGGCGCGCACAGCGGGGTAGGAGGTCATCTCGTAGCCGTCGAGGACGCCCGCCGCGGCGAGAATCTGCGGGCCGTGACAGAGCGACGCGACGGGCTTGTTCTCCTCGAAGAAGTGCCGGACGTACTCCAGCACCGCGTCGTACGTACGGAGGTACTCCGGCGCGCGCCCGCCGGGGACGACGAGGCCGTCGTACGCTTCGGGATTTACGTCGTCGAACGTCGCGTTCAGCGTGAAGTCGTGGCCGCGCTCCTCCAGATACGTCTGGTCGCCGCGGAAGTCGTGGACGGCGGTCTTGACCGTCTCGCCCGCTTCTTTCTCCGGGCAGACGGCGTCGACTTCGTGACCGACCATCTGCAGCGCCTGGAACGGCACCATGAGTTCGAGGTCTTCGCCGAAGTCGCCGACTATCATGAGTAGTTTCTTACCTGACATGGCATGTATGAGTGACTCACGCAGAGTGATAACGTTTCGTCGGAGCGCCCGTTTGCGACGCCGCCGACAGCGCCACCCCAAAGCGGTAGTACGCACCGCACGACGCGAGGAGTATGAGACGAACCGCCGTCGACGACGTCGAATCGACCACCTTCGACGACGGTACGGAGCGCCACCGCCTCTCCGATTCGCTGGAGACGGCCGCTATCGCGCTCAACCGCTACCGCGTTCCGCCCGGCAGTGGCCTCCCCGGTGGTCTCCACGCGCACGCCGACCAAGAGGAGGCGTTCGTCGTCACGGAAGGCGAGGCGACCTTCGAGACGTTGGACGGGGAAGTCGTCGTCGA
The DNA here is from genome assembly GCF_020097815.1 of Haloprofundus salinisoli. Classification (NCBI taxonomy): domain Archaea; kingdom Methanobacteriati; phylum Methanobacteriota; class Halobacteria; order Halobacteriales; family Haloferacaceae; genus Haloprofundus; species Haloprofundus salinisoli. The sequence goes on from NZ_CP083663.1 coordinate 213,123, forward strand.
GCAGAGCGAGGTGATTCGGTTCGCTCCCGGCGAGTTCCAGTCGGGACGAAACGGTTCCGACGACGAGCTCGTGGTGCTGGCAGTCGGCGCACCCCGAGAGAGCCGCGACGTCCGAGTGCCGCTTCGGTGCCGTGAGTGCGGTCACGACGAGTTACGGCTGAGAGCCGCCGACGGCGACCCCGAACTCATCTGTCCGGCCTGCGACGCCGCGTATTCGCCGCAACCGTGCCCGGCCTGCGGTCACGCCGAGATGCGCGTCGCGCTGAGTAAAGCGGGAAAAATCGTCGCCGCGTGTCCCGACTGCGGAGGCGAGTTCGAAGACCACATCTGAGCGCGTCGGATCAGAAACGGCGGCCGCCCAGCACCTGCTCGATGTCGGCGAAAGCGTCGAGTACGTAGTCGGGTTCGACCGCCGACTCGGCCAGCGCGCGGTCGTCGGTGATGCCGGTTTTCACGAGCACCGTCGTCATCCCCGCCGACGCGCCCAGCGCGATGTCGGTGTCGAGTCTGTCGCCGACAATCAAACATCGCTCGGCGTCGTGGCCGAGGCGGTCGAGCGCCGATCGGCGGGCGTGCGCGGAGGGTTTGCCGAGCGTCGCGTCCGGCGAGCGGCCGGCGACGCCCGCGACGGCGTGGGTCATCGCCCCGGAACCCGGTACGTCGCGGTCGACCGCCGGGATAGTCATGTCGGGGTCGGTGCTCAGGAAGGGAACCGACTCGTCTTCGAGCGCGACCATCGCCGCCACGAGGTCGTCGTAGTGGAACTCGCGGTCGACGGAGACGACGACGGCGTCGGCGGCCGTCGGGTCCGCCGTGACGGTCAGGCCCGCGTCCTCGAACTGGGCCGTGAGGCCGGTCTCGCCCACGACGAACAGCGAGTCGGCGGCGTGTTCGGCTTCGAGGTACGCCGTCGTCGCCGTCCCCGACGTGAGCACCTCGTCGGGGTCGACGTCGATACCGGCGCGGGCGAAGCGCTCGGCGTACACCGGGGGCGCTTTCGTCGGGTTGTTCGAGAAGAAGACGCGGTCGACGCCCGCCCGACGCAGGGCGTCGAGCCCGGTCGTCGCTCCCGGTATCCGTTCGTTTCCCCTGAGAACCGTCCCATCGACGTCGAGTACTGCCCCGCGAAACTCCATCGTCCGCCGTAGGACACCCGCGATGTTGAACCCGGCGGTGACCGTGCACCGTCAGTCGTTGTCGTGCAGTCTCCAGTGAGGCGTTCGGTCGTATTCGTCCCCGTGCAGGGCGTTTTCGCGACGACGGTCGGAATCGAACCAAAGAACAATGTATACCGAACCCTTCTATCGGCCACCGTGACGAACACGCAGTTGACGCTCATCCAGATAGACAACTACGGACCCTGGACGGTCACCCCCGAACCGAGACGGGAGATGGACCTCCAGACGCTGCAGTCTCGCCTCTTTGCGGACCTCGCGCAGTTCGTCGGCAGCCGCGACGGCTACGCCTTCTTCACACGCTTCGACAACATGGTCGCGGTGACGAACGGCCTCGACCGCGCCGACCACGAGCTCATGCAGGAGTCGATTCGGAACCGCTACCCCGTGACGCTCAGCCTCGGCGTCGGCGTCGACGAGGTACCCGTCGAGGCCCTCGAACGCGCCACCGAGGAGGTTCAACTCGCCGGCAGCGCCCAGGACGGCGACCGCCGCGAGGTGCTCGGCGGCGAGTTCCACGCCTCCTCGGGCACCGACGACCTCCACATCGCCCACTTCGACGTCAACGACGCCACCGGTAAGTACACCGACCGCCTCAACGAGTTCGACTCGTTCATCCACATCGAACAGGGCTACGCGAGCCTGATGCGCCACATGCGCGAGGCCCACGGCGCGCTCTCCTTTTTCGTCGGCGGCGACAACATCATCTCCGTCTGCCCCTCGCTGTCGGAGAGCAAGTACCGAAGCGCCATCGAACACGTCGAGTCGGAAGTCGGCGTCGAGCTGAAAGTCGGCGTCGGCGCGGGCGAGAGCGCCCACGTCGCCGGCTTCGCCGCCAAACACGCGCTCGAAGACTGTCGACACCGCGGCACCGACATCGAGTTCGCCGCCGCACCGGCGCACGTCAGCGACGACTGACCATGCCCGCACGCTCCGTGACGTTCACCGCTCCACGCGAAGTCCGCGTCACGGAGTCCGAAGTTCCGACGCCCGACGACGGCGAGGTGCTCGTCGAGACGGCGTACTCGGCTATCAGTCCGGGGACGGAACTGCTCATCTACCGCGGCGAAGCCCCCCGGGAACTGGAAGCCGACGAGACCATCGGCGCGCTCGACGGCTCGCTCGACTACCCGCTGCGGTACGGCTACGCCGCCGTCGGTACCGTCGCCGCCGTCGGCGACGCCGTCGACGAGGCGTGGCTGGACCGTCGCGTGTTCGCGTTTCACCCCCACGAGAGTCACTTCTGCGCCCCGCCGACCGAACTCCACCCGGTGCCCGACGACTGCTCGACGGCGGCGGCGGCGCTGCTTCCGAACGTCGAGACGGCGGTCAACTTCGTCATGGACGGCCGGCCGATGGTCGGCGAGCGCGTCGTCGTCTTCGGACAGGGGTTGGTCGGTCTGCTGACGACGGCAGTGCTCTCGTCGTTTCCGCTCGCCGAACTCGTCACCGTCGACAGCGTCGCCGAGCGCCGCGCCCTCTCACGGGCGTTCGGTGCCGACGAGAGCGTCGCGCCGGAGGAGATAGACGACCGCTTCGACCCCTCGGGTCCGTCGCTGGACGGCGACGCGCGCGGACACACCAGCGACGGCGCGGATCTGACGTTCGAGCTGTCGGGTAATCCGGCGGCGCTCGACGCCGCCGTCGGCGTGACGGGGTACGACGGCCGCGTCGTCGTCGGGTCGTGGTACGGCACGAAACCGGTGACGCTCGACCTCGGCGGCCGGTTTCACCGCAGTCGGATCCGACTCCAGAACAGCCAGGTGAGCACGCTCGACCCGTCGCTTCGCGGGCGGTGGGACAGCGACCGCCGCCTCGACGTGTCGTGGGACCGCCTCGCCGACTTCGACGCCGAGGGCCTGCTCACCCACCGCGTTCCCGTCGACGAAGCTGAACGCGCCTACGAGTTGCTCGACTCGAAATCCGAAGCCTCCGTGGGTATCCTCTTTACCTACGGCGGTCCGTAGCGACAGTATGTACTCGGTTACCGTCCGTCGGTCGTTCATCGCCCAGCACTTCCTGACGGTCCCCGACGCCGGACCGGAGGGCGAGTTGCACTCGCATCGCTTCGGCGTCGAACTCCGGTTCGAGGGGTCGACGCTGAACGAGTACGGCTATCTCGTCGACATCGACGACGTGAAGGCGGCGCTGTCGCCGACCGTCGACCGATACCGCGACGCGACGCTGAACGACCTCCCGGAGTTCGAAGGGCAGAACCCGAGCGTCGAGCGACTCGCGCGGGTTCTCTGCGAAGCGGTCGTCGACGAGGCGACGCTCGAGAGTCCCGAACGGGTCCGCGTGACGGTGTGGGAAGACGAGGAGGCGGCGGCGGCGTACGAGACGGCGCTCTGAATGCGCGTCGGCATTCTCGTCTACGGCGATCTCGACGAACGTTCCGGCGGCTTTCTCTACGACCGCCGGGTCGTCGAACATCTGCGCGAACGCGGCGACGACGTCGTCGTGTTTTCGCTGCCCGAGCGCGGCTATCTCCGCTCGACGGCGGACAACCTCGACGGCTCGCTGCCCCGCCGCATCCGTGCGGCCGACCTCGACGTCCTGCTGCAGGATGAGCTCTGCCACCCGTCGCTGGCGTGGCTCAACCGTCGACTCGGCGTCGACGCGCCGGTCGTCGCCGTCGTCCATCACATCCGCGCCGCCGAGGCACGTTCGGTGTGGCGAAACGCGCTCGTACGGCGTCTCGAACGGGCGTATCTCCGGTCGGTCGACGCGTTCGTCTGCAACAGCGAGACGACGCGGCGGGCCGTCTCGACGCTCGTCGGCGGCGATGCGGCCGGGACCACCGCTCCGTCGGTCGTCGCCTACCCGGCGGGCGACCGCTTCGGGACGACGGTCTCCGCCGCTCGCGTCCGCGAACGCGCGCGCGACGGTCCGCTCCGCGTCGTCTGCGTCGGCAACGTCACGAGACGCAAGAATCTGGAGACGCTCCTGGCGGGGTTGGCGCGGATTCGCCGGCCCTGGGAACTCGTCGTCGTCGGGAGCCTCGCCGTCGACGCCGAGTACGTCGCGGAACTCCGTTCTGCCGTCGACCGGTTGCGCCTCGACGGCCGGGTTCGTTTCGCCGGTCGACTCGACGACGCGGCGCTCGCGGCGCTGTACGAGCGAAGCCACCTGTTCGCGATGCCCTCGACCCACGAGGGGTTCGGCATCGCCTACGTCGAAGCGATGGGGTTCGGACTCCCGGTCGTCGCGTCCGCCGCCGGCGGCGCGAGCGAACTCGTCGCCGACAGGACGAACGGCTATCTGGTCGACCCCGCCGACCCGACGGAGGTGACGGACGCCGTCGCCCCGCTGTGCCGGAACCGCAAGCGCCTCGCGCGGATGGGGGTAGCGGCGTTGGCGACGTACGAAGCCCACCCGACGTGGGCGGAGACCGGCGCGCGCGTCGGGTCCTTTCTCGATTCGCTCGCTGCCGGGTCGGATTCGGCGTGACTGGTCCGTCGAGGTGGCGGTGAACGCGTCGCGTTCGTGCCGAGAGGCCGCACCGGTGAGAGGCCACTCTGCTGAGAGGAACGGGGAAGCGCGCCGAGAGAGCGAGCTCCAGGCCGGAAAACTCCACGGGGAGAGCGGCGACGGGGAACCTCGGGTCGGCGTGTTACTTTCGCTCGCGGTGTCGGTGTTGCGCGTCGGTACCCGGGACGAGTTCCAGTTCCGGGACCTGCTCGTGGACGGCGAGCGGGCCGTGTATCTCGCGGACGTGTAGTCGAAGGTTCGGGACGGCCACGGCGACGAACTGCTCCTCGCAGTCGTCGACTGGGCACGGTCCGGTGTACTGGTACGGTTCGCCTCTGGGTCGGTCGCTCATCGCCGCTTGCTCCCGTTCATGGGGACGCCTACGTGTCTCAGTATGTAAACCTTCTTTTCTGTGATTGCGGACGCGGCGGTAGAAGGTGGCTCGAACTCGATTCCGAGGCGTCAGTATTGGAAATATAACTGTCAGAAGTAGTAGTACGTCGGTGCGGTTTCGGGCGAAGCGAACGCCGGCCGATAACGTGGAGCACTCTACTTCTTGATAGTAATCTACGGAAACCTTATTATTAGAAAAACACATCGAGTATCTTGGTGTCTACAACCGACCCTCACCGAGAACCGAGCCGCCGACACGGATACTTGAAGCAACCGAGCTGCGAACTGAAACTGGGCGGCCCGCCGACCACGAACGTCGAAGACGGAATCAGCGACGAACAGGTCGCGTGGCTGCAGCGACTGGTCGACGCGCGGAGGAGAGACAGGAGACCGAAGCCGCGCGAACCATAGAGACCCGATTGGTAGAGCAGTTACTTCGTGCCACGGAGAACTCCTGTGGTGTGCCTCTTCTACTGGGTCGAACGCATCCCATCTAGACGAGGAGCGACAGATTTTGTATGGAGTTGTCCCAGAGAAGTTGGAGACTTACACAGAAGTACTATATCTGGAAAAAAGGGCAGCATCTCGCCAGATGGCGAATTGGTGCTGATTAAAGGCCAAGGGAATCACAACACAATGGAGTGGGTCCGACTCAAACCATCAGCATAGAGAATCTGTTTACCTCTCTTCGCACTCCGCCAAATGATTCGACAACGCCCCTTTCTTCACCTCCTCACCACAGAGCGGACACTCCTCAGTCACAGTTGCTTCCCGAGCCGACCCGCGCATCTCAGTTGTTCCGTAGGGGCCAGACATTCGATAGCAACCCTGCGGCACGTATATGTGGTCCATCTACTACGTTTCATCAGATGGTCTACTTTGAGTGCGAGGTATGTGGTACACGCGTCTCAAACGAGGTGTCCGTTCTCTACGACAGGTCACGGCTGTGCGAAGACGGATGGTCGATGAAGAATCAGAAGGACTACCTCCCTGAGGGGTTCTACATCGTCGGCTCTGACGACGATATCTACCTTGACGTAGAGGGAGATTATCTCCTCAACGGAGAGGACGTTATCATGATGGACCGGTTTGAGGCAGCTCCGATAGAGGAGTACGTCACCTTCTATGGCTGTTGTGAGCTTACAGGCGAGGCTCCAAACACCTTCTGCGTCAACGGCCACAAGTATGCAACAGAAATCTCAGACCACTGTTCGCGAGTTGTTCAACTTCATCGCGACCGTGTAGTGCCTCAGTTTAGAGACTAACTCGCTACTGCGGTGTGACTTCGTACCTGATTCACCCGGTTCCAATCCCGTGAGCGACGAAGTTCACCGTACTCCCTTCTCGAACCACCGACCCCGGAAACTCCGCGACGATACTCAGTATCCCGACGAACGTTCCCACCAAAATCAGAACTGCCCGCAGCTGATTCGCATTCACCCACGGCACCAGCTCGTCGAGCGGTACTATCCACCCCTGCTTCGTCCCGACCAGAACCGCAACGAGCGCGAGCGCGCTCAAGACACCGAAGAGAATCCGAACCGGTGGCATCGCCATCGTCACGGTTAGTTCCAGAAAGAACGTCAAGAGCAGGTATCCCAGCGCCGTCTAGATATAGTTAGTTTATTGCTGTCATGAATATCAATTCAGAGATACGATGTCCTCCATCGAGACGCACGGCCTGACGAAACGCTTCGGTGACGATGTCGTCGCCGTCGACAATCTTGATCTCACGGTTGAGCCAGGGGAAGTGTTCGGCTTTCTCGGGCCGAATGGTGCCGGGAAGTCCACGACGATCATCATGTTACTCGATTTCGTCCGGCCAACGTCGGGCGAAATCACCGTTCTCGGATATGATCCATTCTCGGAAGCTCAATTTTGGTCTTGGCCAAATTCTCTACAATCGATATAATCTGCCTACTGAATACAGAGGATGTATTCAGCAGCTAGAAGAGTAGATTCTCTGAGGACTGGTAAGGCTGGTTACCTCGTGCGGCACTGGTATCGAACTATGCTAATCGATAGTAGAGTGAAGTACCGTCCTCAGTTTCGACCTCCTTGCTCGTCACAATTCCCTCTTCAACGAGTTCGTCAAGTGCCTCATCAATATCGTCAACGACGATCGTCGTAGCAGTGACATCACCAGCGAAGTCGATTAGGCCATCAGAGAGTGAACCGAGGGGGTGTCGAGTCCGATTCATGAACACAGGGGTGAAATCGACACCGAGGACAATTTCCCGTTCGGTGAAGGCCTTGTCAGGTCGCTCGCTCAGAAACGACGTGATGAGATCCTTCTCGGTCTCGATAGGTCCTTCCTCGTCGTTGGTAATCGGGTCGTCGCCGGTCACTTCGACAGTCCCTGCTTCGAATTCATCGTTGGAAATTGGCATTCTCGTATTATCACGTATATCTATAGGACTAATTAAGTATCGAATAGGATGGTTGGAGTTCAGCGCCCAGCAGAAAGCACCGGTACCTTCCTCCGCTATGGATGAACTCCGTTATGACCGATACGCGCCCTGTATTCAGCAGTCGGTGAGCGAACTCCTCAACCACTGTCAGTAACGGAGTGCAAGATACAGAGGATGTATTCAGTAATCGTGCATCATTGCTTTTCACGTCCTTGATGGCGAAACAGCCGTTAGGTAGGTGTGCATATCTATCAAAGAACGAACCTCGATCTCACGAGTCAACATTCAACACCGCCTATGAAGACTTTCTTAATCTTGAATGACGATCCGTGGGCGTGCGATACACTTGATACATCAGAGCCACGGCGAACCCGCAGAGTAGTGTACCCATGAACGTACTAATGGTCAAGTAGTACACCCCGACAGCAAATACCAGAACACAGGTATAAAATCCGAAGTACTTGTAGTTGACTTTTTCAAATAAAAGGTACGCAGCTACACCGATGCTGAATCCCGCTATGACAACCCCAACTACGGTGGTCACGTAATCAGGTTGGACCACGAGCAAATACAGCGAGACAGCGAGAAACAGGAGGAAGACATATTCGTGGTTTCGATAAACAGATCTGCTGTTCCGAATCGTCACCAAAGCCATGATAAACAAACCGACAAGCGGGATCGAGGCAATGAACTCTACTTCATATTGTGCGAACAGAGACAGAAGAAGTACTATCATCACTACCGAGATAATATTTATATTTGAAATAATCCTGTGAACCTTACTTATCATACTACGCACAATATTACAACCTCTGCGTATAAGTTTACTGTGGCATTCTTCAGTTCCAGTAGGTCAAAGTATGAATCGTTTGCGGATAAAATCGGTTTATGCGTACAGTTCATTGGAATCACCGATACGCGCCTTGTATTCAGCACGTCCACCGGAAGCTGCCACATACGAAGAAACTCAACAGAGCTATTGAGAGAGACTGCTGCGAGTAGCCTATTCTCGGAACAATCTTTTACATTGCTGAACCAGGTAAGATCCGAAATATGGATGTGCTGAATACAGGATTTCTCTCTCGTACGTCGATACCTTATCTCGTTTCCGCCACAGACCGGTTCTAATCACGGGGAATGAGTGCCGTGCGACAGGCTGCCAGATTCGGACGTGCCTTGGCGTTCTCGTAGTCCGGGGTCGAATCGTCAGAGACGGCCACTCTTGCGCAATCGAGCGTCTTCCTCAGTCACAACACGATCAGGAACAACAGGTACGACCCGACCACAGCAAGCGTCGGAGTGAGAACCCACAGTGCTGCAATGCGCTTTACTGCTCTAGGGTCGAAGAGGCTCTCCCGATCCAGATCTGCCGCGCCTGCTTTGCCGATGTCTGGGATATCAGGCAGTTCTTCGCTCGGCTCCTCCGGAGGTGATTCGCCCCGTGCCAGGTCGCCGACGGTCGGACTCGTGGGGACGTTCTCGGCCCTGGAGGTAACGAGTGCACCCGTCGAGACATCGAGGTCGAGCTCGCGCTCGGGGACGGGAGTCGCCAGTTCAACTACTCTCACCGCCCGACTCGCACGACCCCAGCCGAGGCCGATGATACAGCAAGTGGTACTCACGGCTAAACTTGCTGGGATGCCCAGTACCGACAACACCGTGATGATGGTCCCTCCGACAACGGAAACGATGAGTGCCGCCAGAATCGGGAGCTCGGTGATGTCGTCCCCAACGGTATCGAGCGTTCGCCTGGCGATAGTAAACGCGCCCAGCCCGAACGCGAAGACGGCCAGAAGAACACCTTGGTCGACGGTCAGCGGTCCCCCTGCGCCCACCAATGGCGCAACGGCGTTGGCCGCGTTAGATGCCCCGGCGGAGAACGCCATATAACAGGCGATGATCACAACCGTGGCTGAGCCAACGATGTCGCGTAACGATGCGTTTTCGTTGAACCGTGGCCGCGGGACAGTCCCAGAGCGGTCCAACCAAATCAGGTGAGATTCGAACCGGGTGAACGCGATTCGACGGTCGAGATACGGGTAGATGTAGCGACCGATGAACGCCCCACACGTGAACCCAACCAGCGGTGCAACGATCCAGGCCGAGACGATAGTGAACATCAGTGCCTCGTTGAGCGTCCCTGTCGCGAGTCCCAATCCCACTATAGCACCGACAGCAGTCATCGACGTCGAGGCTGGAACACCGTAGAGATTCGAGATAAGTAACGACGTACCGGTGAAGAAGAGGACACCGATGCTGGCGACTGGCGAGAACTGCGTGGCGGGGACGATGCTGCTGCTCATCGTATCAATGACGTTCCGTCCGACGGTCCACGCGCCAACGAGTGCGAACGAAGTGAACAGTGTCGCAGCGGTTGCCTTTCGTACGAGGCGACTCCCGACGGACGGGCCGAACGCGACACCGGTCGAGGAGCCACCGATATTGAACCCGACGAACACCGCAACGAGGACGCCTATCACAGCGAGGAGGGTCACCATCTTAGCACTGGCCAATCGTAGAAACTAGCCGCACAAAACAGTGTGTATAGCAATAGTCCGGTTCTTCGCTGCATTTCCGAATCATGAATGGGCGAGCGTCGAGAGGTCTCTCCTCTCGTTGTCGTTGGTAGCGGCCATCAGTTCCGCCCCCCGTGGCGACCTGGCGATGTCTCTGGGTCGGGGATACGGACTTCGCGACCTGCAGCGCTACCGCGATTGATTCTGGCGTGGGTGTCACAGTTCGGACAGCGGTGTACTCGGTCGCCGTGTTCGCCGAAAACGCGGCCGAAGCGCTCAGTGACGTGGTTGTTGCAGTAGAGACACTGCCGCTGTTCGGCGGCTGGTTCGAGGTAAGCCGCCATCAGGCGCACCTCCGAATCGAGGTGACCTGAGAGTGGACTAACCTGTGGTTAGTAGGAGCAAGACCTTCCGCAGTTGTTTTATACGGAGTGGGGTCGGAGGGATTTGAACCCCCGATCGACTGATATCTCCGGTCCGCCTCGGAACTCCAGAGGGTCGTCGTCGCGAACCGATGATCAGTCGGCCGCTCGGTATATCAGTCTGGAGTTTCGTCCCGGGCGTTGCCTCTGGAGTCAGTCGCCATGCCGGGCTTGGCCACGACCCCTCGTCTCCTCATTGACGCAAAACCACTAAAGGGGTTTCGATTCGACTACCGGTCGTCGTCGGCCCACTCGCAATCTTGACACTTGTAGCCGGTAACGAACTCGGTGACGCTCGGCATGTAGCCGACGCTGAGGACGTTGCCGCCGCACTCTGGGCAGTCGAAGTCGGCGTCGTCGATGCTGTCGGCCTCCATCGGGCGTTCACCCTCGATGAGTTCGGCGAGTCGCTCGGCCGTCACCATGCGGCCTTCTACGACGCGGTTTGCCATACGCCCACCAGACGACGAATCCACCTAAGTTCTCCGTCTCCGGAGACGCTGCCGCGTCTCTAGCCCCGCGGCTCACCGGTCTTCGGCGCGAACGCTCCGCCATGGTCGGCGTGAGTGGACATCTCGGACTCGCACTGGTGGCGCCGTCTCGGCGTAGGTTCCGCTCGACCGGGGTCGGCGCTGACGTTCGTCGGCGGTGCGGCCCACCTGTTCGGTGATATCCTCTCGGCACCGGACATCGCACGACCGATAGAACCGCTGTGGCCGTTCGCTTCGGGAAGTCCGGCTATCGAGATCGTCTACTACGATTCGAACCCGGTGAACTTCGGCCTGTTCGCCGCAGGCGTCCTGTTCAAGGTCGGCCTCTGGCAGTGGCGTCGGCGCTTACAGCCACGGCGCGCGTGAGTCGTCCTCGCCGGGATAACCGTACGCCGTCCCCGGCTCGTCGTGGCCCTCGTCGGCCCCACGAACCGCAGATTTCGGCGCGTCGCCGCCATCGGCGACGGGACTGTCGACGACGCGGCCGTCCGCACTCCGGTCGTCGGGGACCCGACCGGTGGATGGCTGCTCGTCGTAGTCGCTCGGATCGCCCGTCTCGGCGACGTCGGCAACGTCGGACGCGCCGGGGTCGTACGAGAACACCGCCGTCACGCAGAGCACGCCGAGCGCGACGGGGTAGTGGGTGTTCATGATGCCCAGCACCGACAGCGCCAGCATCGCAAGCGCCACCGAGCTGCCGAAGCGGAACCGGTCGATGTCGACCTTCCCGCGCAGGCGGTCACCGAAGAGCGCGACGCCGAGTGCGAAAGCGACACCGACGCCCGCGGCGGCCGCCCCCGCCAGCACGGTCACGGGGTCGAGGTCGACGACCAACTGCGCGCCGGCGGGGTCGAAACTTGCGACGAGACCGAGGCCGATGATGACCGCCGGTCCCGGCAGATACTTGCCGATCTCGGCGCTGGCGGTCTTGGCCGCGATGGCGATGATGACGATGCCGGCGAAGCGCTCGAAGATGGCGATCTCGAGGAGGCTCTCGATGGTTCCGGCGAGGGCCGCTTCGATGGCCGCCAGCGGGACGAGAACCGCGCCCAAGAGGAGCACCGACTTGACCTGTTCGCGCGGCGTACCGTCCATCTCGGCGAGGATAACCGCCATCGTCGCGGAGCCACCGAAGATGAGCAGACCGGTTTCGACGATACCGACCGGCGAGAACGCCGTCGCGCCGCTGGCGGTCGTCGTCGTCAGCGCCCCCGCCAACACGAGCGCGGGGAAGATGCCATCGACGAGCGGCAGCGCCATCACCGTCGCCAGGAGGCGGGTCGCGCCGCCAACCTGCTGCTCTAGGCGTAACGCAATCGGATGCTGTGAGACACTCATCTGAGACTAACGGCCGTCACCTTCGGCCAGACGGCGATACGAGTGCAAACCCGAGGACGCGGACCCCCACGGCCGTCCTCCGCCTACAAACCCCGATTTAATTGTGAGCCACATCGCTGTAAAGAGGGTGCCGGAGTTGCAGTCTGGTCGACCGGCAGTGCGCTGTGCGGCTGAACTCTCGGAGTTCATGGCTGAACTAATTCGGACAGAACTATTAAGTGTTGTGTGGGAAGCGAGGGCATACGCCAGCGTACTCGCGCCCTAATTTATAAGTAGGGCCTACGGTTTGACGAAGAGTTACTCGTTTTCCTGTAGTATCCACACCGATTCGTTTTGTATGGGGCGAATATTGCACTGTGCGTCGGAGAACGGCGGACCGACCGCCGCGACGCCCGGTAGTATCCACGACCGTGTATAGTACACGGAGTCGCAATGAGAAACATCCACAAGAGGATGCTATCTCGCAACGTTTTTGTCCGGACGGCCGGGACCACTTACATGGCGAACGACGTTCCCGACGACACGTTCTCGGAGAAACTACGAGTACCGGAAGCGCTGACGTTCGACGACGTCCTCCTCCGACCGATGGAGAGCCGCGTCGAACCCGACGACGCGGACGTGGCGACGCGCGTCTCGAAAAACGTCGAACTCAACATCCCGGTGCTCTCGGCGGCGATGGACACGGTCACCGAGAGCGGAATGGCCATCGGGATGGCCCGCGAAGGCGGTCTCGGCGTCCTCCACCGCAACATGCCCGTCGAGGCGATGGTCGCCGAGATCGAGCGCATCAAACGCGCGGACGAACTCGTCATTCGCCGCGAGAACGTCGTCACGGCGCACCCGAGTCAGACCGTCCGCGAGGTCGACGAGATGATGGAGTCCGAGGGCGTCAGCGGCGCGCCCGTCGTCGACGACAACGACATCGTTCTCGGCATCATCTCCGGCACCGACATCCGCCCGTACCTCGAAGTCGGCGAGAGCGACGAGGTACGTGAAGCGATGACCGACGAGGTCATCACCGCCGGCGAGGACGTCACGGCGCGCGACGCGCTCGAACTGATGTACGACTACAAGATAGAGCGCGTCCCCATCGTCGACGAGAACGACCGACTGGTCGGACTGGTCACGATGCAGGGCATCCTCCAGCGCCGCGAGCACGAGAACGCCGCCCGTGACGACGAGGGACGACTCGTCTGCGGCGTCGCCGTCGGCCCGTTCGAGACCGACCGCGCCGTCGCCGCCGACGAGGCGGGCGCGGACGTGCTGTTCATCGACTGCGCGCACGCGCACAACCTCAACGTCATCGACAGCGCCCGCGACATCAGCTCCGAGGTCGACGCCGACGTCGTCGTCGGCAACATCGGCACGCGCGAGGCCGCCGAGGCCGTCGTCGACTTCGCCGACGGCGTGAAAGTCGGCATCGGCCCGGGCTCCATCTGTACGACGCGCGTCGTCACCGGGTCGGGGATGCCGCAGATCACGGCCGTCGCCGAAGTCGCCGACGTTGCGAGCAGCGAGAACGTCCCGGTCATCGCCGACGGTGGCATCCGGTACTCCGGCGACGCCATCAAGGCCGTCGCCGCCGGTGCCGACGCCGTGATGCTCGGCTCCTACTTCGCGGGGACCGAGGAAGCGCCCGGCCGCGTCATCACGATGAACGGCAAGAAGTACAAGCAGTACCGCGGCATGGGCAGCGTCGGCGCGATGCGCTCGGGTGGCGGCGACCGCTACCTCAAGGACGCCGACGAGGACGAGGAGTTCGTCCCCGAGGGCGTCGAGGCCGCCACCCCTTACAAGGGGACGCTCGCCTCCGAACTCCACCAGCTCGTCGGCGGCATGAAGTCCGGGATGGGCTACGTCGGTGCCGAGACGCTGCCCGGGTTCAAAGAGCGCGCCCGCTTCGTCCGCGTCTCCGCCGCGGGCCAGACCGAAGGTCACCCCCACGACGTGATGATCACCGACGAAGCGCCGAACTACAGCCCGCAGGAGTAACGACCGAGTAGACGCCGGCGTTTCGTTCGACGCTGGGCGACGGAATCTGTTTTACCAGGTCCAGACGAGACGGAGGGAACAGTTATTAATCGTTATGTTGTCGATTCGACTCTGATGGACACCGCGGAGTTACGTCGAGCGCTCGAAGACGCCGAGCTGTCGCAGTACCAGGCCGACGCGTACACGGCACTGCTCCGACTGGGGTCGGCCAGCGCGACCGAACTCGCCGACGCGTGTTCGGTGCCGACCGCCCGCATCTACGACGTTCTCCGCGACTTGGAGACGAAAGGGTACATCGAGACGTACGAGCAGGACAGCCTCCACGCACGCGCGAACGAACCGCAGGCCGTACTCACCTCCCTTCGCGGCAAAGCCGAGCGGTTCACCGCTGCCGCCGCCGAAATCGAGGAACGCTGGGAGCAACCCGCCGTCGACGACCACATGGTGAGCATCGTCAAGCGTTTCGAGACGGTGTTCGACCGCGCCCGCGACATCGTCCGCGCGGCGGAGACGGAGGTTCAGGTGTCGGCGACCGTCGAACAGTTCCGACGGCTTCGGCCCGCGCTCTCGGCGGCGTACGACGAGGGGGCGGTCGTCAGCGTCTCGCTTCACACCGACTCGGAGACGACTCCCGACGCCCTGCCCCAAGCGAAGGCGTACGAAGGGGTCGCCACCGAGGTTCGCCACCGGCGACTGCCGGCCCCGTTCCTCGTCCTCGTCGACCGGAGTCAGACCTGCTTTACCCCCCACGCACGGTCGGTCAATCGGTACGGCGTGCTCGTCGACGACTACACGCTCACGTACGTCTTTCACTGGTACTTCCAGACGTGTCTCTGGGAGGTGTGGGAGACGGTGTACGACGCGCACCCGACCGACCCCCCGCTCGTCTACGCCGACATCCGACGGTTCGTCCGCGAGATGGAACCGCTGCTCGACGACGGGGCGACGGTTCGGGTCCGCGTCGAGGGGTTCGACACGCAGGTCGGGGATGCGGTGTCGTTCGCGGGGACGCTCCTCGACGTCGCCTACGCCGGAACGTCGACGAACGGCGAACCGCCGCTGTCGCAGCTGGCGGGCGAAACCGCAGTCACGGTGGCCGTCGACGGCCAGACGCGAACCGTCGGCGGATGGGGAGCGGTCCTCGAAGATATCGAGGCCAACAGACTGACCGTCGAGTCAGTTTCGTAGCCCGAGAGGACAAATTTCTCACATTTACGTAGCTGCTATTTCGCTCACAAGAGGTATCTTGATATAGCGTCGTCCGACAAAGAGGTGATATGGGCGTTTGCCGGGCAACGAGGGGAGGCCGATGACTGACCAACGGCCGCTGGTCCTGGTCGTCGAAGACGAAGTCGACCTCGCGAACCTCTACGCAGCGTGGTTGGACGATGAGTACCGAGTCCGCACCGCGTACGGCGGCCGCGAGGCCCTCTCGGAGCTGGACGACGAGGTCGATGTCGTACTGCTGGACAGACGGATGCCGGGCCTCTCGGGCGACGAGGTTCTCGACGCCGTCAGAGAACGGGGCATCGACTGCCGCGTCGCGATGGTGACCGCCGTCGAACCCGACTTCGACATCGTTGAGATGGGGTTCGACGACTACCTCATCAAGCCGGTCACCCGCGAGTCGCTGTTGGGAACCGTCTCGAGTCTCCTCCGCCGCAGCGAGTACGACGACGGCGTCCGCGAACTGTTCGCGCTCGCCTCGAAGAAAGCGGTACTGGAGGCCGAAAAGGACGACTCGACGCTCACCGAGACCCCGGAGTACCAGCAACTCGACGCGCAACTCAGTGAGAAACAGGCAGAGCTCGACGAACAACTGCGAGCCGGCGACCACGACAGTTTCGTCGGCATGTACAGAGATATCGACCGCGAGAACTCGTTCGGATTCGACGAGTTCGACGAGTAATCTGACACCTCGGTTCCGTTCTCTCGCCTTCCCGTCTCATCCACCGCCGGCTATCGCCGTCCGTATCCCCACTCTTCCATCACGTCGACCACGTCGTCGACGTTCCTGAGTCCGGCCGTGACGACCGCTTCGCGCACGTCCAGCGACATCACGTCGTCGCCGTCGAACCGGTCGTCGAGTTCCCGTTCGAGCGCGTCGAGACGGTCGTCGGTCGTCGGTCTGACGTAGACGGGAAGCGCGTCGCGGTCGGCTTTCACCGTCCGTCGGGCGAAGATGAACGGGAGCGCGGAGGTTCCGCCGGTCTGCGTCGCACCCTCGTCGGTGGCGTCCGTCTCGGACGCCGCGTCGCGGTCGCCGTCGTCGGAGTCGGACCCGTTTTTGGCCGTCTCCGGCGTCGAGACGTCGCCGTACGTGTCGCCCGCAGCGCCGTACCGGTCGTCTTTGGTCATTGGGCCACCTCCACGTCGAGCGCCGCCTCGACGCTCCCGCGTTCGACGATGCGAGCGACGGTGTCGAACTGGTCGAGCAGGTCCTCCTCGTACGGACGGAGGTCTCTGGTCTCCGCACTGTCGGCGAACTCGAAGACGGTCATGTGGGTGCGCCACGCCTCCTTCAACACGTCGCGCTTGCGGACGCCGAACGGCGTCACCGGTTTGCCGTCGGTCTCCAGTTCCTCGCGGACCTCCCGGTAGATGTTGGAGTCGCCGACCTCGTTGGGGACGACGGCGAGGATGCCGAGCGCGAACGAGTCGTCGAACGTGCGGAACCCGCGTTCCATGCTGTCGAGAGTATCCTCCAGGCCGTCGATGGAGACGCTCCCCTTCCGCGTGAGCTCGATGGGGATGACCACGTCGCGCGCGGCGACGAGCGCGTTGTCGACGAGGACGTTCAGCGTCGCCGGCGGGTCGATGAGGAAGTAGTCGTACTCGCCCGCCAGCGGCGCGAGCGACGAGCGCAACTGGAACTCGCGCAGCGAGGTGTTGCGCGCGGCCATCTCGCTCTCGATGTTCGCCAGCCCCTCGTGGGACGGTATCAGGTCGAAATCGCCCGCGTCGACGACTAAGTCGGACGCGTCGCGCTCCTGGTCGAGGAGAACGTCGCCGAGGTGGTCGCCGTCCGTCGACTTCAGCTCGCCGAAGCCGACGTGATCGGTCAAACTGCCGAGTTGGGGGTCCAAGTCGACGACGAGCACGTCTGCCCCGCGTCGCCCGAGCGCGGCGGCCGTGTTCGTCGCCATCGTCGTCTTCCCGACGCCGCCGGATTCGCTCCACATCGTCACTGCCCGTTTCATAGCCTGCGCTTTCGCAGAGCCATACATAAATCTCCGTCAGACAATCGCGCTGTCGGGACTCGCTGGCCGCCTCTGTGTATATCTTCCCAAGAGTCTATGTGGTGATCCATCCAGACAGCTATTCAGAAATGTGGATAGATATACGATAGCCTGCGTTGCCGTAGCCGGAACACAAGTCGCTTTCGGAACTGGCATACACCCTTGGGCGTGAACCGCCGCGGTCGAAGTCCTGAGACCCACCGGACGAGAGTGCACGCGACACGGGAAACGGCCGAGGGTTGAATCAGAGTAAGGTCACGAATGCGACGACCAGAACAGAGAGTTCCGAGGCAAGTAGGCAAACCGCCGCGGCGCTGCCGAGGAGATTCCGAGACCACGGTTGCTCCGAGTCCGAGAGAGAGAGAGGCAACGAATCCGAGAGGGTCGGCCGCAGTGACCGCGTCGGGAAGCGACGGTAACGCAGTTCACTTCGAGGGCGAATGAAGCGAGAGCGCGACGAGACGACACAGCGTACCAGACAAGAAATCGGTAGGTTTCGGCCTTTGCTTCGACCGGTTTCGGTCCGCCTTCTTCGATGTTCATCTCCTCTGTGTCGACTTCCGCTTCATCGATGTGTGTCCGCTAGCTGTCGTCTCTGCCCAGCGTTCCGAAAACGGTTATCCCGGCGGCGTCTCGATTCGACCCATGCAGGACTCCGAACGCGTACAGAAAGCGATCCGCGAGTACAAACTCCGGAGACTCATCTCGCTGGGTTTCTTCGTCGCATTTCTCGTCGCCGTGGGGACGCTCCGGTTCGGGGTTGATGGAACGTTCGCTGCCGTGCTGTCGATGGCGTCGCTCGCACTCACCGTCGTCGTCGGGATGCGCCTGTGGCAGTGACCGGTTCTCGGCGGACGCGGGGCCGGCAGCGAACCACTGACCGACGATAGTTGATATCGCAGAATGGAGTGTATGAGGAGCTCACCGAGCGTCGACGAACCGTTCGATACGGTTCATCGCCGTCCGCAACTCGTCGAGTCCCGTCGCGTAGGAGATGCGGAGGTGGCCTTCGCCGCCGACGCCGAACACGCTACCCGGGACGACGGCGACGTCTTCTTGCCGGAGGAGTTCCTCGGCGAAGCGCTCGTCGTCGCCGCCGCAGTGGGGGAACGCGTAGAACGCGCCGCGGGCCTCGAAGCAGTCCAGCCCCATCTCCTCGAACCGCGAGAGGACGAACCGGCGACGGCGGTCGTACTGGTCGCGCATCTCGACGACCTCGTCGCCGCACGACCTGAGTGCTTCGAGCGCGGCGTACTGTGCTGTCGTCGGCGCGGAGAGCATCGAGTACTGGTGGATACGGTTCATCGCCCGAATCGCCTCCGGCGGCCCCAGCGCGTAGCCGAGGCGCAGGCCGGTCATCGCGTAGGCCTTCGAGAAGCCGTTGAACACCACTGTTCGCTCGCGCATTCCGGGGAACGTGGCGATGGAGGTGTGTTCGCCCACGTAGGTGAGCGCGGCGTAAATCTCGTCCGAGAGCACCGTCAGGTCGTGTTTGACGGCGAACTCCGCCACCTCGGCGAGTTCGGAGCGACTCATCGTCGCCCCGGTCGGGTTGTTCGGATAGCAGAGCACCAACACCTCGGCGTCCTCCGCCCCCGCGTTCGTCAGGTCCTCGTAGGTAAGCGCGAAGTCGTTCTCGGGGCGCGTCGGTACGGCGAGCGGTTCGCCGCCGGCGAAGACGACGCCCGGAACGTACGAGATGTACGACGGTTGGTGGACGGCGACACAGTCGCCGGGATCGACGAACGCCCGCATCGCCACGTCGAGGGCCTCGCTCGCGCCGGTCGTCACGAGAATTTCCTCGTCGGGGTCGTAGTCGAGGTCGTAGCGCCGGACGTGGTCGGCGATCTGGGTCCGTAGCTCGCGCATCCCCCGGTTCGCCGTGTACGAGGTTCGACCGCGTTCGAGCGAGCCGATAGCGGCCGTTCTGGCTGCCCACGGCGCGCTGAAGTCCGGTTCGCCGACGCCCAGCGAGATGATCTCCTCTTTCTCCTCGGCGAGTTCGAAGAAGCGCCGAATCCCCGACGGCGGGACGCGTTCGACGCGGTCGGCGATTCTCATGGCGAGATCGAGAGGCGGTCGTCGTCGTCCCGGTCGCCGAAGACGATGCCACGGTCCTTGTACGTCTCCATCACGAAGTGCGTCACCGTCTGCGTCACCTCGGGGATGGGCGCGATCTGCTCGGAGATGAACTGCGAGACGTCGTGCATCGACTCGCCCTCGACGAGGATTGCGAAGTCGTAATCACCCGAGAACAGCCGCAACGACGTCACTTGCGGGAATTTCACGATACGACGAGCGATGTCCTCGTAGCCGGTCTCGCGGTCGAGTTCCACGTTGAGTTCGACCTCCGCCTGGACGTGTTCGCCGTCGCCCGCCCGCTGCTGCCAGTCGACCACCGCCTGATACCCTCGGACGACTCCCTCGTCCTCCAGTTCGGCGATACTCTCCTCGACGGTCGCCTCGTCGAAACCGGTCTGTCTCGCGATATCGGCCGTGCTCTCCCGAGCGTTCGACAGCAGAAGATCGAGAATCTTCCGTCGCTGGTCCATACGCCCTCGTTATCGCCATCGATGTAAGTGTTTACGCCCTACGCAATAAATCGCATACTGCGATATCAATTATGGTTGCCGGCCCACACGTAGACGAGCGAGACAGTCACAAATGTACGGCGAATACAACGTTCAAGTCGAATCGCGTACACGTATTCCGATACGAACGCTTCCGCGTCGGTGAGATACCGAACTCCGGCGTTCAGCAGCGAGAAACGGAGTTCTGATGGCAGTAATCGAACCACTCGGTCACCACGAACTACTTCTGGTCATCACCCAGCTTGTGGCGTTGTTGGTCACCGCTCGGGTGCTGGGAGAGGCGTTCGGTCGCCTCGGACAGCCGACGGTCGTCGGCGAACTCCTCGCCGGGGTGCTCCTCGGACCCTCGGTTCTGGGCCTGGTACTGCCGGGAGTTTACGAGTCGCTGTTCGTCGTCTCGGAGAGCCAGTTCCATCTCCTCGAAATCGTCGCCTGGCTCGGTCTCATCATGTTACTCGTCGTCACCGGTCTGGAGACGGACGTCGACCTCATCCTCAGCAAGGGGCGGATGGCGGTCGTTCTCTCGCTCGGCGGCATCCTCGTCCCGTTCGTTACCGGATTCGCGCTGGGGTGGTATCTCCCGCTTTCGTTCATCGCCGCGCCCGAGCAGCGACTCGTGTTCAGCCTCTTTATCGCCACGGCGATGAGCATCTCGGCCATCCCGGTCATCGCCAAGGTGCTCATCGAACTCGACGTCATCAGACGCGACGTCGGCCAACTCATCCTTGCGGCGGGGATGGTTGACGACACACTTGGATGGATTCTGCTCGCGACCATCGCCGGCCTCGCACGGAGCGGTGTCGTCGACGTGAGTACCGCCGTGACGACCGTCGTGTCGGTCGTCGCCTTCCTCGGTATCGCGTTCACCGTCGGCCAGCGCTTCGTCCGCGAACTCGTTCGTTGGATCGACAACGCCGTCGGCGGGGAGATGGCGCTTTTGACCACGCTGATGGCGCTCGCGCTCGCCGCGGGTGCAATCACGCAGTTTCTGGGTCTGGAGGCGATTCTCGGCGCGTTCGTCGTCGGTATCCTCGTCGGGCAGGTCAAGCGCTTCGACTACAGCCTGCGTCACACCTTCGAGATCGTGACGCTCGGCATCTTCGCGCCCATCTTCTTCGCCATCGCCGGACTGCGGATGAACGTCGCGGCGCTGTTCGACCCGACGGTGTTCGCCGTCGGCCTCCTCGTTCTCGCGGTGGCGTGCTTCGGCAAGTTCGCGGGAATCATCGGGGCCTCGTGGGTCGCCGGCCTCTCGCGGTGGGAGGGCATCACCATCGGCGGCGGGATGAACGCCCGCGGAGCGATGGAGATAATCGTGGCGACCATCGGACTCGGACTGGGTATCCTGACGACGGAGATGTACAGCATCATCGTCATGGTCGCCATCGTCACCTCGCTCATGGCTCCGGCGATTATGCGGTGGTCGCTCCCGAGAATCGAGATGAGCGACGAGGAACGAACCCGACTCGAACGGGAGGCCCAGGAGCGGCGCAGTTTCGTCGACGGTATCGCCACCGTCCTGCTTCCGACCCGGTGCAGTCCCGAGTCGCAGTTCGCTGCCCGAATCGTCGGGTCGTTGAGTCGCGGTCAGGACGTCGAAATCACGAGCATGTATCTCGAACGCCCCGGCAGCGGCGAGTCGAAGGCAGGTGCGAGAGCGGCGCTCTACTCGCTGCTCGGGCGGCGAACCGAGCGCCGCCGACGGACGAACGGCGGCGGTACACGGTCGGCTGACTCCGATACCGCGACCGATCGCACCCCTCAAGGCGACTCGTCGGCCGCACCCGAGAACGGGAGGGGGGCCGCAGAGCGCACCGACTGTCAGCGAACGATGAGAGAGCGGTTGAACCTCCCCGGTTCGCAGCTTCGGACCATCGCGCGAACGGAGCGGACGAGCGCGACGGCGACGGTTCTGGCGGAGGCCGCCGAAGGGTACGACTTACTCGCCGTCGGCGCTTCCGAGCGAGGCGGCCGAATCGACGCACCGCTGTTCGGCGAGACGGTAGACGAGATCATCCGGGACGCCCCCTGCCCGGTGATGGTCACGAGCGCGAGGCGCGCCGAAAGGGAGGGAGAGTACCCCGAGGACACCTCGATTCGACGGATTCTCCTGCCGACGGTCGGTACCGAGTACAACCGCCACGCCGCGGAGGTCGCGTTCACCATCGCGCGCGACCACAACGCCGTCGTCGAGATCGTCCACGTCGTCAGTTCCCCACCCGTCGACGAACAGTTCGCCAATCGACCCGATATGGAGTCGACGCTCCGACTCGGTGAGGAGATCGTCGACCGCGAAGCGGACCTCGGCCGGCGGATGGGCGCGACGGTTCGCACGAACGTCTTCGCCGGCGAAGCTGACCTCGAAGAAGAACTCGTGAATCGGGCGACCGAAGGGGGACACGACCTCGTCGTCCTCGGGAGCAACCTCCGGCCGCTGACCAGACGGGCGTACTTCGGACACAGGGTCGACTACGTCGTCCGGAACGCGCCCTGTCCGGTCGTCGTTCTCAGTTCGGTCTGACGCCGAGGCGCGCTACTCGTCGGCGGACCCGAGCAGTTCGCCGTAGCCCTCCTGCTGGGGGAACTGCGAGACGACGTCGCCGACGAGACCGGCTTCGACGGCGTCGGTGACGACGCTCATCACCGCCTGCGACGACCGTCCCGGGCGCTCTTCGACGTCCGAAGATTCGGCTTTGTCCGCGACGCGGGCGGCGAACGCCTCGAAGTCGAACTGCTGGGCGTGGTCTACGTCGCTCAGATGCCGGCCGACTTCGAGCGGTAACTGGGAGGACAGGTCTTCGGCCTCCTGCTCGCCGATGCGCTCGCCGAGCGTCTCCAGCACTGCCCGCGTGGCGCTCGTCGCCTCTCCGCGGGAGGCGAGCTCTGTTCGGTTCTGAACCTGACCGATGAACTGGTCGTGGTCCATACACACCCGTATCACGAACACGCCCGTTACTGTTGGGGCAGAAATTTTGCGGCCGCGTCGGCTCGGCTCACTGTCTGCCCGATAAGACCGTTTTCGACGGTGATTCGAGCCGTCTGACCTATCACGACCGCAGGAACTCACCGCGTCAGGGAAAACCGCTTTTCTCGCGTCACGTGGTATTCCGTGACATGACAACGACCGGTGAGATAGCTGACTTCGCACTCGAACTCTCGTACGACGATCTCTCCGAAGAGACGCGAGACGCGCTGAAACGACGGATTCTCGACTCACTCGGCATCGCGGTCGGCGCGATGGGTTGGACGACGACCGAAACGGTCCGAGCGGCCGTCGAGGGGATGAACGAGGACGGGAGGTGTCGGCTCTGGGGGAGCGACCGGCGCGCGTCGGCGCCGGACGCGACGATGCTGAACACGGCGTTGGTTCGGTATCTCGACTACATGGACTCGTATCTCGCCCCCGACGAGACCCCGCACCCGAGCGACAACGTCGCCGCCGTCGTCGCCTGCGGCGAACTCGCCGACGCCTCCGGCGAGGAACTCCTCACCGCCATCGGCGTCGCCTACGAGGTACAGGGTCAACTCGGCTACGCCGCCCCCGTCCGCGACAAGGGGTGGGACCACGTCACCCACACCGTCGTCTCGGCGGCGGCGGGCGCGGCGAAGGTTCTGGACCTCGACCGCGAGCAGTTCCGAAACGCCGTGGGTATCGCCGCGACGGCGCACAACGCGCTCCGGGTGACCAGAACCGGCGGCATCAACGAGTGGAAAGGCGTCGCCTCCGCGAACGCCGCGCGCAACGCCGTCTACTCGGCGCTTCTCGCGCGCGAGGGTCTCGACGGCCCCGTCGACGTGTTCGAGGGGCAGAAGGGCTGGAAACGCGTCATCTCGGGGGAGTTCGAGGTCGAGTTCACGCCCGCAGAGCGCGTCCACGACGTGATGGCCAAGAAGTACGTCGCAGAGACGTACGCCCAGTCGGCTATCGAGGCCGTCATCGAACTCACCGCCGAGGAGGACATCGATCCGACGGACATCGACGCCATCCGTCTCGACACCTTCGCCGGCGCGAAACTCATCATCGGCGGCGGCGAGGGCAGTCGCTACGAAGTCGAGACCAAAGCGCAGGCCGACCACTCCTTACCGTACATGCTCGCCGTCGCCGCGCTCGACGGCGAGGTGACGACCGCGCAGTACGCAACCGAGCGAATCCAAGAAGACGACGTGCAGCGCCTCTTGCAGAGAGTCGAGGTCGAGGAAGACCCCGAGCTCACCCGACGTTTCGAGGCCGGCGAGATGCCCGCGGTTGTCGAACTCGACGTCGGGGGCGAGACGTACCGAGTCGAGAGAGACGGGTTCCCCGGTCACCCCGACGACCCGATGACGTGGGAGCAGCTCGAAGTGAAGTTCGAGTCGATGACGCGAGAGCGATACGACGAGGAGCACCGCGAACGCATCGTCGAGACGGTACGGAACCTCGGCGACGCCGACGTCGCCGGACTCGTGGCGCTTCTCGACTGAGCGGCGACGAGACCACAGCTTTGACGACCCGTTGGACGACCGAGTCGAAGGCGGCCGAGGGGGCGAAAACGCCCGCTCGTTCGGTAAGGTCTCTTTTCTGAACACGACTGAACCGCTAAGTCACCGTTCGTGGACTAGATTCACGACGTATGAGCGATAGAGCATTCGACTTCCTGACACGGAACGACAGACCCGAGAAGCCGCGCGAGCGCGGCATCACCGAGATCCGCGGCCCGTACTACGACCCGATGGGAAAACGAGAGTTGCGCGACATCCTCGAAACCGTCGGTCGGTACGTCGACATCTACAAGTTCTCCGGCGGGTCGTTCGCGCTGATGGACGAGGAACCGCTCCGGGCGCTCATCGACACCTGCCACGAGTTCGACGTGGAGGTGTCGACCGGCGGGTTCATCGAGCGGGTGCTCGTCCGCGACCAGGGACACGTCGGCGACTACCTCGCCGCCGCCGAGGAGTACGGTTTCGACATCGTCGAAATCTCCTCGGGATTTCTCGCCATCGACGCCGACGACCTGGTCGCACTGACCGAGCGCGTCCAGGAGTACGGCCTGAAGGCGAAACCCGAGGTGAACGTCCAGTTCGGCGCGGGCGGCGCGTCGAGCGTCGAAGCGCTCGAAGAAGAGGGCGCAATCGACCCGCAGCAGGCCGTCGACGAGGCCAACCGCCACCTCGACGCCGGCGCGTACAAGGTGATGGTCGAGTCCGAGGGCATCACCGAACGCGTCCGCGACTGGCGGACTGACGTGGCGTTCGCCATCGCCGAGGGCGTCGGCGTCGAAAACTGCGTCTTCGAGGCTGCCGACCCGCCGGTGTTCGAGTGGTACATCAAGAACTTCGGCCCGAACGTCAACCTGTTCGTCGACAACTCTCAGATCGTCGAACTGGAGTGCATGCGGTCGGGGCTGTGGGGAAAGAAGGGCACGTGGGGTCGCGTCGCCTCTTACGCCGGCGAGGAGTGAGTCGCCGCCGAAGAAGCGAGTCCCCGCCGACAGGCGCGAACTACCCGCTCGCTCGTCAGGCGACCCACCCGTCGCCGACGAGCCCGCCGACCAGTACCTCCCAGTCGTCGAACTCGACCGAACAGTGCGGACTCTGCGAGAGATGCGTCGGGAACGCCTCGACGCCGTCGTCGAGCGTCGACAGACAGAACGGACAGCGAGACGGGTCTGCCCACGCGTGCGTGAGATACGAGATGTGCGGAGAGTACACGATATCGACATGATACCCCCGGGGTAGTTATACTCCGACGGTTCGCATCGAAACGTTATACCGCCCGTGGCGACCCTCCTACAGCATGAACTATCTCCCGTGGGCGCTTCTGGCGCTGGTGACGTACACGCTCGTCGCACCCCTGATGAACTTCGCGACGACTGGCGACTCCGCGGTTCCGAGCAACGTTGCGACGCTGATGTCGAACACGATTCTCGTCTTCGTCACGCTCGGTCTCGTCGCGTTCACGAACGAGAACGCGGTTAACTATCTCACCCATCCGAAGTCGCCATACATCTACGCCGCCGGCCTCTGTCTCTCCATCGGCATCCTCTCGTACTACCGCGCGCTCTCTCTGGGACAGGTGAGCGTCGTCACCCCCGTCTTCGGCATGTTTCTAGTGACGAGTTCGATGCTCGGAATCGTCTTCCTCGACGAGTCGTTCACCGCCCGGAAGGCCGCCGGTATCGTTCTCGCCGTCGTCGCCGTCTATCTCGTCTCCGTCGACTGAGTCGGACGTCCGTTCTCTGGCCTCGTCGAAACCGACCTAGCGACCGCCGTCTCGGGGGAATATGGATAGCTATCTAGATATCTATACAGATTGGCTTAGCGAAACCCAGACCGAGGGGACTCTCGGTCCGAGCCGCCGACCACCGTCGAAAAGTCCCGTGTGACCGATGAGCGGCCGCCGTGCTGTATCGGTTACGCTCTCGCGGTTTCGAGTGCGTTCCGCGCGTTCTCGATGGCTGCCTCGCGCTTTGCGGGGTACGCTTCGACTTTCGCGCGGAGCGTGATTCCCTCGCCGAGGCGGACTTCGTCTCTGAACGCCGCCTGCTTGTCGAGACGGACGAAAAACGAGCAGTTGTCGTCGACTCGGTCGTCCAACTCCGCGAGGAGGCGGTCGAGTTCGTCCAGTTCGCTCATCCGCGAGAGGACGTGTCTGAGGTCGTCGGCGTTCTCGACGCGCGCCGAGAGGACGACGATTCGGTCGCCGTGATACCCTTTGTTCTCGACGCGGTCGACCTCGAACCCCTCGGGGAGGAACGTCCGGAGCGCCTCCTCGACCCGTTTTTCGTCCTCGGTCGCGTAGCAGAAGCTCCGAACGTCGATGTAGTGAAACGGAACGCTGGCCATGAACGGGATACTCGGGGGACCGAAAAAAGCCCTACTCCTCGTCGGTGTCGTCTTCGTCCGCCGCTTCCAGCGAGTCGGCGGAGACGCCCGTCTCCTGTCCGTCCTCGAAGCTCACCGTGTACGTCGCCTCGCCGAACATCGTCTCCATCACCTGCGTGACGGTGCCGATGTCGCCGTCGAACTCGCTGTGCTTGTCGTGGAATACGACGCGGTCGTCTTTTTCGAAGCTCATACACTCCGTTCCCGTCGGTGGCTAAAAAGAACGGTGGTTCGACGCCCCCCGGTCGGATATCGGCGTGCGGAATCGGCAGGTGTTTCCCCGACTGCGACACCTCCTGAGACGTGTCTCTCGTCAGCGTCAGTTGCCCCACCTGCGGCGCGTCGGTGTACGTCTCGCTCCCCGCCGGTCGTCGATTCGTGACGGCCGAACCCGGAGAAGACGTCGGAGACGACGAAGCGCGGTCGGACCTTGAGACGACGACGGCGACGTGTTCGGCGTGCGACGGGTCGTTTCCAGTGGTTCACGGCGACCGTTCAAGAGTGAAGTAAGGCCGTCACTCGAAGGAGTGATAGCGAACAGGCGGCCGCCGGGCGCGCTCTGCGGTCGGTCGGCCGCACTCCCGCCTCGTTCGACCGCGGTCGGGTCTCACCCCACGGTTATCGGTGGCTCCCTCTTCGTATTTGAAGCTCAGGTGACGACAGCGTAGATGAACAGAAACCCGAAGTAGAGGACGACGAGTGCGCCGAGCGAGACGAGGCGGAACCGCTTGAGGTCGGCTTCCTCGTCCGCGTGGGCGTCGCGGTACGCCTCGCGTTCGGCCTCCGAGAGCGCGTCGACGTGGTTCAGTCCGCGGTGGAGCGCGAGATGTCGCTCCTCGACGAACGGGTCGCCGCAGTGGCGACAGCGGAAGGCCGCCTCGTCGTCGCCGGCGCGTCGCTGATTCGCCGCGTGGGCGGAGACACCGGCGGACTGTCGGTGATTTTGGTGTTGGGTTCGTGTTCCGTTCGCGCCGTCGTCGCTAACCGGTGACTCAGTCTTCGGCGCGTCGGTGCCGTCGGTGCCATCAGTGCCGTCGCTGTCGTCGGTACGGTCGGTTCGCGGTGTCGAGTTCGAGTCGGTCATATGTAGGGGGGCGTCGCGGGCGGTTCGCTGACGATCCAGAGGCTGACCATCGTGTACAGCACCATCACGACGGTGACGCCGTATTGGCTGTGGATGGCTTGGAGGCGGTCGGGAAACAGTTCGTACGCCGCCGCGTGAGCGACCCAGACAGCGATGAGGTGTCCCAGCAGGACGAAGAACAGTTCGAGGCCGCCGAACCACGACGGCAACGCCGCCAGCGTGAGCGGGTTCTGCGGCGGCGAGAGCGTCGACAGCGTCACAAGGTCGACGAGCGTCGAGCCGCCGACGTCGAGAAGTGTGGGCGACAGCGACAGCATCACGCCGAGATTGTGCGCGAGGTGGTAGCCCGCCGCGATGGCGAGCAGCGACGGCGCGAACCGCTCGGCGAGGTACTCGGTGGTGTAGTACGTCTCGGCGTAGCGCCGGGCGAGTCGCGCCGACCACCAGTAGACGCGGAGAAAGAGGAGAAATCCGAGCAGGTAGACGAGCAGATAACCGAGAAGCGGCGGCGTCCCGAGACCGACGAGTTCGATGACGAACCACGCCCAGAGGTTCGTCCCGACGAAGCCGTCGTACGTAGTGACGTAGACGACGGCGACGACGAACGCCACCTGGTCGCGGCCGACGACCAGCCCCGCCTCCGAGAGGCCCGCTCCCGGCAGGCGAAACCGGAGTCCCTCCTCGGTTCGGTCGAGCGGTGCGGCGTGGCCGTAGAACTCGAACGTCCGCGAGATGGGATCGACCGCGCCGAACCACCGGTCGGGTCCGAAGACGACGCTTCCGAGGAGCGTCACGCCGGTGTAGGCGACGATGACCGCCGCGAGCGCCCGCGGCTCGTCGCCGATGGGCGCGACGACTTCTACGAAGATGAGCGTCAACAGGCCGGCGACGGCGGGCCACGCGCCGTACCGCTCGGGTAGTTCGCGGTCGAACGAGGGGAGCAGTTCGGCGAGCGCGCGAAACGGGTTCAGCGTCGGCCAGGTGTTGCCGACGAGGTAGACGGAGGCGACGTAGCCGCCCCACCAGCCGACCCAGACGACGAGAATCGCGAGGTTCCGGAGTTGCGTGTCCGGGCCGACGAAGCCGACGTACACCGTGAGGACGAGCACGCCGACGCCGACGAGTCGCCCCGCCAAGCGGAGGAGACGCCCCGGCGACGGGAGCGTCCCGCCCCAGTCGTGAATCGAGCGGATGAAGCGGCGGTCGGTGACGAAACTGGCGAGCAGAAACGACGCGCCCACGGCCCCGCCGCCGGTGAGCAGAAAGAGCCACGTCGGAATCTCCAGCGTCCCCGGCGCGGCGCTGCGGACCGCCCCCGCGTGAGCGGCGGCGACGCCGGCGGCGGCGACGATCGCGCAGAGCCAGAGGGCGATGACGGCGGCGGACGCCGCGAGTCGATACGCGGTCGGTGGGCCGTCGCGGCGACCGACCGAGCGGGGACGTGGAGCCATCGCCGAAGATAGGGCGAGTCACCACGAGTAAGTTGCGACTTCGCGCCACTTGTCGATGGTCGAACCAACCGTAGGCGGCCGCCGCGTGCGGCGCAAGTAGGGAGGTTTTTTAGTGGACCGACAGCAACTCACGGGCATGAGTACGCAAGAATCACACGAGGACCACGGGCACCACCTCCCGGCCGTCGAGGACTGGCCGCGAGGGTTCGGCGAGGCGTCGTGGTGGCCGTTCGTCACCGCTATCGGGGGCGCAGGGCTGTACGTCGGCGCGGCGCTGTACATCATCGCGTCGGGCAACCCCGACCTGCTGCCGGCGATCGCCGGTCCGGCCGTCTTCGTCGGCAGCGTCGGCCTGTTCCTCGTCGGCATCTACGGTTGGGTGTACCACGCCTTCGTGAGCCACTTCTGGTCGCGCGACACGAGCGCGAACGGGTCGCTCGCGCTGAAGTGGGGGATGGTCGCGTTCCTCGGCTCCGAACTGGCGACGTTCGGCGCGGTGTTCACGTACTACTTCTTCATCCGCGCGGGGACGTGGCCGCCCCAGGAGCTCCCACACCTGCTCAGTTCACTCGTGCTGGCGAACACGGCGCTGCTCGTCGCGTCGAGTTTCACGCTCCACTGGGCGCACGTCGCCATCCGCCGCGAGAACCGCCGTCAGTTCATCCTCGGCCTCGTCGTGACGCTCATCCTCGGCGTGGTGTTCATCGGCGGACAGGTGCTGGAGTACTACGAGTTCATCCAGAACGAGGGCTTCACGCTCACGAGCGGTATCTTCGCCAGCGCGTTCTTCGGTCTCACCGGCCTCCACGGCCTGCACGTGAGCCTCGGCGCGGTGCTTCTCGGCATCGTGTTCGTCCGGGCGCTCGCCGGGCAGTACTCCGCCGACCGCCACGTCTCGGTCAGCACCGCCTCGATGTACTGGCACTTCGTCGACATCGTCTGGATCTTCCTCGTCGTCGTGCTGTACGCCGGTGCCGTCGTCGGCGGCGCGTAATCACTGACGAACGCCGACCCGCGTTTTTCGCCCGTCTCGCTCCCGAGCGACGGCGTCACGTGACGGTCACGGTACGCCTCCGTCGGCCTTCGCCGTTCCGAGTGCCTTCGTTTTTAAGCGCCCGTCGCGCAAACGACGGGTAGATGCCTGATTCGAGACGTCGGGTGGTGATTTTCACCGTCGCCGCGATAGCCGTGATGTTCGCGTACGCGTTCGCCTACCAGTACGCGATGGCGACGTACGAGGGCGTACAGATGGGGTACGTCCGGGCGCTGGCCATCGTCGTCGAGACGTTCACCACGACCGGCTACGGCGAGGACGCCACCATGTGGTCGTCGACTCCCGTGTTGTTGCTGGTGATGGCGATGCAGGCGACGGGCGTCGGCCTCCTGTTCACGACGCTGCCGCTGTTCGTCGTACCGTTGGTCGAAGAGGCGCTGGCGACGGCCCCGCCGACCGAAGTCGACCTATCGGGCCACGTCGTCATCTGCGAGTTCACGCCGCGCGGCGAGACGCTCATCGACGAACTCGAGTCGCGAGGCGTTCCGTCCGTCGTCGTCGTCGGCGACAGAGAGCGAGCCGAGCAACTGTACGAAGAGGGGCACACGATCGTCCACGGCGACCCCGAGGAACTCGACACGCTCGAGGCGGCCTCCGTAGACGACGCGCTGGCGCTCGTCGCCGACGCCGACGACGAGACGAACGCGAGCATCGTCCTCTCGGCGAAGGAGCTCCGAGACGACGTGCGCGTGGTGAGCGTCGTCGAGAACGACGAGGTAGCCGACTACCACCGCTACGCGGGCGCAGACGCCGTCCTCTCGCCGCGGCACGTCCTCGGCGAGAGCCTCGCCGGGAAAGTGACGACGGCCGTCACGACGGAGATGGCCGACGCCATCGTCGTCGGCGAGGAGTTCGGGGTGGCGGAACTCATCGTCCAGCGCGACTCGGAGCTGGTCGGCCAGACGGTCGCCGAGAGCGAAATCGGCGTCCGGACCGGCGTCAACGTCATCGGCGCGTGGTTCCGCGGCGAGTTCGTCAGTCCGCCGTCGCCGGACGCCGTCATCGACGAACACACCGTGTTGCTCGTCGCCGGTATCGAACGTCAGCTGTCGGCGCTGAAGGAGCTCACGCTGTCGGAGTCGCGCCGACACCGACGCGGCCAGGTACTCGTCGTCGGACGCGGCGCGGTCGGCGCGACGGTGTCGTCCGCGCTGGCGAAAGCCGACGTGCCGTACGTCGTCGTCGACAAGGAGGAGAAACCCGGCGTCGACGTGGTCGGCGACATCACCGACCGCGAAACGCTCGAAGCGGCTAACGTTCACGAGGCGAGGAGCATCGTGCTCGCGCTGAACAGCGACACGACGACCATCTTCGCGACGCTCGCGGTGAAGCAGATCGCCCCGGACGTAGAGGTTATCGCCCGGGCGAACGAGACGGGGAGCGTCGGCAAGCTCTACCGCGCCGGTGCCGAGTACGTCCTCTCGCTCTCGACGGTGAGCGGACGGATGCTCGCCTCGAATCTCCTCGACGAGGAAGTCATCGCGCCGGACACGCAGATAGACGTGGTCCGGACGCGCGCGCCGCGGCTGGCCGGGCAGACGCTGGCGGAGGCGGACGTTCGAGCGCGGACGAACTGTACCGTCGTCGCCGTCGAACGAGACGGCGAGTTGCTGACGGATCTCGGCGCGCAGTTCCACGTCCGCGAGGGCGACGGACTCGTCATCGCGGGCCTCGACGAGGATGTCAACCGGTTCAGCGAACTGCTCGGCTAGTCGAGGGGGACTGTCAGCGACGCTCGGCGCGCGTCCCCCGCCGATGCGACCCGACCGACTCCGTGGCGACCGGACTCAGCGCCAGCACCCACGCGGCGAGCATCACCGCACCGACAGTCTCGGGCAGCGCGAGGCCCGGCCCCGGAAACCGCCCGGCGGCCCACGCTGCCCACGAGAGCAGGTGGGCGACGGCGAGCGCCAGCGAGAGTCGACCGGTCCTCGCGCGTCGGCGGACGACGCCGTCCGCGCCGAGCGTCGCCGTCAGAAGCAGGTAGAACGCCACCGCGACCGGAAAGTGCGGCGGCGTCTCCATCGGGAAGACGCCGACGAGACCCATCGCGACAGCGGTGAGCGCGAAGAGGGCGGCGACGAGACGGGCGGCGTGCGTCGTCGCCGCGGCCCACAGCGGAACCGCGTACGGGAGTGCCAACAGCGCGCCGAGAATCAAGCCGCCGTTGAACAGAAGCGCCGTCGCCGGGTCGACGCCGAGTTCCGAGAGCGCGTCGCGCGGCCACGAGAACCACGCGGCGACCGCCGCCGCCGTCAGAATCGACCCGAGCGTGACGACGGGAGCGACTCGACCGGTCCGGCGCGCGAGTTCGACGCGTTGCATCGTCGGGTATCGAGACGAAGCGACCATAGTGGTTGCGTATTTGACTTGTTCGGTCCAGTCGTCGAACCGCCGAAACAGTTCTGTTCCGCGAGCGAGGAGTTGTTGGTATGGGGACAGAGGAGACGACCGCCACGGGGTCAGGGGAACTGCACGAGACCTACGTCGCCGCGCTCCAGCACGGCTTGGTCGAACTTCCAGAAGAGGCGCGACTGGTCGGCGTCGTTCGCCGCCCGACGCGGTGGTTCCACGCCGCCGTCGACGAGAACCGCCCGACGCTCGGGCCGCCGGAGGCGCTCCTCGACGAGTTCGCGCGGGAGCGAGACGACCTGAAGATGGCCGGTCTCTGCGATGAGGGCGCGCACAACGCCGCGTGGGAGAACATCGACTTCGAGGGGCGCTATCGGGAGTACCTCGAAACTGAGGAACCACAGCCGGCGCTGGAGTCGCTGACGGCGGACCTCCGCGCGGGCGACGAGGTGGCGCTGGTCTGCTTCGAGAACACCGAGAAGAAGCGCTGTCACCGGACAGTCCTCCGAGACGCGCTCGCCGAGCGCGCGTGACCGGCGCACGGCCCCGAGTCGCCGAATCACCACGGCCAATTTGATATGTGCCCCGACAGAACGTACGGACGGATGACACTCGACACGCCCGGGGGCGACCCCGTCCCCGACTTCGGCTTCGTCGCGGAGGGTTCGACGTGAGCACCCGCACCGACTCGGCGCTCGCGCCGATACGAACCGGTCGCTACGCCGAACTCGCACTGATTCTCGCGACCGTCGTCGGCGTCGCGGCGACGATGGTTCACTGGGCGGGTCTGCTCGTCGGCGGCGCGCTCGTCGGTCTCGTCGCCACCTCGGTCTCGCGCGCCGTCGTCAACGGCCTCACCTTCGGCTTGGTCGTCCTGTTCGCCTTCGCGGCGTGGATACTCGTCGAGGGGTTGCCCTCGGCCGCGGTGGAACTCGGAGATATCTGGGCGCTGGGCGTCGTCGCGGCGTTCGTACTCCCGTTAGCGGCTGCCGTCGCGGTTCGGGCGCTGAGCTGAAGCGGTCCCTGGCGTCTCGAACGGCGCTCTGGCCATAGAAATTATAGTTCAAGCACCCTATAAGAACGTGTGTCCGGGAGTACTCGCGCCCGTCACGAGAGCGCACTCGCCAGCCTCCGCCGCCGTCTCGCGGCGTTCGCGGTCGTCGCCGCGCTCGCGACGTGTCTCGCCGGCGGCGCGCTGTTGGCGTCCCGTCTCGCGGCGGCGACGGTCGGAGCGTGGCTCTTCGTCGCAGCCGCGGTTCTCGCCGTCGAACTCGGGTGGGCCACCGGGCAGCTCGACCGAAACCGGCGGGCGGGTGAGACGCTGCTCGCCCGCCTCGGGACCGGAAATTTCGTCACGCTCGGTCGGGGGGTGTTGCTCGCGTGGGTCGCCGCGTTCGTCGTCGTGGACTGGACCGACACTGCCGCGCTCCTGTGGGTTCCGACCGCGCTCTACGGCACCGCCGCGGCGCTCGACGCCGCCGACGGCGCGCTCGCGCGTGGAAACGACCGCGTGACCGGCTTCGGCACGTCGCTGGACCTCGAATACGACGCGCTCGGAGTGCTGGTCGCCTGTTCGGTCGGAGTCGTCGCGGGTCTGCTGCCCCTCTGGTATCTCTCGATCGGTCTCGCGCGCTACGCGTTCGGCCTCGCCCGCTACCTGCGTCGCCGCCGCGGTGTCCCCGTGTACGACCTGCCGCCGCGCGTCAGTCGCCGCCCGCTCGCAGGACTCCAGATGGCGTTTCTCGCCGCCGCTCTGTCGCCGGTTCCCGACCCGTCGGTGAGAACCGCCGGAGCGACGGTGTTCGGCGGGGCGCTGCTGCTCGGGTTCGGCCGCGACTGGCTCTACGTCTCCGGTCGCGTCGGCGGCGACACGAAGAGTCCGACCGAACACGTCGTCGACTGAGCGCGCGGCGAAACCGACTTACTCTCGCAGCCGGCCGTAGACGTCGAGGTGATGGGCGACAAACGAGAGCGCTTCGCGTTCGACCGCTGCGTGTCGCTCGTCGACCCACGCGTCGAAGCCGTCGACGTCGCCCGCTTCGCCGACAGACTGCTCGAAGAAGGAGAGCAGGTGGTGCAGAAAGTACGCCTCGTCGCCCGCGTACGGCGGGGTGACCACCCAGTCGGAGCCGCCCGCCGCGAGCACCTCGCCGCCGAACTCGGGGGCGGCCGCGAGCAGTTCTCTGCCCGTCCGACTCCCGCCGGGACGCTCCTGCGCGTCCATCGTCGCGTGGTAGGCGGCGACGATTCGGGCTTGGAGTGCGGGGTCGGCGGTCGGCGAAAAGCCCGTCTCGCCGTCGAAGGTGACCGGGAAGTACCAGCGACCGTCGTCGGCGAGCGCCGATAAGAGGGCGGGGAGCGCCGAATCGAGGTCGACGATATCGAGAAACGCGGCGGCGACGACGAGGTCCCAGGGTTCCTCGACTTCGGCGAGAAAGTCGAAGGCGTCGGCGGCGACGAACGAGACGGCGATGCGCTCGGTCTGCGTTTCGAGGACGAGGTCGGCAGTCGTCTCGTCTCCGTCGTTCTCCTCGACGGCGTACCCCGACTCTGCCGCCCACTCGACGCACCGGTCGTACCCGCGTTCGAGACTCGCTTCGTCTCTGTCGACGAGCGTGTAGGAGACCCGGTCGGGGAGGCGATTCCAGTCGAGCAGCCGGCGGAGCATCGACCCGAGACCGCCGCCGACGTCGAGCACGCGAACCTCGCCGCGGGCGGCAGCGACGTCGGCGAGGCCCGCGGCCACCGCGTCGAGCGTCGGGCGGTGGAGCGCCCGGTCGTCGATGCGCTCTTTCGCCGCGAGATAGCGCTGAAACGAGTACGACTGGGGACGTGACACGGCCGTAGGTCGGCGGCGGGAGGCAAAGAGCTACTGACGGCGGAGACGGTTCGACCCCAGACGCGGCGGCAGTCGAAGGCCGACGGGCGGCTGACGGGCGACTGACAGCTGTCTGCGCGTCCGGAAAGTATTTGCTTCGGGTGCGGTGAAGTAGCATCAAATGGACAGCGACGTAATCGAGATAGTCACCGGGTGGGAGGAGCGACCGTTCGGCGGCGGGTTCGCCGGTCTCTCCGACCTCGCGGCCGCGGGATTCACCGGGGCCGTCAGCGCCGACATGGCGTGGGCGTTCTTCGTCAACGGCCGCGTCGTCGGCGTCTTCGAGGGGACCATCGAGTCCTTCGAGAGCGCCGAGGGAACCGCCTACACCGCACCGGACCCCTCGCTGCCGCTGCTCTTCACCATGCGAGAGCAGGGCGGCGAGACGCGGGCGAGCTACTACACGAACGAGACGTCGATCTCGGAGGCCGACGCCACGCTGAAGTCGGGGAAGTTCACGGGATACATCGAACTCTCCGAGAACGTGCTCTCGGGCGACTACTACGTCGTCTACCACGGCGGCAAGTCGATGAGCGCCGCGTTCGTCGGCAACAACCGGACGCTCCTGACGGGCGAGGAGGCGTTCGAGCGCGCCGACGACGAGGTGGGCATCTTCGAGGTGAAAGCCGTCGACGTCGACATCGTCGAGATTCCGGAACCCGAACCGGAGCAGACGGCCGAGAGCTTCGACGCGGAAGACGACGACCAGGAGGACGTGACGTTCGGCGCTGTCGGGGCCGCCGACTCCGAGGCGGCGACGGACGAGACGGCGGAGGAAACGACGGCCGCTTCGGAGTCGTCCGACCCGCTCTCGGATCCCATCGCCGAGACGGAAGAGGTCGCCGCCGCCGAGGCGGCGACGGACCCGACACCGCCGGAAGCCGAGGCCGCCCACGCCGCGAGCGAGCAGGCGAGCGACGAACCGGCGACCGCAGACGCCGAACACGTTTCGGCGGAGGCGCCCGAAATCGACGAGGAGGAGGACGGCGAGACCGCCGCCACCGTCGACGACCCCCAGCGGGCCGATACGGCCGCCCAGACGCCCCCCGAGTCGCGCGAGCCCTCGGACGAGTCCGGAGCCACGTCCGCAGACGCGAGCGCGAAGGCCGCCAGCGGTGCCGTGGACCCCGACGTGTTCTCCGAGGAGGCCGAGTGGCGTAACGCGAAGTCGATACCGGCGCTGGACCCCGAAGAGACCGAGGTGAACGAGCCGTCGGGCGACGACGAACGACAGCGACGACGGATACAGCGCCGCCGACAGGCCGCGCGGACCGACCGCACTCGTGACGAGAGCGCCGCCGCGCGGGGTCGACAGGGCGGCCAGTCCCGACAGGCCGCCGCACAGAAGCAACAGTCGACCGCCGCGAGCGGCGAACTCGAACAGCGTCTCGAACGCGCCGTCGCGGCAAAGAAGACCGCCGAGACCGAGCGCCAGCAGACCCTCGAACGGCTCTCGACGGTCGAGGCCGAACGCGACGAACAGCGCGAACGGGCCGACCGTCTCGCGGAGTCGGTCGAGCGACTGGAAGCCGAAGTCGACGAACTCGAAGCGAAGCTCGCGGCCGCCGAAGCCGGGAGCGGCGACGAGGGGTCCGCGCCCGAGCGGACCATGGGCCGAAGCGAGGCACTCGACGGAACGAACCTGTTCGTCCGCTACGGCACCAAGAGCGGCGGGACGCTGGAGAAAGCCCACGGGGGCCAGGCCGACCGGAGCGACGTCGTCGAGAACCTCCGTCTCGAACACCACACGCGCTTCGAGACCGACGGCCTCCACGTCGAGGGCGAACCGTACGAGACGTTCCTCGAAGGAACCGTCGAGTACGGCTTCGTGAAGTGGGTCGTCGACGACCTGCTGTACGAGATCCGCGACACGGGCAACGTGGCCGCGATGCAGGAGCTGTTCGACGCGATTCCGAAGATAGACCGCGCCGAACTCGGCGGCGACGTCTCGGTGCAGTTCGTCGAGGACGGCGAGGAACACCGCGAACAGCGGACGTTCGACGTGGTGCTGCGCGACCGGATGGGGAATCCGCTTCTGGTCGCCGACGTCAACGATTCGCGGGCGGCGGCGTCGGAGGCGATGATGTCCTCGCTCATCCAGAACGCCGGGCAGGTCGCCGAGACGAGCGACTCGCTGGGCGCGTCGTTCCTCGTGACGACGAGCTACTTCGAACCGGAAGCGTTAGAGACGGCGACCGACGCGACGGGCGGTGGACTACTCAGTCGTGGCAAGCGAAAGAGTCTGGTCCGACTGACCCGAAAGCGGGGATTCCACCTCTGTCTCGTCGAGACCCGTAACGGCGATTTCCATCTGAACGTCCCGGAACTCTGAGGAAAGGTTATCCTTCGACTTCGACCGCGTCTTCGATCTTCATCGTGTCGAGTTTGTCGACGATCTCGTCGAGTTTGCCGTCGAGTTCGTCGACGAACTCGGCGGTCCGCTCGGTCGTAATCGCACCCTGGCTCGACGGCTCGATGAGGTTCTCCTCTTCGAGGACGCGCAGCGAGTAGCGGACCTTGTGGTGGGGGTAGCCGGTCTCGTTCGACATCTTCACGATGCCGATGGGTTCGTTCTCGATGACCATCTTCAGGACTTGGAGGTGCCGTTCGAGCATGTCCACCTCTTTTTCGAGTCTGTCTATCATGCCATTTGTTAACTTGTCTTTGTCCCCTTTAAAAGTTGCTGTCCGAGCCAACGAGAACGGTGAGGGTTGTCAATGTACAACACGTCTGTTGTTAACCGTTTGGATTCGCTACGAGGCGTCAATAAATACACATTCGTGTTCAGCCACCGGTGAGTCAGCGGTTGACTGTGCGCACCTATGTTCATTTTTCGGCGACGGACCGTAACCGGTTTAGCGAGCGCCGCAGAATCGGCGACTATGACTGTCACAATCGTCGGCTCACAGTTGGGCGACGAAGGCAAAGGCGCACTCGTCGACCTCTGGGGCGGCGATGCCGACGTTGTCGTCCGCTATCAGGGCGGCGACAACGCCGGACACACCGTCGTCGAGGATGGCACCGAGTACAAACTCTCGTTGGTCCCAAGCGGCGCGGTGCGCGGCAAAATCGGCGTGCTCGGTAACGGCTGCGTCGTCAACCCCCAGACGCTGTTCGACGAGATCGACACGCTGCGCGAACGCGGCCTCGACCCCGACGTCCGCGTCGCCAAGCGAGCGCACGTCATCCTCCCGTACCACCGCCGACTCGACGGCATCGAAGAGGAGGCGAAGGCCGACTCGGGCGTGAAGGTCGGCACCACCGGCCGCGGCATCGGTCCGACGTACGAGGACAAGGCGGGCCGACGCGGCATCCGCGTCGGCGACCTGCTCGACCCCGAGATCCTGCGCGCCCGACTGGAGTACGTCGTCCCGCAGAAGCGCGCCATCGTCGAGGACGTCTACGGGCTGGAGGCCGGCGACGAACTCGACGTCGAAGCGCTCCACAAGCAGTACACCGAGTACGGCCGTCGTCTCGCCGAGGAGGGGATGCTCGTCGACTGCGGCGACTTCCTCTACCGCCGCCGCGACGAGGGCAACAACGTGATGTTCGAGGGTGCGCAGGGCACGCTCATCGACATCGACCACGGCAACTACCCGTACGTCACCTCCTCGAACCCGACCGCGGGCGGCGCGGCCACCGGCTCGGGCGTCGGTCCGACCGTCATCGGCCGCGGCGAAGTCGTCGGCATCGTCAAAGCGTACCTCTCGCGCGTCGGCGAAGGGCCGCTGCCGACTGAACTCGACGGCGACGAACACGAAGAGGAGCTCGCCGACTTCATCCGTGAGAAGGGCGGCGAGTTCGGCACCGTCACCGGTCGTCCGCGCCGTATCGGCTGGCTCGACATCCCGATGCTCCGCCACGCCTCGCGCACGAGCGGCTTCACCGGCATCGCCGTCAACCACGTCGACGTGCTCGCCGGCCTGGACGAACTGAAGGTCGGCCACGCCTACGAACTCGACGGCGAGGAGATTCGGACGATTCCGTCGACCACCGACGAGTGGGCTCGCTGTGAACCCGTGTTGAAGGAGTTCGAGCCCTGGCCGGAAGTCGACTGGACCGAAGTCGCCGAGGAGGGCTACGAGGCCGTCCCCGAGACCGCCCGCGACTACCTCGACTACCTGAGCGAACAGGTCGACGCGCCCGTCTACGCCGTCGGCGTCGGACCGGACCGCGAGCAGTCGGTCGAACTGGCGAACCCGTTCGAGTCGCAGTAGACGGCCGAGAGCGTCGAATCGAACGTCGCCGTCATTTTTCCGTAGAACCACCCGACAGTTCGCCGGACCGACACGCTCTTGCCGGTTCCACGAGTGCGGCCGCTATGTTCGTCTCACCGACAGCGAGCAACCGGGCCGCGTCACCCGGACGGCCCGGAGAGTCCGGACCGCTCGGGAGGAACCGATGAACGCGTTCCGTCTCGTCCCGCTCTCCGAGGCGCTTCGAGGGGCGATTCCCCCGGAACTCGCCGAGTGGTTCGTCCCGCTGACGGAGCTCGGCGGCGTCGCCTTCTCGCTCGCGTTACTCTGTCTGCTGTACTGGCTCACCGACCGCGAGCGGGCGGCGACGCTGACGGCGCTCGTGTTCGGCGGGGCCGCCCTCGTCGTCGGACTGAAGGGTGCGTTCGCGCTCCCGCGACCGCCGGTGGAGACGGCGCTCGTCGTCGAAACCGGCTACGGTTTCCCGAGCGGGCACGCCGTCATCGCAACGGTGTTGTACGGTGGACTGGCGGCGCTCGTCGACGTCGGTCGCCGCGCGGTTCGCTACGCGGCCGCCACCGTGCTCGTGGTCGTCGTCTCGCTGTCGCGGGTCGTCATCGGCGTCCACTACGTCGGCGACGTGCTCGCGGGCGCGGCGCTGGCGGCGGCGTTTCTCTGGGTCGCGCTCCGAGTCACTCGCCGAGAGCCCTTGCGGGCGTTCGCCCTCGCGGCCGGCCTCGGCGCGGTCGGGTACGCGCTCGCCGGACCGACGGTCAACGCCGTGACGGTCTTCGGCGCGAGCGTCGGCGGCGCGCTGGCGTGGTACGTTCTCGAACCGGCCGCGCGTCCGGCGTCCCGATTGGAGGCGGCGACGCTCGCGCTGGTCGGCCTCCCGGCGGTCGTCGGCATCCGCGTCGCCACCGAGGCGGTCGGGGCGCTCTTCCCGCTGGTGTTCGCGCTCAGCGTGCTGCTGGTCGGGTTCATCGTCGCGTTCCCGGTGGTCGTGTCGGAGCTCGGCGGGCAGGCGGGCGTCGCGTCTCGGTGAGCGCGTGGCCCTGGTGAACGCATTGTCCGGGAACGTCGGGTAACCCGCACGCTTTTTATTCGGCGCTTCCCACCGTTCGGACGATGAAGGAATCCCTCATGGACGTTCTCTGCGATCCGCTCGACAAGAGCGACCTCGAACTGGAAGTCGACGAGAGAGACGGCGACGAAATCGTCGAAGGCCGCCTTATCGGGTCGGAGACGGGCGAGGTGTACCCCATCGAGGACGGCATTCCGAACCTCCTGCCGCCGGACATGCGCGACGAGTAGCGCCCCCGTTCCGGGTTAAAATTGTCTGGGACCGACCTGTAACGCCCTGTATCTTTTTCCCGTCACGTACTGAGTGAGCAGACATGCCACAGACGCTCCCCGTCGAAGTGAACGGCGAGCGACTCCACGCCGTGGACGCGCCCAGCGAGTTCACGACCGCGGGGTCGTTCGTCGTCGACCTCGCCAACCGCGGCGAGTCGGTCCACGTCCACCTGCGCCTCGGCGAGGCGCTCTCGCGCGTCGCCCGCCTCGACAGCGGTAACCACTACGTCGAACGCGGATCGAACCTCCCGATTCGCATCGCCGTCGACGAGTCGCTCGACCGAA
Source organism: Haloprofundus salinisoli (assembly GCF_020097815.1). Lineage (NCBI taxonomy): Archaea > Methanobacteriati > Methanobacteriota > Halobacteria > Halobacteriales > Haloferacaceae > Haloprofundus > Haloprofundus salinisoli. The sequence goes on from NZ_CP083663.1 coordinate 254,679, forward strand.
GCGTGACCGACACCGTCGAGATCTCGGCGGGCTACGGTGCGGAGAAGACGACGGTCAGCGTGACGGTCGAACCGCCGCAGGACGAGCCGGAAGTCGCCGTCGACGAGCGACTCAGTCGCCCGTCGGGCGCAGAGCAGGCCTCGAAGCCCGGACCGCTCGACGACGTCCGCGACAGCGTCGGCGACGTGGGCGTCGTCCCGTTGGTCGGCGTCGGCGTCGTCGCACTGACCATCGCGCTCGGCGTCGGGATGGTTCTCGACAGTCCGGCCGTCTTCGTCGCCGTCGGCGTCGCTCTCGGCGTGTCGCTCAGTTTCGCGGCGAGTCACCTCCGCTGAATCCGTTTTTCACTCGCCGTCAGTCTCCGTCGGCGTCCCCGACAGGTCACACTCCCACCTTTTCTTCAGTCGGTCGCTACGCTCCCTCCCTCAAAAATCTGGACCAAAAGCCGCCGAGTTACTCACCCTTCGTCGACGTCCCCGACAGATTGCCGTGCTCGTCGAAGCGCTTCGCCCGCAGGAACCGCGCTCGGTAGCGGTTCGCACCCTCGTTCACGTCGGCCTCCCGGATCTCGTCGGTTCGGCCGTCGGCGACGGCGTCGATAATCTCTTCGACCTGCGCTTTCTCGCTCGGAGTGAGTTCGAACTCGTACGTTTTCGACTCCTCGCGTTCGAGCGTCGTCCACTTGCGGGCGGCGGCGACGACGAGCGAGCACGGTTCGCGGCAGGGGAAGACGCCGTCACCCCGCTGGGCGTCCAGCGGGGTCTCCTCGTCGGCGTCCCACATCCGGCGCTTGAGACACTGCGAGTCGACGCAGCAGGACTCCGCGATCCACTCGACGGCCTCCTCGTCGAGCTCGTCGACGACGTCGTAGATGCCCGTCTGGCGCTCTGCCGTCTCGTCCCAGTGGGTCACGTCGAGGCGACCCTCTCGCTCGCGGTACCAGTTCGGAATCGTCGCCGGGTAGACGACGTCGACCGTCTCGACGAGCGCCCGGCCATCGAGGTCGGTGAACGCCCACCCGTCGCGGAGCGTCGGCGCGGTCTTCAGCGGGCGGTAGCGGCCCTTCTCGTCGTAGGTGACGATGCTTCGGGCCTCCAGCGGGTCTGCGTACACGTCGAGCGACGAGAGGTCAGCGACGGCGTCGGCGACGTGACGGAGGTGGTAGCGGCGCTCGCCGTGGTCGGCGACGGTCGCGGTGACGCAGAGTTGGCCCCACTCGCGGCTGATGCCGTCGGCGAGCGCCTCGTAACGCTCGGGGACGCCGTGGTCGTCGGCGCGCTCGGCCCATCGGAGGAACGCGCGGCGGGCGCTGCCCCCGTCGCGGTGAGCGGAGTCGGTCTCCACCTCCTCTCGGTTACCGAGGCCGGCCTCGCGAGTCCAGTAGAACCAGTTCGAGACGTACCACGGGTTCGACTCGGCCACCTCGCGGAACTCGGCTTCGGAGAGGCCGGTGCGCTCGGTGTGCGGGGTGCGGAACTCGTAGCCGTCGTCCTGACCGGTCGCGTGCAGCCCGTCGAACTCGACGCCTCCGTCGACACCTGCGGCCTCGACGAGCGCGTCGAGCTGCCCGGCGTGCATCAGTCACCCGCCGCGGGCGTCCCCCGCGTTCGCTCCCGCACTATTTCGACGGCGTCGCCCACGTCCGCGCCCGCCTCGGAGGCGCGTTCGAGCACCACGTCGGCCATCAGCGCCTCGGTGCCGACCGCGCCGGCGTACCAGATGCGGTGGCCGTCGACGTCGGCGGGGACCGGGTAACCCTCGCGGTAGTCGTCGGTCAGTCCCACGTCTTCGGGGATGTCCTCCTGGGTGTGGAAGCCGTCGGCGATGAACAGCGGGACGACGACCACGTCCTCGCTCTCGAAGTGGTCGGTCACGTCGTCGACCTCCGGCGCTTCGTCCATGTACAGCGCCTGCACCTCGTCGAAACGGTCCATCTCGCGGATGCGGTCGGCGTGGTACTCGATGGCTTTCGCGCTGTTTTCGTTGCGCTCGGTGCCGTGGCCGACGACGGCGAGACCGAACCCCTTCCCGACAGTCGGGTCGCCGGTCACCGACTCCGCGCGGCGGACGAGCACGTCGGTCATCGACTCGTGGGTGCCGACGGGGCCGCAGTAGCGGACCCGCTGGTCCGTGTCCGTCGCGGCGAGCGTCGCGTGACTGGCGCTCAGGCCGTCGGAGTCCCACTCGGAGACGTCCCAGCCGTCGAGACGGAGTTCACGAGGAATGACCTGCTCGGTGAAGTACCCCTCGCTGATGAACATCGGAACGACGAACACCTCGTCGGACTCGACGGTGCGAAGGACCTCTCTGAGCGACGGTTCCTCCTTCCAGAACCCGGTCTTCACCTCGTCGAACGCGCCGACGTCGCGGATGGTGTCCGCGTGGTCGTAGGTCGGGGCGCTCGAATCCGGGTTCAGGTGGGACCCGTGGGCCACGATGACCAGCGCTTGCATGTCCGACGCTGAGGGCGCGACGCTCTTAGGGACTTCGGGTTCGGTGGCCGAAGCTGATTCCGTTCGGGGGTTTACTCGCTATTTCTCCGGGGTTCGGAGGACCGTCGTCAGCGGGGAGTCGGAGTTGTTTCCAGCGCGGTTCAGGCGTCGATGCAGACGCCGGTTCGGGGGATGCAGATGTGGCTGCGCCGACCCAGCGACCGGCGCGCGGCGAGCACGCCAATCGTCGCCAGCGTCGCCACGCCGACGCCCGCCAGCAGGAGGAGCGTCGCCATCGGGTAGGAAGCGACGACCATCGCGGCGAACGCGACGAGGAGGAAGACGAACGTCTGCACCACCGATTCGGCTGTCGTCGGGAGCGGTTCCGGTTGTGTTCTCATCACAGGTAGAGAGTGGCCTCCTACCGGCATAAGGGTAATCTGAATGATGTTTCTGTAGCCGATGTTACTGAAATTCGCTTCAGTCGACGGCGCGACAGCGACCCTCAGGATTTTTGGTAACTCCCTGTGAGTCGCGGTCATGTCACTGGCCGCAGAGACGCGCGAGGCCGCCCGCGAGCGACCGTTTCTACTGACCGCGCTCCGGGCGGGCGTCGTCAACTACGCCGCCGCCGCGTCGTCGCTGGACCTCGACGGCGACACAGAAGCGATTGCCACCGCGCTCCGACGCTACGCCGAGGAGTTGCCGCCGCTAGAACTCGGAGAGCGAAACGCTCGGGTGACGATGAAAAGCGGCGTCGGCGTCGTCGACGCGGCGGACGCGGAGACGACGGACGAGGACGCGCTGGCGAGGCTCGGCGGGCAGTCGGTCGTCGCCGACGCCGGGTCGCAGACGGCGATTCTGGCGACCGGCGAGGTCGACGCTGACGCGCTGACGACGGTGCTCGGTCGGTTGCAGACGGCCGAAATTCCGGTCGACGCGGCGGCGACAGTGGGCGAATCGTTGCTCGTGGTGGTCGAGCGTCGGGACGGAGTGAACGCGGTTCGGATCGTCGAGGCGGCGCTGGAGGCGGTTTCGATCGCGGGCGGCGAGTAAGCGGCGGTTCTCCCAGTCGATTAGCTCGCGCGTACCCGTCGAAACACGCGGCGGTTCGTCGCGGACGTGCTCTCTCGGGGTTGTCGGGTCCGTTAGCAGTACTCCTCATAGGGAGCGCAGCGAGGGAACCGGACGGCGAGTTCTCGGTCTTCAATGTGCGCAGAACTGTCAACCGACCCAAAGGTTATTGAGATACAGTGCGATTCTAGCTGGCGCGCGATGTGAGAGCATGAGCACGACGAAAGCAGAGACGGACAACACGACGGAACAGGGCGGACAGGTCGACCTCAACGATATTCGGCAGCGAGCGGCCAGTCAGACCGAAGATCTCATCGAACGTCCGCTCGACAGCGTTCACGCGGTCGAATACGACGACGAAGCGAGACAGTGGCGCACGCTCGTCGACGTGGTCGAACGGAGGTCGATTCCGGATACCCAAGACATCTTGGGCGTGTACAGAATCGACTTCGACGACCGAGGGAACGCGATGTCGTTCGAGCGACTACGGCGGTATCGGCGTGGAGACCGAATTTCGTTCACCCACTGAACCGAGCTTCGCCGGGCGCAGTCGTCCCCACAGACGATGTGTGTCTGGTACTCCGCTGAGAGGGGTCACTGTCGGTGACGCGGAGAAGGAGCCGAACGACACCCCCGCCACCCCCTCGCACAGTTCTGAAAGGCCTAAATCCCATCCCGGACAATCCCCGCACCATGACGCTGTCCGTGACCAACACCCTGACGGGCGAACGCGAGGAGTTCGAGCCGGGCGATCCCGACGACGTGCTGCTGTACGTCTGCGGGCTGACGGTTTCGGACGACGCCCACCTCGGCCACGCCCGGGTGTGGACCCACTCGGACGTGATGCACCGCTGGCTGGCCCACGAGGGCTACGGCGTCCGTCACGTCGAGAACTTCACCGACGTGAACGAGAAGATAGCCGCCCGTGCCGGCGAGGAAGGCCTCGGCGACACGGAGGAGGAAGTCGCCGAGCAGTTCATGGCCTCGGTCATCGAGGACATGCGCGGGCTGAACCTCCTGCGCGCGGAGGTCTATCCCCGAGTATCGGAGCACGTCCCCGAAATCGTCGACCTCATCGGGACGCTCGTCGAGAGGGGCTACGCCTACGAGTCCAACGGCTCGGTGTACTTCGACGTGACCGAGTTCCCCGACTACGGGAAGCTCTCGAACCAGGATATCGAGGAGATGGAGGCGCAGGGCGAGGCCGAGGAGCGAAGCGAGAAGCGCCACTCCGCCGACTTCGCGCTCTGGAAGGCCGACGGCGTCAGCGACGCCGCCATCGCCGAACACCGCAAGGACGACCGGCCCGTCGACGAGTCGACCGACCACGGCGAGACGTGGGACTCGCCGTGGGGCGAAGGGCGACCCGGCTGGCACATCGAGTGCTCGGCGATGTCGATGACGCACCTCGGCGAGACCTTGGACATCCACGTCGGCGGCCACGACCTCGTGTTCCCGCACCACGAGAACGAGATCGCCCAGAGCGAGGCCGCGACAGGGGAGAAGTTCGTCCGCTACTGGCTCCACACGGGCTTGCTGGAGACCAAGGGCGAGAAGATGAGTTCGAGCCTCGGCAACTTCTTCACCGTCTCCGGAGCGCTCGACGAGTTCGGCGTCGACGTCGTCCGGACGTTCTACCTCTCGACGGGCTACGGCTCGAAGCAGACGTTCAGCGAGGACGCGATGGCCGAAGCCGGCGAACGGTGGGAACGCCTCGAACGCGCCTACGAGACAGCCAGCGACCGCCTCGACTCGACCGACGCGCGGACGAAAGTCGATGACGACAGTCTGCGAACGACGGTTGCCGAGACGCGCGAGGAGTTCGCACGGGCAATGAACGATGACTTCAACGTCCGCGAGGCGATGGCCGCCCTCTTGGAACTCGCAGCGGGCGTCAATCGCCACGTCGAGAACTACGACGAGTACGATTACCGGGGTCTCCGCGAGGCCGTCGAAACGTTCGAAGAGCTCGGCGGCGACGTGTTCGGCCTCACCTTCGGCGACGAAGCGGGCGGCGACGTGAGCCTCGCCGACGACCTAATCGAACTCGTTCTCGACCTCCGGGAGTCCGAGCGCGAGGCGGGCAACTACGAGCGCGCCGACGACCTCCGCGACCGACTGAAGGCCATCGGCGTCGAGGTGCAGGACGGCGACGACGGGCCGACGTTCCGGTACTGAGTCGCCGCGACCCGATTCGCCGTCTTGCGAACCGACAGCCTCTTCTTCCTTGCGTCGTGGTAACATCCGACGTGTTCATATCCGCTGGAACGCCTAACCTTCGGTAAGCGCGGGCGTCGCTGGTCGACGTCGGCGCACCACTCCATGAAGTCAGATATCGATTACGAACGGTTGTACGAGGAGGTCATCCCCTCCGTCGTCTCCATCTACGCCGCCGAACGCGGCCCGATGGGCGGCGCGGGGTCCGGATTCGTCTACGACCGAACCCACGTCGTGACGAACGAACACGTCGTCCGCGGCGGCGACGGCGTCGAACTCCGGTTCAGCGGCGGTCAGTGGCGAGAGGGCGAGGTGGTCGGCGTCGACGCCTACACCGACCTCGCCGTCGTCCGCGTCGGCGGCCTGCCGGAGAGCGCGGTACCGCTCTCTGTCGCCACCGAGAATCCGAAGCCCGGTCGCCCCGTCGCGGCGCTCGGCAACCCGATGGGGCTCGACGGCTCTATCAGCGTCGGCATCGTCTCCGGGTCGAGTCGGTCGATGCCCACCTCCGGCGGCTTCGCCATCCCGGACGTCGTCCAGACCGACGCGCCCATCAACCCCGGAAACAGCGGCGGACCGCTCGTCGCGCTGAACGGCCGCGAGAACGGCGACTCGTCGGCGCTCTCCTACGAGGTCGTCGGCGTCAACCGCGCGAAGCAGGGCGACAACATCGGCTTCGCCGTCTCGCCGGCCATCGTCTCGCGCGTCGTGCCGGGACTCGTGGCGGACGGCGAGTACCGCCACTCCTACCTCAGAGCGCGGACGCTCGACGTGACGCCCACGGTCGCGCGGGCGAACCGACTCGACGAACCGCGCGGCGTCCTCGTCGTCGACGTGGCCGCGGGGCCAACCGGGGGCGACGCGCTCCGCGGGTCGCGTTACTCGCGGACCGTCCGCGGACGGGACGTACCGGTCGGCGGCGACGTCATCGTCGGCATCAACGGCCGCACGGTCAACTCGCACGAGCAGTTGATGCACTACCTCATCACGGAGACGCGCCCGAGCGAACCGGTCGAAATCGATGTCCTACGCGACGGCGAGGAGGAGACGTTAGAGGTGATTCTCGGCGAGCGGCCGACGCCGAGCGATAGACGCCCGCGGCGGCGCAACGGCCGCGGCGAGCGCATCCCCATCGACTGAGCGGGCGACATACGGCGGTTTACGACGGTCTACGGCGGTCTACGGCGGTCTACGACGGTCGAAAAGACTACAGTTCGACGTCGAATCCGAGGGTCATGGGCCACTGTCCCCACTGCGAGACCGACCAGCGAGAGCTCGTCGAAAGCGACACTGACCTACGGTTCGCCGACGGAACGGTCTGGGAGTGTTCCTCGTGCGGCGCGATTCTCGGAGTCAGTCAAGTCGGGGTGTAGCTCACCAGCTGGCGACTTCCCCGACGAACGCTACGAAACCACCGAGGAGCCCCGCCATCTGAATCCAGTTTCCGACGGAACCGCTCCAGTTCGGCGAGATACCGAGATACGCGACGACTGGAACGAGTCCGACAATCGCACCGAGCGGGTAGAGCAGTCGCCATCTGAGTGTCGAAGGAAGAAACTCGCGGCGGATGGTCACGGCGACGACGAGTCCTGCTACGAGAGCCGGCGGAAAGATGAGGAGTAGGCGTAATCCCATCCCACCTTCGTACCTTGGTTCGGGTGTGAACGGATACGCAGTGAGAGCCACGTAGAGCGAATACGCGAGAAGCACAGCAGCGAGAACGAGAGCTACTGTAGAGGACCAATGGAGGTTTTTGAGCCGGTGAGTAGAACCGTTCATGGATGTCTGCTCGGTGAACGGAACAAGTACGTTCCGGCTGCGTAGTCGGTGTGATACAAGGCGAGATTACCCGCCCGAACGCCGCTACTCCGTCCGCGGGATGGCGTACGCCCCGGCAGCGAAGAAGGCGACGGCGAGTGCGGCGACGATAGCGAGGTTGACGGCGACGACGGAGTCACTCAACCCGGCACTCTCGTACGTCAGCGCCCGCACGCCGCGCGAGAAGTACGTCAACGGCGAGAGATTCACTATCGGCCCGAACCAGTCCGGCAGCAACTCGGGCGTGACGAACGTCTCCGAGAGGAACAACAGCGGAAGTGCGATGGTGTTACTCGCGGCGATGACGCCGTCCTGCGAGTCGGCGACGCTGCCGAGTACGGCACCGAGGCCGCAGAACACGACGACGCCGAGGACGACGAACGGAATCAGGAGCAGGAGATCAGCTGAGAGCGGAATCTCCGCGCCGGTCACGACGACCATCAGCGCGAGGATGAGCAGCGCCGCGAGGCCGATGATGACGACGTTGACGAGCGTCTGCGCGAACAGCCACTCGGTGCGCGAAAGCGGCGTCGTCGCCAACTTCTCGAAGCGGCTCCCCTCGCGGTGGCGGGCGATTTCGCTGCCGACGCGCGACAGCGGCGTGAACAGCACGACGGTCGCCAGATAGCCCGGCACGTAGTACGCCTGCGGTTCAGCGAACAGGCCGCCGCCGGTCGGTTGGGTCTGCACCAGCGCGCCGAAGATGAGCACGAGGATAATCGGGAAGAAGAACGTGAAGAACACCGCCGTCCGCCGGCGGAGAAAGGAGTTCCACGCCGCGCCGAACTCCGCGCGGACCCGTCCGGTCGCCGTCATCGGTCGCCCCCCGAGCCGGCGGGAGCGCCGGCGTCGACGGTCTCGGCGTCTTCGGTCTCTCCGGTGTCGGCGGAGTCCCCCGTGACGGTCGGTCGGTCGAGCGCGCCGAACTCGTCGCCGGTGAGCCGCAGGTACACGTCTTCGAGGTTCGGCTGTTTCCACGTCAGCGCGTCGTAGCGGACGCCGGCGGATTCGAGCGCGTCGACGGCCGGGCCGATGGCCGCGGGGTCGACGTCCCGGAAGACGAGTTCGTCGCCGTCGGCGGCGAGGTCGAACTTCGAGTTCGCCTTCGAGAGCGCCTCTGCCGCCACGGACGGCGACGTCTCGGGTCGGACGACGAGTCGGTTCTCGCCGCCGTACTCGTCGACGAGCGAGTCGGGCGAGCCGACGGCGACGAGCGTTCCGTCGGCGAGCAGGCCGACGCGGTCGGAGAGCCGTTCGACCTCTGCCATCGAGTGACTCGTCAGAAAGACGGTCGTCCCCCCCGCCGCGAGGTCGTCCAGAAGCGCCCAGAGCGACCGGCGACCCGCGGGGTCGATGCCGGTCGTTGGCTCGTCCAGAAAGAGCAGGTCGGGGTCGTTGACGAGCGAGACGCCGACGCAGACGCGGCGCTGCTGTCCGCCCGAGAGGTTCTCGTACCACGTGTCGGCGGCGTCGGTCAGGCCGACGTCCGCCAGCACGGCGTCAGGGTCCCGCGAGTCGTCGTACAGTCCGCCGTAGTAGGCGACGAGTTCGCGGGCGGTGAGTCGCGCCGGCGGCGAAAAGGACTGCGGGAGCAGGCTCACGCGCTGTTTGTCCGCGCCGGCGGGGTCGCCGCCGAAGACGTGAACCGTCCCGTCCGCGCGGGTCGTCCCGGTGAGCGCGCGGACGAGCGTCGTCTTTCCCGCGCCGTTCGGGCCGATGAGCCCGAACACCTCTCCAGCGCCGACAGACAGCGAGACGCCGGCGAGCGCGACGGTCTCACCGTACTGTTTTCGCACGTCGTCGGCGACCAGTACCTCGTCCATACTCGAACTCGGCGCGTTCCGGCCGTAAGGATTCCCCTTCGGTCACGCCGCTGGTTCGACTGTCGAACAGAGTTTGACGAGCACGCGGTCAGTCAGTCGTCACCTTCGGGTTCGACGGCATCTGCCGCCTCGGTCGCGGCGTCGAGGGATGCGGCCTCCCCCTCGCCGAACGCGTCGATGGCGACGGTTCGCTCGGTTTCGGCGGCCTCGTACGCCGCTTCGGTGAGCGCCGTCACGCGGATGGCGTCCGTCGCCGGAATGGCGAGTTCGGCGTCGCCGCGGACGGCGTCGACGAAGTTCTGGAGTTTCGTCTCGGTGAGCTCCTCGAACCCCGGTTCGCGGGCGTCCTCGGCTTCGACCTCGCCGCCGGACTCGACGGTGAGCGTGTCGTCGGCGAGGCTGATTCGGCCCTCGGTGCCCCAGAGGTGCAGGCCCTCGCCGGGAGCGGGGGCGCTGCGACCCGCGCCGGAGACGCCGACGCTCGCGGAGACGCGGTCGCCGTCGCGGTCGAGCGTCACCGCCAGCGCGCTGTTGACGTCCACGTCGTGGCCGCGGTCGTCGACGGCGGCGGCGACGGAGACGGGGTCGGTTCGGGTCGTCCATAGCAGCGCGTCGAGCAGGTGCGACCCGGAGTCGTACAGTTGACCGCCGCCCGACAGCGCCGGGTTGCCGCGCCACTGCCCCTCGGCGACCGAAATCCACACCTGTTCGAGGAAGCAGACGGCCATGTGCAGCTCGCCGATCGCGCCCTCGTCGATGAGGCGGCGAATCTTCCGGAACCGCCAGTCGACGTGGCGCTGGTAGCCGACCGCGAGCGTGAGGTCGGCCTCGTCGGCTCGCTTCCGGAGGTCGCGGGCGTGGCCGAGGTCAGTCACCATCGGCTTTTCGAGGTGGACGTGGACGCCTCGGTCGAGACAGGCGCGGGCCTGTTCGTAGTGCAGCGTGTGCGGGGTGACGATACAGGCGGCGTCGGCGTCCTCGGCGTCGAGCAGCTCCTCGTACGACTCGTACGTCGGGACGTCGTGTTCCTCGGCGAACGCCTCGCGGGCGTCCGGGGAGACGTCCGCCCCGGCGACGAGGTTGACCCCGTCGAGGGCGGCGAGCGTTCGAAGTTCGAGGCGGCCGAGGTCACCGAGGCCGATTCCTACGACGTTCACGAGCGTCGAATCGTGGGAACAAGTATCAATCCGTCGGAGTCGGCACGGGTGTGTCACCTCAGTCGATACGTTTCCGGTACTCACAGCCTTTTGCCCGATGCGTCCGAGCGGTCGGTATGGAGTACCGACAGCTCGGGTCGACGGGAACGCGCGTCTCGTCTCTCTGTTACGGCACGTGGCGATTCGGCATGAAGAGCAGCGGCGAGTACGAGACCGACCGCGACGAGGCCCACGACCTTCTCGACGCCTACGAGGCCGGCGGCGGGAACTTCATCGATACGGCGAACGTCTACGGCGACCCCAACGGGACGAGCGAGGAGTGGATCGGCGACTGGCTCGCCGAACGCGACCGCGAGGACTACGTGCTCGCCTCGAAGGTGTACTTCCCCTTCGACAGCGAGAATCCCAACGGCCGGGGCTTGTCGCGGACGCACATCCGCAACCAGATAGAAGGCACGTTGGACCGGTTGGGAACCGACTATCTCGACCTCTACTACATCCACCGCTGGGACGAGAACACCCCCATCGAGGAGACGATGCAGACGCTCAACGGTCTCGTCGAGGAGGGCAAGGTGAACTACCTCGGCGCGTCGACGATGGCGGCGTGGCAGTTGACGAAAGCGCTGTGGAAATCCGATGTCAACGGTTACGCGCGCTTCGACGTGACGCAACCGATGTTCCACGCGGCGCAGACCGAAGTCGACGACTACCTCGACGTCTGCGCCGACCAGGACATCGCGGTCTGTCCGTACTCGCCGCTGGCGGGCGGCTTTCTCACCGGCAAGTACGAGCGCGACGACGACGGAAACGCCGTCGGCCCCGACGGGTCGCGCGCGAACCTCGTCGACTACTTCCAGGACGCCTACGTCTCCGGGCGCGGGTGGGAGGTGCTCGACGCCATCGAGTCGGTCGCCGACGAGGTGGACGCGACGCCCGCGCAGGTCGCGCTCCGGTGGCTCGTCGACCAGCGCGAGTTCACCTGCATCCCCATCGTCGGCGCGCGCACCGTCGACCAGATGGAAGAGAACCTCGGTGCCGTCGAGGTGGACCTCTCCGACGACCAGTACGACCGCATCGCCGACGCCCGGACCGGCGGCGAGTCGTAACTTCCCCCGCATCGCCGGCGACTCCACATTTTTCGTTTTCGCCGCCGAACACCCCGTATGGAGTACCGACAACTCGGGTCGACGGGGACGCGCGTCTCCGCGCTCTGTTACGGCACGTGGCGCTTCGGACGCAAGACCGACGGGACGAACGAAACGGAGCGCGACGAGGCCCACGACCTTCTCGACGCGTTCGCCGAGCGCGGCGGGAACTTCATCGATACGGCGAACGTCTACGGCGACCCCAACGGGACGAGCGAGGAGTGGATCGGCGACTGGCTCGCCGAGCGCGACCGCGAGGACTACGTGCTCGCCTCGAAGGTGTACTTCCCCTTCGACGAGGACAACCCGAATGGGAGAGGCCTGTCGCGGACGCACATCCGCAACCAGATAGAAGGCACGTTGGACCGGTTGGGAACCGACTATCTCGACCTCTACTACATCCACCGCTGGGACGAGAACACCCCCATCGAAGAGACGATGCAAGCCCTCAACGGGCTCGTCGAAGAGGGGAAAGTGAACTACCTCGGCGCGTCGACGATGGCGGCGTGGCAGCTGACCAAGGCGCTGTGGAAGTCCGACGCCCACGACTACGCGCGTTTCGACGTCACCCAGCCGCTGTTTCACGCGGGCTACTACGAGGACGTGAAAGAGTACCTCGACGTGTGCGCCGACCAAGGCCTCGCGGTCTGTCCGTACTCGCCGCTGGCGGGCGGCTTTCTCACCGGGAAGTACGAACGCGCCGACGAGGACGACCCGCAGGCCGTGAAAGGGCCCGACGGGTCGCGCGCGAACATCGACGAGCGCTTCGGCAACTACTACGTCTCCGAGCGCGGGTGGAAGGTGCTCGACGCCATCGAGTCGGTCGCCGGCGAAGTCGACGCCTCGCCCGCGCAGGTCGCGCTCCGGTGGCTAATGCAGATAGAGCAGTTCACCTGCGTCCCAATCGTCGGCGCTCGGACCGAAGAGCAGTTAGAAGAGAACATGGGGGCTGTCGAGGTGAGCCTCACCGACGAGCAACACGACCGAATTCTGAACGCGCGCTACGACGAGAGCGGCGGTATCTGGGGGCACTGAGCCGACGGCGCCCGCGGACACGGAGGCGACAGTGCGGACGAGCAGCGTCCGCTGCGACGCCGAGTGACTTTCCGTCCCCGTCGTCGACGACGGTAGACGTGAGCGACCCGACGACCGAACGCGGTGCGATTCGTCGCGCCTACGACGCCATCGCCGACGGCTACGCGGCCGCCTGCTCCGACGACCTGCCGGAGGCGGCGTGTCCGCCGAGTAGACGACGAGTTGGCCGACGACGAGGACGGAGACGGCGACTTCCCGTTCGTTCCGGCGCGACTGCGAGCGTAGTTCGAGCAGACGAAGGGAGCCAGCGCCCCAGATAGCGGCTCAGGCCTCGCCGAGGTGCGCTCGAACGCCTTCGGCGATGGCGTCGACGTCGTACTCGTCGCCCTCGTCCTTGTCGAAGACGACCTCCTCGTCGGCGGTGACGCGGAGCACGCCGTGGTCGCCGGTGACGAGCGCCACCGAGTCGAGTTCCTGTCCGAACGCCTCCAGTAACTGGTGCTGTATCTGTTCTGCTCGGTCGAGGTAGCCGCACGGGACGCAGTACTCGATTTCGACATCGGTCATGAACGACCGTTAGGGAGCCGGCGGGTTAAATCTCACTCGAGCGCGGGCGTCGGTCGCTGATTCGGTCCGCTCAGCGGCCGAACGGTCGCCAGTACAGCAACGCGACGGTGGCGAGAAACACGACCGTCGAGAGGTCGTACGACAGCGCCGTCGCCGACGCGGCCAGCGCCGACCCGCTACCCAAAACCGCCGTCGCCAGCGAAGCGAGAATCGGCCACGAGCAGGAGACGCAGGAGAGCAGGCCCAAGATGCCCGAGACGGCCGCGCCCGCGGCGTCGACGACCGTCGCGTAGACGAGGTACGCCAGCGCGACGTAGCCGACGACGCGGCCGGGCATCAGAACTACGTTGAGCGTCTCGCCGCCGTAGATGAGCGCCGGTCCCCACCCCGGCGGGAGCCAGCCGATTCGGAAGCCCGCGCCGCCGTGCGGCGCTGCGAGCGTCACGAGACCGCCGGCGACGACCAGCGCCGCGAAGTAGGCGACGGCGACGACGGCCGCACGGCGCTTCGTCCGAGTCGGTGCGGGCGCGACGGACGTCTTCGTCACCGCGAGGACGCCCGCGTTTATCCAGAGCAACCCGTATATCGTGTACCGAGCGGGGGTCAACGTGCCGGGCGTCAACAGCCCGTACGCGAGGAGCGCGGCGAGTTCGACGTTGAACAGGATGCCGGCGTAGAGGAGCGTGTCGTGCGAGGGTCGGGGGAGTGAACGAGCGAGAGTACTCATGAGTCAGTCGGGTCAGACAGCCATCGCGTCGACGACGACGGCCAGGAGCAGCGCGCCGAGGTAGGCGTTCGAGGCGTGGAACGCTCGGAACGCCGCCGACTCCGACTGTTCGTAGTGGAGGCGGACGACCATCCAGAGGAACGCGCCGCCGAAGACGACGCCGGTGAGGACGTAGAGCCACCCGAGCGTGTCCGCCGCCGCGAGCGCCGCGGCGGCGACGAGCGTCGCGCCGAGGTACCAGAGGATGTGTTTTCGAGTGACGGTCTCGCCGCGAACGACGGGCATCATCGGGAAGCCGCCGCGCTCGTAGTCGTCCTTGTATGCCAGCGCGAGGTTGTAGAAGTGTGCTGGTGTCCACAGGAAGATGACGCCGGCGAGGACGAGTCCGCCGAGGCCGATCTCGCCGGTGACGGCGACCCACCCGATGAGCGCCGGGAGCGCTCCCGCCGCGCCGCCGATGACGGTGTTCTGCACCGTGTTCGGCTTGAGGACGAGCGTGTAGACGACGCTGTAGAAGAGGATGGCCGCGAGGCCGAGCGCCGCCGCCAGGAGGTTCACCGACGCGAACAGCGCCAGCGAGACGACAGAGAGGAACACGCCCCACGCCACGGCGTTGCGGACCGGGACGAGGTCGGTCACGAGCGGCCGGTCGTTCGTGCGGTTCATCCGGCGGTCGATATCGCGTTCGAGCACGTGGTTGAACGTCCCGGAAGCGCCGATAGAGAGCGCGCCGCCGCCGAGCGTCGCGGCGACGGTTATCGGGTTGAGGCCGGGACCGCCCGCCAGCGCCATCGCGGCACCGGCGACGAGACAGAGCAGCCACATCAGCCGCGGCTTCATCAGTCGGAAGTAGGCGTTCGCCGTCGCCTTCGCGCGGGCGAACGTCGACTCGGGTATCTCGGGCCGCCGGTCGCCGGCGGGCGGGAGGTCCCGCTCGGGCCGCCGGTCGGGTCGGTCGTCGGGGTCGCCGGTCGTCGCTTCGAGCGTCCACGCGAGGGCGGCGACCAGCCCGCCGAAGATGGTCATGCCGACGACGAGGTGCAGCGCCGATAGCGTCGCCGTCGTGCCGTTCGTGGCGACGAACGCGCCGATAGCCGCCTGAACGGGGTACAGGAGCAACGAGAGTCCGAGCGCCGCTTTGATGCGCGTCGACTCGCCGCGCCGCCACGCGAGAACGCCGGTGGCGACGGCGAGCACGCCGACGACGAGCGCGACGAGGCGATGACCGAGGGCGACGTAGCCCATCGCCGACGACGGCAAGGAGAGGCCGTCGCCGCAGGCGGGCCACGCGGCGCACGCCGTCGCCGCGTCGGTGAGCGTCGTCGTCGCGCCGACGGCGAGGAGGAGATAGACGCCCATCGCGGTGGCGGCGAGGAGGGCCGGGAACCGGTCGGGAGTGTCTGTCGATTCCACGTTTATGTCACTGCCGGAGGTTAGAAAGCCCGGTACTTAGGCACCGCGCTTTGCGGGGCTACGAGAGGGTGTCTCGCGGAGCACCGAGGCCGAACGCGTGGTCCGAACGTCGAATCCGGAAATCCGTCCTTTGAGGGACGCCCCGTCGGGCGAACAGGGAGTCAGCAGCTATTTACGTCGGCTTTCCTAACTCCGCAGTAGCAATGAAGCGTACGCGCATCGCACTCGTCTCGCTGTTCTCCGCAGTGGCGCTGGCGCTCGTCGCTGCTCCGGCGGCGGCACAGCCCTCGACGACTGCGGGGCTCATCAACGAGCTCAACGGGAAACTGCTGTATCTGGGGATTCCGATCACGCTTCTGGTCGAAGTCATCCTCATCTACACAGTCATCAAGTTCCGCAACAACGACGACCCGAAACCGACCAAAGAGAACCGTCGGCTCGAGATCACGTGGACCGTCGCGACGGCCATCATCCTGCTGTTCGTCGGCGTCGCCTCCTACGGCGTGCTTGCGAACCCCGACGTTACGTACGCCGAACAACCCGGTTCGCAGGCACCCGGCGAGGGAGACAGCGTGCTCGTCCACGCCGAGGCGTTCCAGTGGGGCTGGGAGTTCACCTACCCCGAGGAGAACGTCACCATCTCCGGGAGTGAACCGGTGAAAGTACCGGTCGACCAGGACGTCTACTTCGAGGTCACCTCCAGAGACGTGATACACGCGTTCCACGTCCCCGCGATGGGCCTGAAGATGGACGCGTTCCCCGAACAGAACCAGACCGTCAAGACGGTCCCGACCGAGACGGGGATGTATCAGGGCTACTGCGCTGAGTTCTGTGGCGTCGCCCACTCGCAGATGTACTTCGAGGTCGAAGTCGTCTCCCAAGAGGAGTACGACCAGTGGATACAGGAGCAGTCCTCCGGCGGCAATTCGGGCGGCTCCGGCAACGACTCCGGTAACGCCTCGAACGCCTCCGTAGTCGGTGCCCCGGCGGAACTGATCGCGGCCGAGAACTGAGCGTCGACCGCCTCCCGTTCTTTCATTTTCACCTGCCGAGCGTCGCCGCCACCCACGATGCAGTGGCCGGTTTTTATTACTCGCGTCGGCGCAGTAGCGCATGAATGAGTTCCAGCGACCGACAGCGAAATCTCGAACGCATCGTCGACAGCGGCGTCGTCGCGGTCATGCGCGGCGCGGACGCCGACTCGCTCATCGAAACCGCGGAGGCGCTCGAACGAGGCGGCGTCTCGGCCATCGAGATCACCGCCGACAACCCCGGCGCGATGGAGATGATCCGAGACGTCTCGGGCGCGTTCGGCGACGAAGTCATCGTCGGCGCGGGCACCGTCCTCGACGGCGCGACGGCCAGAAACGCCCTTCTCGCGGGCGCGGAGTTCGTCGTCGGCCCGAACTTCGAACCGACAGTCGTCGAGACGTGCAACCGCTACAACGCCGTCGTCGCGCCGGGTATCATGACGCCCACCGAAGCGGTGCGGGCGATGGAGGCCGGCTCGGACTTCGTGAAGGTGTTCCCGGCGTCGACGCTCGGCCCGGGTCACCTCAAGAGCATGAAGGGGCCGCTCGGCCAGATTCCGATGATGCCGACCGGCGGCGTCGACGTCGACAACGCCGCGGAGTTCATCGACGCGGGTGCGATGGTCGTCGGCGCGGGGTCGGCGCTCGTCGACGGCGACGCCGTCGCCGAGGGCGACTTCGAGGCCATCACCGAGCAGGCGCGCCGCTTCAGCGAAGTCATCGACGAGGCGCGCGACTCGTAACGGGGAACGACTCGCTCAGCCGAGCGCCCACTCGACGCGAGTCGTCCGCTCGCCGTACACCTCGTCGCGTTCGGTGACGACGACGACGGCGGGCAGTTCGCCCTCGAAGTCGAAGACGGCGTCGTAGCCGTCGACGGTCAGGTGTTCGGGGACCGACTGCGGGCTCGAGTCGTTCGCCGACCAGTTCGCCGAGAACGAGTCGTTCTCGCCGTCGGTGTCGCCGGTGGCGGCGGTGTCGTTCGACGCCGTCGCGTCACCCGCACAGCCGTCGAGACTCTCGTCGCGTTCGGCGGCGACGACGACTTCCAGCCTCCGGTCGTCGGCGTCGTACGTCGCCGACGCCAGCGAGGCGCGGAGACAGGAGTCCGACCCGACGACGAGCGCGCCGGTGACGCGGACCCGGGTCTCCTGCGGTTCGAACGTCACCGACGGCCGTTCGGCGGCGTGTTCGTCGTCTTTGGGGCGACGGCGTTCGAACTCACCGGTCTCGGCCGGGTCGTCCGGGTCGTCCAATCGGAGGCCGAGCGCACCGACGCCCAGCAGCGCCGTTGTTCCCGCTGCCGTACCGGCGAGGAGCCCGCGACGATTCATATCTTCCATCCTCTATATGGATACAAGTACCTTCTGTTTGAGAAGAGTGTTTTATTCACAAACCTGTGTGAGTAGAGACAGTACGACACGACCGAGGGCTGAGGTATCCCCACCGTCGTCTACGATTCGCCCGAAGCGTCCGCCTCCTCGGACCGGCCCGCCTCGGCGGAGCGGTCTGACGCGTTCCCGTCGGACGGACCGACGTCGTCGGGGCCGACTCCGACCGACTCGTTCTCTCTCGCCCGGCGTCGTCGCGCCGCGAGCGCCTCTTGGAGCCGGTTTTCGAGCGTCGAACGGAGCCGAGTCGCCTCCTCCCGGTCGATGTCGACGGCGGCCGCGTCGCGGGCGGCGAGCGACCGCGACCCTGCGGTGTCGACGGTGACGGTGGCGACGCGCCAGCGGCGCTGGAAGACGGTCCGCGTGTCGAGTATCGTCTGGACGCGGTGGTAGGGGACGACTCGCGTCTGCCGGTTCCAGAAGCCGTTTCGCGTGACGACGTGGCGGTCGTCCAGCCAGTAGCCGCGGTGTTTCCACTTGTAGTGGGCGGCGACCGGAATCAGGGGCAGGACGACGGCGGGCGCGTACCACGGGTAGTTTCCGCCGAGCGCGGAGTTTACGCCGTAGAGGACGGCGAGGACGATTCCGAGGGCGATGAGATACCGGCCGACGTAGCGCCGGCGGATGCGTTTCGGGGGTCGCCGAAAGTCGAACTCGCCGAACTCGTCGATGTCACGGGCCAGCGCCAGCACTCGGTCGACGCGCGCCAGAGGCACCGCCGCCTCCGAACCGTAACTGCCGCCCTGTCCCGGCGCGTAGCCGGCCGTCTCGATGACGAGCGTCGCGTAGCCGAACCGCCGCTTCAGGGGGTTGTCCTCGACGGTGAGCGTCTGCACCTTGTCGAACGGAATCGACCCGTCGTAGCGCTGGACGAGACCGCGTTCGTACCGGAGCTCGTCGCTCGTCCGCGAGAGCCGAAAGCCGTAGTAGTTCAACACCGCGACGACGACGCCGACGACCCACGAGAACAGCAGGATGCCGAGAGCCAACAGCAGTCCGCCGACGGCGAGAACGGTGAGTTCCGGCAGCGACGGGAGCAACGAGGAGAGAATCGGCACCGAGCTGGAGGCGACGAACGCGACGATACCCGGAACCCGGAGGTCGAACGAGAGCAGGCCGATCAGCGCCAGTTCGCGGTCCGAGAGCGCGAACAGCAGGTCGGTCTCGTCGGTCAGCGACTCGTCGGCGTCGCCGGTCTCGCCCCGCTTCCGGCGGCCGATATCGCGCTGGAGGCGCTTGGCCTCCGCGAAACTGACGTACCGAATCGCCGCCTCCGTCTCGCTGCCGCCCGCGGTCTCGAAGTCGACCGCCGCGATGTCGAGAAACCGCTGAAAGACGTTTCGGCGGATGTCGACGTTCTGAATCCGGGCGAGCGGAATCTCGCGGGTCCGTCGGGAGAACACCCCCGACCGGATGTCGAACGTGTCGACGGTGAGTTCGTACTCGTAGCGCCTGTAGTACGCCACCTCGTAGCCGACGAGCGCGAAGACGACCGCCGAGAGCAGACCGAGCGCGACGAGGAGGCCCCCCGCGCCGAACACCTGTTGAAGTCCCGTCGCGCCCGTCAGCAGGAGGATGACCAGCGAGAACAAGAGGCTCCCGGCCTTCTGGGCGACGCGGTACGGTATCGACAGCGGCGAGAGCTTCATACCGCGTCGTCACCCTCGGCGCGGATGGCCAGTCGCTTGATGCGCTCTTGGAGGTCGTCCGAGCCCGACGCCGAGAGGCCGGGGATAGTGACGTCCGCGCCGCGCGAGCCGGCGGTGTAGACGACGGTCGTCGACAGTCCGGCGAGTCGCTCGACGGGCGACCGCGAGGAGTCGACGTGCTGGATGCGGACGAACGGAACCACCGTTCGGACGCGGGTGAACACCCCGCGCTCCAGATACAGCGAATCCTCGCGGACCTCGTACCGCCAGTAGCGATACCGGAGGATAGCGACGGCGACGCCGAACAGGAGTACGAGAAGAAACACCGCGACCGAAAGCCAGAGACCCTGCTCGAAGACGAAGCGATCGAGCGCGGCGGCGAGCGCGGCGACGACGGCGGCGACGACGACCGCCCGCAGCGACCACAGCAGTCGGACGCGGGGATGCAGTCGCATCATCGGCGACGTACCTCGTTGCACGGACGGCACGGTTCGCGTTTCACCCGCTCGACTCCGCCGTCTCGTCGCCGTCTCGCCGACGTTGCCGTCGACCGGAAGCCGCTCATCGCCGGTCGTTTCGACGGAGCGAGTATAAATCCCGGTATCCGGAGCGGTCAGGCCGTCGCGCTCAACTGGCGCTCGACGCGGCGGCGGGCGCGCTCGACCGTCTCCAGGAGCGTCGCCGCCGACGACAGCGCCGGATACGTGTACGGTCGGTCCTGGTAGAGAAACGTCGGCAGGTCGACGTCGGTGATACCGAGTCGCTGGCGGTGACTTCGGATCCTCGCCTGGCGCTCGGCGTGAAGAGACTCCACTCGTCGTTCGAGCGCCGAAACCCGCGCTCTGAGGTCGCAGAGGTCGTCGAACGACCGCTCGGGGAGTGGTCGGTCGTCGAGCGAACGGAGTCGCTCGGTGACGGTGTCGATACCGTCGAGCACCGTCGTCAACGAGTCCGCCTCCTCGTCGAGCAGGGCGACGAACGACTCGCGGTCGGCCGCCGCCTCCTTCGCCGCCTCGGCGACGACGCGCTGTAGTTCCGGCGTCAGTCCGTCCGCGGAGACCAACGCACCGCCGACGCCGGTGCCGAACTCCTCGACGATGCTTCGCCCGACGGTGTCGCCGTACTCGCTCTCGTAGTGCGGGACCGCCATCACCGTCTGCTGGTACGCGTTCAGAACGCGCCGCGTCGCGTTCGGTCCGCCCTCGCCGACGCTGGTGCCTCTGACCGTCGCCGGAACCGCGCGACCGGCGCTCGCCGGTTGTATCTGTGCCAGTTGATCGCCGAACGCGCGGAACGCCTCGCGCTCGTCGACGGTCCGACGGCGCTCTTTACGAACGACCTGACGGCCATCTCGAACCGTGTGCCCGACGGCGTCGAGCCTCGGGGCCCGCTCGGTCATCGCTCGACGTCCTCGGTGTAGGTGCCGAACGGCGTCTGCCGACGGAGCCGTATTCGACCGGTTCGCATCGACAGTTCGATCCGCACACCCCCGCTGCAAGAAGAATATTCGCCGCTCACGCGCTCTCGTCTCATCGCTCTCCTCGAGGTCTGCTACCGGGATAAAAATATCGGCCACTGGTTACATTGAAATAATTACTGCTCTATAGACCGATATAGCCATCCGCGCTAACACGTCAGCCTGACTGACGGGTCGGTCGAGTCGGCGTCAAACGCTGACTCCGACGGCCACGATAGGTCAAATACCTGTTTGTCCCTTGGGAAGTTTCTTTTAATCTTGCTTATATCTGTTCGGCATGCGTATCAGTTCACGAACGGTTGCGACGCTGGCGGTCGCCCTCCTGTTGGTGACGGCGGGCTGTGCCGGCAGCGGTAACGGCGGAAGCGAGGATGGCGGATACTTCGCCGGACAGAGTACGGACCTGTCCACCAACGGGGGCTCCGGCGGTTCGGCGACCGACGCGGCCGCCGAAGGCGAGACGGCGAACGTCGACAGTAGCGCACAGTTCTCACAGCGGCGCGAACTGATCCGCATCGGCGAGCTGCGGATGCAGGTCGACGACTTCGAGCGCGCCCGCGACAACCTGACCGAGGCCGTCGAAGCGCGCGGCGGCTACGTCAGCGACACGAGCGTTTCGAACCGCGGCGAGGGTAACGAGACGTGGTCACAGGGCCGCATCGTCCTGCGCGTCCCGCAGGAGAACTACACCTCGATGCTCGACGCCGCCAAGAGTGAGGGAGAGGTGCAGTTCGAGGAGACGAAGACGGAGGACGTGACCGACCAGATCGTCGATCTCGAGGCCCGACTGGAGAACCTCCGCGCCGAGCGCGACCGGTTGCGTGAGCTGTACCAACAGGCCAACGAGACGCGAGACGTGCTGGCCGTCCAGCGCGAGCTGTCGGACGTGCAGTCCGAAATCGAGCGACTCGAAGGCCGACTCCAGTCGCTCGAACAGCGGGTGGCGTACTCCACGCTCACGATTTCCGTCGAAGAACCGCGACCCGAGGGCCTCTACGACCGCGCCGAGTGGTACGACACCGGCGTGCTGGCGGCGTTTCTCGAATCCGTCAGCGGCGTCGGCGTCACGCTCCGAGCGCTCGTCGTCGGCCTCGCGTACGCCGCGCCGTATCTGGTCGTCTTCGGGCTGCCGGTCGTCGGTGCGGCGGTCCTCTTGCACCGTCGAGTCCGCGGCTGAGTCGCCGCCCGCAGTCTCTTCTCCACCCGGTTGGCGTCGCTATTCGAGTCTCGTTCCGTCGCGGGGGCAGTACTCGTAGTTTTCGTCCTCCGTTCGAAAGCCACAGGTCGGACACCGCCGGGTCGTTCTCGCGGCCGTCGTCCCGCGGAACAGAAACGGGACGAACGGCAGGAACAGAAAGAAGACGAAACTGTCGAAGTACCACCACAACAGCGCGCTGATGAGGAGACTGCCGACGAGTCCGAGGAGCGCGGTCAGCGTCCGGGAGCGAACCATACGTCGGTAATACGCAGCCGTCGGTCAAAAGGCGGGCGATCTCCGCGTTCGTTACTCCAGTTTCGGTCGCACCGCCGCCGGGAGCGCCCCGACGAGCGCTTCGAGCGTCGCCCGGTCGCCCGCCGCGACGTACGTGCCCTCGGATTCGACCGACTCGACGCCCGCTTCGGCCGCCAGCAGCGACCCCGCGTGCTGTTCGTACACGTCCGGATAGAACGAGACGAGTCCCTCGATTCGCCCCGTCGCCAGCAGACCCCAGTCGACGCAGGGCGACCACGTCTCCAGCACCCGCTTGCAGACGCCGTCGAGGGCGTCGACCATCTCTCTTCCCTTCTCGCGCCGGTCGGCGTCGCGGACCGCCGGGAGTCCGAGGACGAACGAGACGGTGCCGTGTTCGAGCGGCAGGTCGCTTCTCACGGAGTGAATCGGCTCGCCGTTCACCGTCGCGCCCCGCCCTCGACGGGCGAGATACAGCGACTCGGGCAGCGGTTCGTAGATCGCCGAGACGACGGGCACCCCGTCGTCGACGACGGCGACGGCGGAGGCGAACATCGGCAGTCCGGCGGCGAAGTTGTTCGTCCCGTCCAACGGGTCGACGACCCACTCGTAGCGGCCCGACCCGGAACGCCCGGTCTCCTCGGCGTGGAGGGCGTGGTCGGGGAACGAATCGCGGATTACGGAGACGACTCGCTCCTCGGCGGCGCGGTCGGCGGCCGCCTTCACGTCGTCGACACCGTACTCGCCCTCGACGGTCCCGTCTCGGAACTCGTCGCGGAGAAACTCCCCGGCGGCGCGTACCGCCCGCTCGGCCACCGCGGCCAACTCCTCGACGTCGGCATCGTCCATAGTCGCTGGTTCGGGGCAATCAGTATGAGCGGTTCGAAGTGATTCGACCGTCGAACCGTCGGACGAGACGGACGAGAGGTATCGGGGGCCGTATATCTAGGTAGATTTCTACAAATCTATCTACAAATCTTTCTGGACACCTTTTTAGATACCATCTCGAATACCTCCTCAGAGGCTCGTCGTACGCGAAGTGCCGATTGCCCAACGTATTTCGGGGGGCCCGGCAAGATACGACCGATGAGTGAGCCGATCCCGCTCGAATCCTTCTACGATTTCACCCAGATTTCGACGGTGTTCGACGTCTCGCCGGACGGCGAGCGCGTCGCCTTCGTCACCGCCGAATCCGACCAAAGCGAGGAGAAACGACTGACCTCGCTGTTCGTCGCTCCGACCGACGGCAGTCGGGACCCGCACCGCCTGACCCGTCTCCCCGGCGGCAGTCAGCCGACGTGGAGCCCCGACGGCGACCGACTCGCCTTCGTCGCCGCGCGCGAAAAGGACACCGAGCGCCGCATCGGTTGGCAGCAGAAGGAGGACGAGGAAGACGAAGCCGACGAGGGCGACGGGTCCAACGGTCACGGCGGCGACGACGAGCCCAAATCCCAAGTGTGGCTGTTCGACCTCTCGCTCGGCGGCGACGCCCGGCAGGTGACCGACTTCGACGAGGGCGTCCGCGAGTTCGATTGGTCGCCCGACGGCGACCGACTCGTCGTCTCCGCGCGCGATCCCACCGAGGAGGAACGAAAGTACCTCGACGACCGGCGCGACGGCGGGCCCATCGAGACCGAACGTCTCCAGCACAAAGCCGACGGCGTCGGCTATCTCGACTCGGTGACGACGTACCTGTTCGTCGTCGACGTCGAGTCGGGTGACTCCGAGCGACTGGACGACGCCTACGGCGGCGGCGCGTTCGAACCGCTGTCGGGGATGAACCCCGCGTGGGGGTCGACGGACCGAATCGCGTTCACCTCCTGTCGCCTCGACAGTCCCGACGACACGATGGTCCGGGACGTGTACACCGTCGACCCCGACGGAAGCGGCCTCGAACGGTGGACCGATTCGGACCTCGCCGCCAACGCGCCGACGTGGTCGCCCGGCGGCGAATCCATCGCGTTCGTCGGCAGCGACCCCGAGAACTGGTACGTCCCGACCCAGTTGTTCGTCCACGACGGCGGGGAGTACGCGTCGCAGACGGCCGACTTCGACCGAACGCTGGCCCGCGGCGCGACGCCGCAGTGGGCCGACGACGAGACGCTGTACGTCCTCGTCGGCGACGAGGGGAAGACGCGGCCAGTTCGCGTCGGCGTCGACGGAACCGTCGAGCGCGTGTTCGCGGCGCAGGGCGACGACCGGGCGGTGAAAGGGTTCGACCTCGGGGGCGACGCCGCGGGGTTCCTCCTCTCGCATCCGAGCGAGGGTCAAGACCTGTTCGCTCTGGATATCGCAGATCTCGGTGCGGAAAGCGAACCGGAGTCGTTCGCGCGGCTCTCGCGCGTCAACGGCGAGTTCACCGACGAGTACGAGATGCCGCAGGTGCGGCGCGTGACGTACGAATCGGATGTGTCCGAGCGACGCTCGGACGCTCGGGAGACGGAGGCTCCCGGCGGATGGGACGTCGAGGGAATCGTCTACGCGCCGCCCGAGTTCGACTTCGAGAGTCCGGACGAACATCCGCTGGTCGTCGCCATCCACGGCGGCCCCATCTCCTACGACGAACCGGAGTTCCGCTTCGCGCACTCGGTGTTCACCTCCCGCGGCTACGTCGTCTTCCGGCCGAACTACCGCGGCGGGTCGTCGTACGGCCGGCAGTTCGCCGAGACGCTCCGCGGGCGCTGGGGCACCGTCGAAGTCGAGGACATCGCCGCCGGCATCGAGGAGATGGTCGACCGCGGCTACGCCGACCCTGACCGCGTCTTCGGCCACGGCTTCTCCTACGGCGGCATCGCCCAGGGCTTTCTCGTGACGCAGACTGACCTCCTGACCGCCGCCGCGCCCGAACACGGCCTCTACGACCTCCGGTCGGCGTACGGCACCGACGACAGCCACATCTGGACCGAAAACGAGTACGGCGTCCCGTGGAAGGAAGGCGAGGCGCTCGACGCCTCCTCCAGCATCCTCGATATCGGCAACCTCTCGACGCCGCTGCTCGTGATGGCGGGCGAGGAGGACTGGCGCTGTCCGCCGTCGCAGTCCGAGCAGTTGTACGTCAGCGCGAAGAAGCAGGGCGTCGACGCGAAGTTCGTCCTCTATCCGGGCGAACACCACAACGTCGGCGACCCGGACCGCGCCATCCACCGCCTCGAGCAGATTCTGGAGTGGTACGAGCGGCACGACCCGGCGGCGGAGTCCGAGTAGGCGTCAACGCGCCGCGTCGAGTTAGTCGGGAATCGCCGACCCCGACCTTCTTTCCCTCCCCGTCGACGTCGTCCCCATGCCGACAGTCGATTCTGTAGACGTGGTCGTCCTCGGGGGCACGCCCGGCGGCGTCGCCGCCGCGATGGCGGTCGAAGCCGACGAACCGCCGGCGGTGCTCGACGCCTCGCGCATCCAGCGTCGACTCGGGCGTCTCGCTCTCCGTTTTCAACGACGCCGAGACGAACGCGGCGGTGTGAGCGAACAGCGGGGACACACGCGTTCGGCGAGCATCGACTCCGCACGAGAGCCTGCGTCGACCACAGCGTTTTGTCGCCTCCCCCAGTGGGTGAGACAGAGAGATGCCGCGCCTGGAAGACCCGCTCGAACTGGGCGGCCTGACCGTTCCGAATCGGCTCTATCGAGCGCCGCTTCTGGAGTGCGCCGGTAACGGCGACGACGCCGTCGAGACGCTCGTCTCCGACCTCGAACCCGCCGCGGCGTCGGGTGCCGGCCTCGTCTGTCAGGGCGCGACCGTCGTCCGCGGCGAGGGCGGCTGCGCCGCGCCGGGGATGACGCGCGTCCACGACCCGGACTTCGTCGCTAACCTTTCGAAGCTCACCGACGCGATTCACGCTCACGGCGGCACCATCGCTATCCAACTGGAACACGGCGGCCTGCGGAGTATGGAGACGTGGCACGCGGGCTACCGTCGCGCGAATCCGGACCTGCAACAGCTCGCCGTCTCACGGCCGCCGTGGCCGCTTCGGCTGCTGGATACGCTTGGCTTTCTCAACTACGACGCGCACGTGCTGACGACCGACGAAGCGTACGAGTTGGCGGCCGACTTCGGCCGGTCGGCGGCGTACGCCGTCGACGCCGGCTACGACGCGATTCACCTCGCCGGAGCGAACATGGGTATCGTCCAGCAGTTCCTCTCGCCGTTCTACAATCGCCGAACCGACGAGTTCCGCGACGGAGTGCGCTTTCTCGAACTCGTCCACGACGAGATTCGCGAGAGGGCGGGCGACGTCCCCCTCATGACGAAGGTACCGGCCGAGACGGAAGCGCCGCCGTTCGTCCACCGCCAGCCACCGCTGGCGAGCCTCCGCTCGCGCGACTCACGGAGACGGCGTCGCCTCTCAACCACCGACGCCGTGGGAATCTGCGAGCGACTCGACGCCATCGGCTACGACGCGCTCGTTCCAGTGAACGCATCGGTGTTCTGGGACATGAGCATCGTCCGCGGCGAGTTTCCGACGCGAGCGTGGCGCGACGAGCGGTATCGGGACGGATACGCCGAGGCGTTCGGGAACCGTTCCCGGGCGGCGCTCGTCGCACTCGCCAACTGGGTGGAGTCGCTCGCGTACGACTTCGAACCGGTGTGGAACGCCGCCCTCTGTCGGAGGGTTCGCGAGCGGGTGGACGCGCCGGTGCTCGCGGAGGGCGGAATTCGCAGACGGGAGGAGATCGACCGCCTGCTGGGCCGCGACTGCGATATGGTCGGACTGGCACGGCCGTTCTACGCCGAACCCGAGTTGCCCGCGCGGTTGCTGGAGGCGTCGCCCGAAGCGCGCGTCGTCTGCGAGAGCTGCAACAACTGCGCGGTGCCGCAGGCGACGGGGGAACCCGGAGTGTGTCGAACGCCCGAAGTACTTCGGCGGGCGGGCGAGTTGCGGAACGCGGGTGCGTACGAGCGAGACGACCGTTCGCAGGGAGAGTGAGGAAGCGAGTAGAGAAGAACCAGTCCGAGCGTCCGGAAATCGGCTCGCTCTCGCCTACAACCGCGCCCGCACCGAGGAGAGTTCGGGCATCGAGACACCGACGACGCCGGCGAGCGCGTCCGCGCCGCCGAGCAGCCACTCGGCGCGTTCGACACGCGATTCGAGGTCACCGGGGCCGATGCGGTAGGCGTCGACGATGTCGCGGGCGGACACGTCTTCGGTCCAGTCGTGGAGGATTCGCGCGGTCTTCACCGCCTCCAGCCACCGCTCGAAGTTCTCGGTTTCGCCCATCTTCGTCGTGAACTCGGCGGCGTGTTTCGTCGCGTACTGGTACATCGCCGCCCGCTCGCGGTTGCCGAGGTACGTCCCGTGCATATCGGGCGTGTCGCAGACGATTTCGAGCGCCGTCAGTTCAGTCGTCGTCTCCATCTCGGCGGCGGTGCGAAGGCCGGAGACGATCCGCGCGCCGGTCTCCGGCGAGAGATACTGCCGCGACACCTGCGCGCCGAGTTCCGTCGCCGACAGCGTCTCGCCGTCCGTTATCATCTCCATCGACACGAGGTCGGCGATGACCGCGTCGACGACGTCCGAGAGGTCCATGTCGGGCGTCTGGTGGGCGTAGAAGGTCGCGCCCAGGAGGTCGAGGATGCTCTCGCGGGAGTCGGCGAACTCGGAGGCGACGACGGAGAGAACGTGCGTCCGCAGCGCCTCGCGGTCGGCGAGTTTCGACTCCACCGCCTCGGCCTCGGCCTCGACGTACCGCGTCTGGAGTTCCTCGCGCGTGTTCTCGTCGCCCACGAGCACCGCCTCGCCGTAGGGGTCCAGATGCGGGCGGCCCGCCCGGCCGCACATCTGATGGACTTCGAGCACCGGCAGCCACGCCATCTCCGAGCCCGTGTAGCGCTTCTGGTCGCGGATGACGACGCGCCGGGCGGGGACGTTCACCCCCGCGGCGAGCGTCGGCGTCGCGCAGATGACCGAGATTTCGCGGCTCCGGAAGCCGTTCTCGACGGCGACGCGGTGGTCGCTCCGCAACCCCGCGTGGTGGAACGCGACGCCGGATTCGAGCGCGTCGGCGAGTCGCTCGCCCGTCTCCGTCGCGCCCGCGTCGAGGACGGCGTCGGCGACGCCGGAGGCCGACCCGAGCCCGTCCTGGGCGAGTCGCCGCGCGAGCGATTCGGCCTCGCGGCGCGACCGGACGAACGCCAGGGCCTGACCGCCGTTATCGACGGCGTGGGCGACGAGCGCCGCGGTGGCTTCGGTGTCGGCGTCGGCGCTCGGCGGCAGTTCGCCGGAATCGCAGTCGACGGAGAGGCTCGTTCCGTCGTCGAAGTTCACTCGCTGCTCGCTGTAGACGCCCGTCCGGAGGTCGATTGGCCGCCAGCGGTTCCGGACGAGTTCGGCGTCCAGCCAATCGGCGATATCCTCGGGGTTGGCGACGGTGGCCGAGAGCGCGACGATCTGCAGGCCGGGCGCGCGGCGTTGGAGCGTTGCGAGGGTCACTTCGAGCGTCGGACCGCGGCCCTCCGCGCCGAGCAGGTGGACCTCGTCGACGACGACGCAGGCGAGCTGTTCGACCCACGACGCGCCGTTTCGGATGGCGGAGTCGACTTTCTCGCTCGTAGCGACGACGACGTCGTAGTCGGCGAGTTCCTCGCCGGGCGAGTCGAAGTCGCCGGTGGAGATGCCCGCCTCGATACCGGGCAGTTCGGCGAACGCCTCGTACTTCTCGCGGGCCAGCGCCCGCAGCGGGACGACGTAGAGTCCGGGCCCGTCGGCGGTGAGCATCGCCAGTTCGGCGATGAACGTCTTTCCCGATGCCGTGGGAATCGCGGCGACGACGCCGCCGCCGTTACAGACGCCCGCCTCGACGGCCGCCGCTTGCGGCGGGTAGAGTTCGTCGATACCCTGCGCTTCGTAGTGGTCGACCAACTCGTCGGCAAGCGGCAGGTCCCGGACTCGCATTGTCACTCTCTGTCTGCGGCTTCGGGTAAAAAGGTACGCCGCGGAGCGAGAGTGTGAGAGTGCTGACCGCCGGTTTGGCGGCCATTCGTGTCAGTGTGACAGAAACATCTATATTCGTCGGGTTTGTCGTCGAAGCAATGGCCTTAACACACCTCCCGTTGCGCCGCTCCGCGCTGGTCGGCGCAGTCGCCTACGCGGTCGGATACGCTCTGACGGCCGCTGCGAGTTCCGGTCGCGCCGGTGCCGTCGCGGCCGTCGAAATCGCCGGCGAGACGACCGACCCCGCGCCGCTCGGAACGATTCTCGGTGCCGACCCGGCGTCGTGGATTACCTCCGGATGGCTGTTCTACAACGCGCATTTCGTCGCCACGAGCGTCCCCATCGCCGACGCGGCGAACGGACTCGGCGGGCTAACGAACCGCTCGCTTCTGGCGACGCTCGGTGGACCGCTGTACGCGCTGTATCTGTCGCCGCCGCTGCTACTCGCCGCCGCGGGCTTCCTCGTCGTCCGAACGACGGACACGCCCGGTGAGAAGGGTGCGCGAAACGCAGGCGCGAGCGTCGTCGCGGGCTACTTCCCGCTGTTTCTCGTCGGTGCGTTCGTCTTCACCGTCGGCGCGGCGGACGCGCAGACTGCGGCGTCGCCCGCCGGGCTTTCGTCTGTTTTTTTGGGACTCCTGTATCCGCTGGTGTTCGGAGGCGTAGGCGGATTGTTGGCCCACAAACACGCCAGCGCGTCGGCACCGACCGGAGAAGTCGCTGACGCGTAGCGAGAGTCGGAGTGGCTTTTCGAAGAAGGCTCTACTGAAGTCTCAGAGCGAGACAGGAATGTCGTGCTGCTATAGAGGGTGAGCTCAGCACGACAACTCTGCTTGTTCCGCACCCAAGAAACCGAACCACCGGTTCAGTAGCTCTGCGAACGTACAGGTAGTAACACATCTCACGCTGACTAAATGTTTCTGCGGACTCGTCAGATTCAACTACGTTACTTGACCGAGAAACCTTTCCGCTGGAAGAATACGTACTACGTGATGGCAACCGAGGCAACCTTCACCGTTCCGTCCGACCAGTTCCCCCTTGGAACCGTCTTCGAGCAACTACCGGGCGTTACGGTCCGGCTGGAACGCATCGTCCCGGGCACCGACGTGCTGATCCCCTACTTCTGGGTCCGCGGAACTCGTTCGGAGGACATCGTTGCGGCGTTTTCTGACCATCCTGGAGTGCGGAACATCGAGCTGGTTGATTCCGCCGAGGACGAGTACCTCCTGCGCGCCGAGTGGATTGCGGACTACGCGGGAGTACTCAGTACGCTGACCGAAACGGGGGTCCCGTTGATCGAAGCGAGAGGGACGGACACGGAGTGGACGTTCGAGGTCCGTGGTGACGAACGAAGCGATATTGCCGAGTTCCAAAGCTGCTGTCGTGAACGGGGTATTCCGATCACGCTCACGGCGCTCCACGCCCTGACGCCGATCGAGACTGCGACCGAGGCGGCACTCACCGACGAGCAACTGGAAGCGTTGGTTCTCGCGTACGAACGCGGCTACTTCAACTCGCCACGCAAGGTGACGATGGGAGAACTCGGCGGCGAACTCGGCATCTCACAGCAGGCAGTTGCCTCTCGGCTCCGGCGGGGGACGCGCAGAATCCTCGGCAATACCCTCACTGCGCTGAAGGCCTGAACCCGTGACTATAAAAGATGGTTGTATAGACAAAAGTAACTCTCACTCGGAGCAGTCGCTTTAGTGTCAAGTATACCAGTGTCTCCGCAACCCGACTCGCTAACTATGAACCAAGGGAGAAACGCTCTCCTATCGGCACTCGCCGATTATCGCTGTCACTCCGTCATCGTCTACTTCAGAAACGCGTCCGAAGACCACGCCTCAGTTGATGACATTGCGACCGTGTTCGCCCGACGTGACCAAGCAGACCAAACGCAGATTGCGATACGACTCCACCACGCTGTACTCCCCAAACTAGCCAACGTCGGACTCGTTGACTACGACGCACGGACCAAAATGGTCCGATATCGCGGTCACTCGCAACCCGAGCAGGTAGAGGAGTCCCTCTCCGAGTTCGGCTCCGGAATGTCGTGGAGGTGCGAGTAACACGTGACGCAAGACAACCCCAAGCAAACAACCGTGGTGCGGAAGTTGTACACTCCCGATCAAGACCGCTCGTTGACCGAGGCGGTGCTCGATGCCATCGAGGACTGTAAGGGAGAAGACCTCCTGCGGACGGATTTCATCCTCTACGAGGACATCGACCCTGAGGCCCTCAATTCCCTCTTTCGCCACGATGCACAGTCGAGAACGACCGTGACGTTCGAGACTGACGGGGTTACGGTCGAACTGTGGGGAGATGGTGGGGTCGAGATTCGGGTCACGGAACGACCAGTCGAATAAGCGGCAGAGGTCGGGGCAGAACACGCTATGACTGCCAGTGGCGAGAAAGAGCACTGCCGTGATGAATTTTAACCAGTACTGAGCGGTTTGACGGGGCTCTACTTCGGTGAAGTCCCAGGCTGCATTCACGCGCTGTATGCAACGCGGCAGCGAAAGCTCTCACGCCTGATGAGTCATCTGACACAAAAAACGTCTACTTCGAGGGCACCTCTACAGCATCCCGCCGTCGTCCAACCGCTCGACGGCCTCCCGCAGGCGCTCCTTGCTCGCCGCGTAGGAGATGCGGGCGTAGCCGGGTGCGCCGAAGGCGCTTCCGGGGACGGTAGCGACGTGAGCCTCCTGAATCGCGTTCTCGCACCACTGTTGGTCGTCCGCTCGCGGCTCGCCGCCGCCGACGGGAATCATCATGTAGAACGCGCCGTCGGGGGTGGGAACGTCGACGCCGCGCTCGTCGAACATCTCGACGAGCATGTCGCGGCGCTCCTCGAACGCCTGCACCATCTGGCCGACCGCAGCGTCGGTGTTCGTGATGGCTTCGACGCCCGCGTGCTGGACGAAGTTCACCGCGCACGAGACCGAGTGGCTGTGGAGTTTCCCCGCCTCGGAGACGAGCGCCTCAGGCGCGTGGAGGTAGCCGAGTCGCCACCCGGTCATCGAGTACGCCTTCGAGAACCCGTTGATGGTGATGGTCCGGTCTTCCATCCCCTCCAGCGCGGCGAGGCTCGTGTGTTCGACGCCGTAGGTAATCTGCTCGTAAATCTCGTCGGAGATGACCGCGAAGTCGTGGTCGACCGCGAGGTCGCGGACGCCTTCGAGCGCCGCGTCGGAGTACACCGCACCGGTCGGGTTGCTCGGCGAGTTGACGACCAGGAGTTCGGTGTCGTCGGAGACAGCGTCCGAAAGTTCGTCGAGCGCCGGTTCGAGTTGGAACTCGTGGGGCGAGAGGTCGACGCGCGAGAGGTTGCCGCCAGCGAGTTTGACCATCGCCTCGTAGGAGACCCACGCCGGGTCCAGTAGGACGACCTCGTCGCCGTCGTCGACGACGGTTTGTATCGTTTCGTACAGCGCCTGCTTGCCGCCGGGGGTGACGATAACCTCGTCGGCGTTCGCGTCGATGCCGTCGCCGCGGAGTTTCTCGGCGATGACCTCGCGGAGTTCGGCGATACCGTTCGAGGAGGTGTAGCCGGTGTGTCCCGACTCCATCGCCTCCTGTCCGGCGCGAATCACGGTCTCGGGCGTCGGGAAGTCGGGTTCGCCGACCGAGAGGTCGACGACGTCGACGCCGTCGGCTTCGAGTTCGCCCGCGAGGTTGCTGATGGCGAGCGTCGCGCTCGGTTCGACACGGCCAACACGTTCGGAGAAGTCGAATTCGTAGCTCATGGAAGTTCCTCCAGTAGGTCGAGTGCGGCGTCCACGGCGTCGGCTCCCTTGCCGACGCGTTCTCGCGCTTCAGCGCCGCTCATTCCCGGACCGCTGACGCCGAAGGTGACGGGTACGTCGCGGTCGAGGCTCACCCGAGTGAGCCCCTGTGCCGTCGCGTCGGCGATGACACGGTCGTGGTCGGTGTCGCCGGTGACGATCGCACCGACGACGGCGACGGCGTCGATGTCGTCGCGGCGAGCGAGGCGGTCCGCCGCCAGCGGGGCGTCGTACGCGCCCGGCACGTGGACCGTCGCGGCGACCGTCGCGCCGCGTGTTTCGGCCGCGTCGCGGGCGGTCGCCTCCATCTCCTCGGTAACCGACGAGTTGAATCTCGCCGCCACCAGTCCGAGTGTGACCATATGAGTGAGGTGGAGAGGCCGGCCCAAAGAGCTACCGTTAGCCGCCGCGATTGCGGCGGGTCGAGGGCCGCGGCAACCTCGGCCCGCATGCCGCGGAGACAGTCCGATGGCGCGACGAGCCGGCACACGTGACCGAGACGCCGGCGTTCACGGCGAACACAAGAGTTGTTATCCCCCGTGTGCGAGAAGCGAGGTATGACTAGCGACGACGGAGTCGGTGCGTCGGCACCGACGAACGCCGTCACCCGTTCGGAGACGGAGACGGCGACGCCGGAACCGCTCCTGACCGGCGCTCGGACTCTCTACGCAGTCCTCGCCGTCACCGCCCTCGCCCTCCTCGTACGCGTCGTCGGCCTCGGCGCGCGAATCATGCATTGGGACGAAGGCCGAGTCGGCTACTGGGCGCTGCGCTACCACGAGAACGGCGAGTTCTTCTACCGCCCCATCATCCACGGCCCCTTCCTGCCCGTCGTCAACGACTGGGTGTTCACGCTCATCGGTATCTCGGATTTCTCCGCGCGTCTCGTCGTCGCCGTCGTCGGTGGTCTCTTTCCGCTGGCGGCGTGGCTGTTCCGCGAGCACCTCGACGACACCGAAGTCGTCGGCCTCGCGCTCGTCCTCGCGGCCAATCCTCTCTTAGTCTACTACTCGCGGTTCATGCGAAACGACGCGCTCGTCGCCGCGTTCGCGGTGTTCGCGCTCGGTTTCGTCGTCCGCGCCGTCGACACCGGCAGACTCCGCTATCTCTACCTCGCGGGTGCGTCGATGGGGCTCGCGTTCACGACGAAGGAGAACGCGCTGCTGTACGTCGTCTGTTATCTCGGGGCCGCGACGTTAGTGTTCGACCACCGCCTCGTCGACATCGCCGCTCGCGGCGACTCCGTCGCCGGCTATCTGCGTTCGCGGCCGGCGTGGGCCAAGCGGAGGCTGACGAGTCGGTGGAACACGGTCGAGTACGGCGCGGGCGTCCTCGCGGTCAACCTCCTCGGGGCGTTCGCCGTCTTCCTCGCCGTCGTCGCGTTCTTCTACGCGCCGCGGCCGGAGCTCTGGCAGGCGCTCGGGAATCCGGCGGCGCTGCTCGACGTCCTCGACGAGGCGACGATAGGCGCCGCCGAGTCGTTCTACGACAGTTGGGCCGACGGCGGCCACCAGGACCACCCGTACCTGCCGTTCTTCTACGGCCTCTCGGAGACGCTCGTCTACGGCGCGGGCGTCGCTCTCGTCTTCGCCGTCGTCGGCCTCGCCGTCGACGGGTACGGCAGTCACGGCGCACGGACTGGCGACAGCGGCGACGGCGGACGCCGGGGCCGCCGGTGGCTCGTCGCGTTCGGCTTCTACTGGGGCGTCGCCAGTCTCATCGGCTACCCCATCGCCACCGACATCGAAGCGCCCTGGGCGGCCGTCCACGTCGTCGTCCCGCTGGCGTTCCCCGCGAGCGTCGGTATCGCCTACCTCTACCGCGAGACCCGCGCGTCCGTCGCCACCCGCGACACGGTCAGTATCGGTCTGGCCGCGATCGTCGTCGTCGCGGCGCTGTCGGGCGTCGTCGGGGCGAACGCCGCCTACATGGACAGCACCAGTCAGGAGGACAAGGAGGTGCTCCAGTGGGCGCAGCCCGAGAACGACCTGAAGACGACGATGCAGAAAGTCGAGCGAATCGCCGAGGCGAACGACGGCGTCGACGTGCTGTTCTACGGCAGCTACCACCCGACGACAGACGAGGAACTGCTGTACGTCGAAGACGAGTCGAGCCTCGACCGGATGCCGCCGGGCGGTCCCTCGTGGCACAGTCGCCTCCCGCTGCCGTGGTATCTCGAACGCGCCGGGGCGAACGTGACGAGCACCGAACCGAGCGAGGAGCGCA
Source organism: Haloprofundus salinisoli (assembly GCF_020097815.1). NCBI lineage: Archaea > Methanobacteriati > Methanobacteriota > Halobacteria > Halobacteriales > Haloferacaceae > Haloprofundus > Haloprofundus salinisoli. The sequence goes on from NZ_CP083663.1 coordinate 290,025, forward strand.
CGGAGTTGCAGAATCCCCCGCCGGTCGTCATCGCCTACGAGTGGGAAGCCGAGGAGGTGCGGAGTCAGCTCCCCGAGTACACCGAACACAGACATCTGTTCCGCCTCTGGAGCGACGAAATCGTCGTCTACATCGACGAGTCGGCGATACCCGAGGAGTGACGGGTCCGCGGCGAGTGCGAACGGCTCCCTCTTCGCCGCGCGTCGGTACCCACGTTCGTGTCTATTTCTACAGCCGGTGAGCAACGTTTATGCAGTAATATCCACAACCGAGCGACCGTGACAATCACGCTTCCCGGTCCGACCATCGGCGTCGTCGGTGGGGGCCAACTCGGCCGGATGCTGGCGGAGGCGGCCGCGCCGCTCGGCGTCGACGTCGTCGTCCTCGACCCGACGCCGGACTGCCCGGCGTCGGCCGTCGCAGAACAGGTCGACGGCTCGTTCGACGACCCCGAAGGCGTCCGCGAACTCGCCGAACGCGCCGACGTACTGACGTTCGAGATAGAGCTGGCCGACCCCGACGTGCTCGAATCGGTCCGAGACGAGTACGGCGTCGCCGTCCACCCCTCGCCGGAGACGCTGCGGACGATTCAGGACAAACTCGTCCAGAAGCAGACCCTCGAAGACGCCGGGGTACCGGTACCCCCGTTCCGCCGCGTCGACGACGTTTCGGAGTTAGAAGCCGCCGTCGAGACGTTCGGCGCGGTGATGCTGAAGGCGCGAACCGGCGGCTACGACGGACGCGGGAACGTCCCCGTCCGCTCCGTCGACGAGGCCGAAGACGCGCTGGCGGAGCTCGGCGGTGTGCCCGCGATGGCCGAGTCGTTCGTCGAGTTCGAGCGCGAACTCTCCGTTATCGCCGTCCGCGGCGACGACGAGCTACGAACGTTCCCCGCCGGCGAGAACGTCCACGAGGACGAGATTCTGCGCGAGACGGTGGTGCCGGCGCGGACGACCGACGAGGTCAGAGAGCGGGCCGAGGAAGTCGCCCGCGACGTCCTCTCGCTGCTCGACGGTCGCGGCGTCTTCGGTATCGAACTGTTCGAGTCCGACGGCGAGATTTCGGTGAACGAGATCGCCCCGCGGCCGCACAACTCCGGGCACTGGACCATCGAGGGCGCGCTGACCTCGCAGTTCGAACAGCACGCCCGGTCGGTGCTCGGGTGGCCGCTGGGTGCGACCGAGCGCCGCGGCGTCGCCGTCAGCGCGAATCTCCTGGGCGACGTCGACGAGTCGCAGACTGCCGAACTGCAGGGCGTCGAACGCGCGCTGTCGACGGCGGGCGCGGGACTGCACTGGTACGGCAAGCGGGAGGTCCGGCCGCTGCGGAAGATGGGTCACGTGACGCTCGTCGACGGCGGAGAGGGAGACGCGACGACAGACGAGTTGCTCGAAACGGCGCGCGGACTCGCCGACGAACTGACCTTCAGCAGCGACAGACTCGGAGCAGACACGGAGAGGGGAGAATGACCGACGAGATACAGCAACTCATCGACCAGTTGGAAACGGAAGCCGAGCGGGAGACACCGGCCGCGGAGACGCCCGACGTGGGCATCATCATGGGGTCGGACTCGGACCTCGACGTGATGGCCGGCGCGTACGAAGCGCTCGAAACGTTGGGCTTCGAAGAGCAAACCGACTACGACGACGCGCCCGACGCGCGCTTTAGCTTCGAGAGCTACGTCGTCTCCGCGCACCGGACGCCCGAGTTGATGTACGCCTACGGCGAGACGGCCGCCGCGCGCGGCGTCGAAGTCATCATCGCCGGCGCGGGCGGGAAATCCGCGGACCTGCCGAACATGACCGCGTCCATCGCCTACCCCTTACCCGTAATCGGCGTCCCGGTCCAAGAGAAGTCCGTTGACTCGGTCATCGGGATGCCCACAGGCGCGCCGATAGTCGCCGTCGACGCCGGAAAATCGTTCAACGCGGGGCTCTCGGCGGGACAGATTCTCTCACGCGCACACGAAAAGCTTGTGGAACGACTGGTCGAGTACCACGACGGTCTCCAGGGCGGCGTCGCCGAGGCTTCGCGCGACCTCCACCGACTCGGACTCGACGGTTACAGGGGCCGAAAGGGATAACACCGACGCGTCGGCGGTCGCTCCGGGCCGAATCGTCTTCTGGAGACTCGACGGCGTCGTTTTCGCCCGAGAAGGCAACAATCAACGCTTATAGGGTAGCACACCCAAGCGCCGGACGTTGGAAACTCCGGTATGAATCCATGGATAGCCATCGGCGCACTGGCGGTCGTCGGCATCGGCATCCCGATTGGGATGATGGCGGTGTCGTCGTTGCTTCGCCCGAGTGTGCCGGAACAAGGAAAAAGTGCCACCTACGAGAGCGGTGAGATTCCGACGGGGAGCGCGCGCATCCAGTTCAACATCCAGTACTACATGGTTGCGCTGCTGTTCGTCGTCTTCGACATCGAAACCGTCCTCATCTTCCCGTGGACCGTCATCTATCGCTCCGCACTGGAGCAGGGTGTCAGTCTCGGAGCGGTGTTGACGCCGATGCTCGTCTTCGTCGGAATCCTCGTCGTCGGTCTCCTCTGGGCGTGGCGCAACGGCGCGGTCGAGTGGGTCAAAAGCCCGCGTGCGACCCGTCGGAAGACTGAGAGGCAATCATGAGTAGCGACCAGCCATTCGTCACAGACGATTCACAAGTACTGACCGATACCCGCGACGCCCGCTTGGCGGGCGCAGACAACCGGTTCAACTCCAAACTCCGGGAGGCGTTCGGCTCGTCGCCGTTCATCCTCACGAAGTTCGACAAGTTCATGAACTGGGTCCGGGGGTCGTCGATGTTCATGCTGCAGTTCGGCATCGCCTGCTGCAGCATCGAGATGATGCACACGTACGCGGTCAAACACGACCTCGACCGCTTCGGCGCGGGTGTGCCGCGTGCCTCGCCGCGACAGGCGGACGTCATCATCGTGCCGGGCACTATCGTCTCGAAGTTCGCCCCGCGGATGAAGCGCGTCTACGACCAGATGCCCGAGCCGAAGTTCGTCGTCGGCATGGGCTCCTGTACCATCTCGGGCGGCCCGTTCCAGGAGGGGTACAACGTCATCAAGGGCGCAGAGGAGGTCATCCCCGTCGACATCCACATCCCCGGTTGTCCGCCGCGCCCCGAGGCGCTCGTCTACGGCGTCGCCAAACTCCAAGAGCGCATCGCCAACGGCGAGAGTTCGCCGGTCGTCGTCAAACCGTACGAACTCGAGCAGTTCGGCGACCTCGAACGCGACGAGATCGTCGACCAACTCGCCGAGGAGATAGACACCGACGACCTCGTCATGCGCTATAACTGGGCTGATTCGCCATGAGCTTGGAACGACCCGAGACGTCCGAGAGCAAGAGCGTCCAGCGCCACAGCGCCGACGAACTCGCCGACCTGCTCGGCGACCTCGTCATCGGACGCGAGGAACACATCAACGCGCCGGGCTACGTCATCCGGCCGGACTCGGTCCAGGAGACGCTCTCGCTTCTGAAGAACGAAGCGGGCTTCGACCACCTCTCCTGCCTCACCGCCGAGGAGCGCGCGGACCGCTACGAGTCCATCTACCACATGAAGAAGTTCGACGACCCGACCCAGGAGGTCAGCGTCGTCGTTCCCACGTCGAAGGACAATCCAGTCAGCCAGTCGGCCGAACCGGTCTTCCGGACCGCTGACTGGCACGAGCGCGAGGCGTACGACCTCGTCGGCATCGAGTACGAGGGCCACCCCGACATGCGGCGCATCCTCCTGCCGGAGACGTGGCAGGGCCACCCGCTGGCGAAAGATTACGACCAGGAACGCCCGCAGGTCGTCTCGCTCCGCGAGCACGCGAACCCGCTCCAGGAGGACCACAGAGACGACCAGGACTCGGAGACGATGTACCTCAACATCGGGCCGCACCACCCGGCGACCCACGGGGTGCTCCACCTGGAGTGCACGCTCGACGGCGAGCAGGTCGCCGACGTCAACCCCGACATCGGCTACCTCCACCGCTGTGAGGAGCAGATGTGCCAGAACGGCACCTACCGCTACCAGATCATGCCGTACCCGGACCGCTGGGACTACATCTCGGCGGGCCTGCTCAACGAGTGGGCGTACGCCCGCGCGGCCGAGGACCTCGCCGACATCGAGGTGCCCGAATACGCGCAGGTCATCCGGACGATGGGCGCGGAGCTCTGCCGCATCGCCGCGCACATGCTGGCGGTCGGGACGTTCGCGCTCGACGTCTACGGCGACTTCACGGCCATCTTCATGTACGCCATCCGCGACCGCGAGAAGGCCCAGAACATCCTCGAGGACCTCACCGGTCAGCGGCTGATGTTCAACTACTTCCGTCTCGGCGGCGTCGTCTGGGACCTCCCCGAGCCCCGCGAGGAGTTCTTCGAGAAGACCCGCGACTTCCTCGAAGAGCTGCCGGAGGCGCTCGAAGAGTACCACGACCTCATCACCGGCAACGAGATTCTCCAGTCGCGCACCATCGGTACCGGCGTGTTGCCCCCGGAAGTCGCCAAGAACTACGGCGCGACGGGACCGGTGCTCCGCGGGTCGGGCGTCGACTACGACCTTCGCCGCGACGACCCCTACGGCTACTACGAGAACCTCGACTGGAACGTCATCGTCGAAGATGGCTGCGACAACTACTCGCGGCTGCTCGTCCGGATGAAGGAGGTCGAAGAGTCGGCGAAGATCATCGAGCAGTGCATCGACATCCTCGAGGACTGGCCCGAGGACGAGCGGAACATCCAGTCGAACGTGCCGCGGACGCTCCGTCCCGAGGACGACACCGAGATCTACCGCGCCGTCGAAGGCGCGAAAGGCGAACTCGGCATCTACATCCGCGCCGACGGCACCGAGAAACCCGGTCGCTTCAAGATTCGGAGCCCGTGTTTCTCGAACCTGCAGACGCTGCCGGAGATGTCGAACGGCGAGTACGTCCCGGACATGATCGCGTCGCTCGGCAGCCTCGACATCGTACTCGGTGAGGTCGACCGATGACGCCGCTGCAGCAAGGACCGGTACTGCTGCCCGAACGCATCGCGGGCCTGCTCGGTCTCGGCGACGGGTTGCTCGGACAGGTCGTCGGCGGACTCCTCGCGGCGTTTCTCATCGCGAACATCATGCTGGCGATGACCGCCGTCGCCGGGCCGTGGGCGAAGCGGAAGATCACCGCGGCGTTCACCGACCGCATCGCGGTCAACCGTATCGGGCCGTTCGGCCTGTTCATCATCATCGCCGACGCGGTTCGACTGCTCTCGAAGGAGCTCATCGTTCCCGAAGGGGTCGATCGTCCGGCGTGGGACCTCGCACCCATCATCCTGCCGGCGTCGGCGCTGTTGGGCTTCGCGGTCATCCCGATGGGCAGCGGCATCCAACTGGCCGACCCCGAGACGGGGCTCGTCTTCGCGTTCGCCGTCGCGTCCATCGCGTCGCTGTCGCTCGTGATGGGCGGCTACGCGTCGAACAACAAGTACTCGCTCATGGGCGGCCTGCGCGCGGTGGCGCAGAACATCGCCTACGAGATTCCGCTCATCGTGACGGCGGCGTCGGTGGTCATCTTCACCGGCACGCTGCAGATGAGCGAGATCGTCGCCGTCCAGCGCGAGCCGCTCATCGGTTTCGGCGGCGGCCTGACGATTCCGCAGTGGTTCGCGTTCGTCAACCCGTTCGCGTTCGTGCTGTTCCTCGTCGCCAACATGGCCGAGATCGGCCGCAACCCGTTCGACATTCCGGAGGCACCGACCGAGATCGTCGCCGGGTACCAGACCGAGTACTCCAGCGTCTACTTCGTGCTGTTCTACCTCGGGGAGTTCCTGCACATCTTCCTGGGTGGCGCGCTCATCGCGACGCTGTTCCTCGGCGGCCCGGCCGCGCCCATCGCGGCGCTGGAAGTGATTCCGGGCTTCGTCTGGTTCCTCATCAAGATCTGGGCGGTGTTCCTGTTCACGCAGTGGGCGCGCTCGGCGATTCCGCGCGTCCGCATCGACCAGCTGCTCGACATCGGTTGGAAGGGGATGCTCGTGCTCTCCTTCGCCAACCTGGTTCTCACGGCCATCATCGTGGGAGTGATAGCATGATTGGAATCCTGAAATCGATGGCAACGACGATGAAACACGCCCTCGACGGCCAGACGTTCACCGTCGAGTACCCGGACGTCGCCCCCGAGGTGAGTCCGCGGTTCCGCGGCGTGCACAAGTTCAGCCAGGAGCGCTGCATCTGGTGTCGCCAGTGCGAAAACGTCTGTCCGAACGACACGATCCAGATCGTTCAGGACGACAAGCGCAACGGCGAGCAGTACAACCTCCACATCGGCCAGTGCATCTACTGCCGACTCTGCGAGGAGGTCTGTCCCGTCGACGCCATCCTGCTGACGCAGAACTTCGAGTTCACGGCGGACACGAAAAACGAGTTCGTCTACAACAAGGAACAGCTCAAGAACGTCCCCTGGTACAAAGGGATCGACCCCCTCAACTCGCGCAACCCCGACCGGGACGCGTGGGTCGGCGAGGGAGACGGCGAGGTCGACTACCAGTAATCGAGAGCGAAGCGTCCGAAGTCGGGCGCGTCGCACGTTCTCGAAACCTTCAAACGGATACCTCAAGGAGACACACACAATGGTTTATGAAACCCTGGCGTTCGCGCTGTTCGCCCTCGTTACCGTGGGCTGCAGCCTGGGCGTCGTCCTCGTGCGGGACATCTGGCACTCCGCACTCCTGCTCGGGGGCGCGCTCTTGAGCGTCGCGGTGCACTACGTGATGCTGCAAGCGGAGTTCCTTGCAGCGATGCAGATTCTCGTCTACGTGGGCGGGGTACTCATCCTCATCACGTTCGCCGTGATGCTCACGCGGACCGACCCGGAGGTGAGTAGCACATGACGACTAAACCGCAGTTGAACGACGACTCGAACTTCCTCCCGGGGCTCGCGGCCCTGGGACTGTTCGTCGTGATGGCTGTCGTGTTCCTGCAGGCGGAGTTCGGTGACCCGCAGGGGTTCCCGGCCGACGTCAGCATCGTCGCCAGTATCGGCTACGCGATGTTCAACATCTCGGCGGACCAACTGCAGCAACAGATCGTGAGCGCCGAGGGCTTCCTCGCGGCGTTTCTCATCATGGCGATCGCGCTCGACGTCGCCATCGACGCCGCCGTTTACCTCGCAAAGCGCGAGGAGGCCGGCGAAGTCGTGACGGCGCTCGTCGACGACGTTCGCAGCGACGACCCGACCAGCGGCGGCGAGCCGACCGACGGACGCGGCCCCGCCGCGCGAGCAGATGGTGGCGTCGCTGACGACACGACTACCGGAGGTGACCGCTGATGGTGCCCCCGCAGTACTACCTGCTTCTCGCGGGTGCCGTCTTCTGTATCGGTCTGTTCGGCATCCTCACGCGTCGGAACGCGCTGTTGTTCCTGATGTCGGTCGAGTTGATGCTGAACGCGGCGAACATCAACCTCGTCGCCTTCTCGGTGTACTGGGGCAACGTAACGGGCCAGACGCTGAGCCTGTTCACGATGGCGCTGGCGGCCGCGGAGGTCGCCATCGGCATCGGCATCATCCTCACGCTCTACCGCAACTTCGGTGACGTGGACGTGACGGACGCAGCGTCGATGAGGTGGTAACTATGGTAGGTGCATTCGACTTCGTTCCGGCGATCGTTCTCCTGCCGTTCTTCTCGTTCCTAGTCGCGCTCTTCGCGGGCAAGTACATGCCCAAAGGGGGCGCACTCGCGGGCATCACGGCCACCGCAGGGTCGCTGTTGCTCTCGATCTGGACGGTACTGACGGTAGCGGGCGGCGCAACGCTTCAACAGACGCTCTACACGTGGGCGGGCGCAGAGCAACTCCCGTTCGAGCTGACGTTCGGACTGCTCATCGACCCGCTGTCGGCGATGATGCTAATCATCGTCACGCTCATCGCGTTCCTCGTCCACGTCTTCTCGCTCGGCTACATGAACGACGAGGGCGAGACCGGCCTTCCGCGGTACTACGCCGGTCTCGGCCTGTTCACGGCGTCGATGCTTGGCTTCGTCGTCGCGGACAACCTGCTGATGGCGTTCATGTTCTTCGAGCTGGTCGGGCTCTGCTCGTTCCTGCTCATCGGCTTCTGGTTCCGCGAGACCGCTCCGCCGAGCGCGGCGAAGAAAGCGTTCCTCGTCACGCGCTTCGGTGACTACTTCTTCCTCATCGGCGTCGTCGCCGTCTTCGCCACGTTCGGCACGGCGGCGTTCGCTGGCGAGGGAAGCTTCCCGGCGCTCGCGGAAGCGGCACTCGCGGGCGAGGGCGCGGGCGACGTGACCACGTTCTTCGGACTCGACCCGCAGGCGTGGTTCACCGTCATCGGCCTCCTCGTCCTCGGCGGCGTGGTGGGTAAGTCCGCGCAGTTCCCGCTGCACACGTGGCTGCCCGACGCCATGGAGGGTCCGACCCCCGTGTCGGCGCTCATCCACGCGGCGACGATGGTCGCCGCCGGTGTCTACCTCGTCGCGCGGATGTACGGCTTCTACGCGCTGACGCCGACGACGCTCGCCATCATCGCGTTCATCGGCGGGTTCACCGCCCTGTTCGCGGCGACGATGGGCGTCGTCAAGCGCGAGATCAAACAGGTGCTCGCGTACTCGACTATCTCCCAGTACGGCTACATGATGCTCGCGCTGGGTTCGGGCGGCTACATCGCCGCGACCTTCCACCTGATGACGCACGCGTTCTTCAAGGCGCTGCTGTTCCTGGGTGCGGGGTCGGTCATCATCGCGATGCACCACAACGAGAACATGTGGGACATGGGCGGCCTCAAAGAGCGCATGCCCACGACGTACTACACGTTCCTCGCGGGCTCGCTCGCGCTCGCGGGCATCTTCCCGTTCTCGGGCTTCTGGTCGAAAGACGAGGTGCTCTACGAGGCGCTCGCGCACGGTCTCGGGGGCAGTCCGCTGCTCTTGGCCGCGTGGGCGATGGGTCTCCTCGCGGTGTTCTTCACCGGGTTCTACACCTTCCGGATGGTCTTCTTGACCTTCCACGGGAAGCCCCGGACGGAGACGGCGCGCAACCCCCACGGCGTCCGCTGGAACGTCAAAGGGCCGCTCGCGGTCCTCGGCGTGCTCGCGGTGGTCGCCGGCTTCATCAACATGGTGCCGGTGGCGAAACTGACGGGGCTGCACATCGAGTTCCTGCACGACTGGCTCGCGCACGGTCCATCGGGACTGACGAGCGAGTACTACGGCGAACTCACGCACGAGTACGCTCACTACAGCGTCGGCACTCTCGCCGGCGGTGAACTCGGAACGACGCTCATCTCGGGCGGCCTCTCGCTGGGTCTGGCGCTGGCCGGTTCGGCGCTCGCGTACTCGCTGTACAACGTCCCCTCGCCGGTCGAACACACCGACCGCCTCGGGAGCGCCAAGACGGTACTGTTCAACAACTACTACCAGGACGAGTATCAGGTCTGGCTCGCAAACGACGTCACCCGCGGCGTCTCGCGCGCGGCCGACAAGTTCGACCAGGGAGTCGTCGACGGCGTCGTCAACGGCATCTCCAGCGTCAGCCTGCTGTCGGGTAGTCGCGTCCGCCGCATCCAGACGGGTGTGGTCAGCAACTACGCGGCGCTGTTGACGCTCGGACTCGTCGCACTGCTCGTCATCCTCGGCCTCGAAGGAGGTTGGTTCGTATGATAATCGAAGCGCTCATCGCATTCACGTTCGTCGCCGCACTGGTCGCGTTCGTCCTTCCGGACCGACTGGCCGGCCGCGGCGCGTTCGCTCTCAGTCTGGTTCCCGTCGTCGGGAGCCTCTACATGTGGTCGCAGTTCGACGCGTCCGGCAACGCCCTCTTGCAGGGCGGTCAGACCGCGTTCGAGACAACCGTCCCGTGGCTGCAGCTCGCGGGCTACGAGATCTCGTGGTACGTCGGCGTCGACGGTATCAGCCTGCCGCTGGTCGTGCTGACGACGGTGCTCACCTCGCTCGCCATCGTGAGCGCGTGGACGCCCATCCAGCACCGCCAGTCGCAGTTCTTCGGCCTCATGCTGTTCATGGAGGCGAACCTGCTCGGCGTGTTCACGGCGCTGGACTTCTTCCTCTGGTTCATCTTCTGGGAAGCGGTCCTCGTGCCGATGTACTTCCTCATCGGCGTCTGGGGCGGCCCGCGCCGGAAGTACGCCGCCATCAAGTTCTTCGTCTACACGAACGCGGCGTCGCTCATCATGTTCATCGGCTTCATGGCGCTCGTGCTGGGCCTCGGCGACTCGACGTCGTCGTTCGCGCTGCCCGACGTCGCACAGGCGCTTCGCGCCGGTGAACTCGGGTCGTTCTACGGCCTCGACGCGAGCACGCTCCAGGTCGTCGCCTTCGCGGCGATGTTCTTCGGCTTCGCAGTGAAGGTGCCGGTCGTGCCGGTCCACACCTGGCTTCCGGACGCTCACGTCGAAGCCCCGACGCCGGTGTCGGTGATGCTGGCGGGCGTCCTCCTGAAGATGGGGACGTACGCCTTACTTCGATTCAACTTCACGATGCTGCCGGAGGTCGCCGTCGAGTACGCGCCGTTCATCGCGGCCATCGCGGTGCTGAGCGTCATCTACGGCGCGCTGCTCGCGCTCGCACAGCAGGACCTCAAACGCATCGTCGCGTACTCCTCGGTCTCGTCGATGGGGTACGTCATCCTCGGTCTCGTCGCCTACACCGCCTACGGCGTCGGCGGCGCGACGTTCCAGATGGTCGCCCACGGCCTCATCTCGGGGCTGATGTTCATGGCGGTCGGCGTCATCTACAACACGACCCACACCCGGATGGTCGGCGACATGTCCGGGATGGCAGACCGAATGCCCGTCACGACGGCGATCCTCATCGCCGGCGCGTTCGGCTACATGGGGCTGCCGCTGATGGCCGGCTTCGCCGCGGAGTTCTTCATCTTCACCGGCGCGTTCCAGTCGACGGTCATCGCGGGTAACGGTCTCGCGCTGTTCACGGCGGCGGCGATGTTCGGCATCGTCATCGTCGCGGGCTACCTGCTGTTCGCCATGCAGCGGACGCTGTTCGGTCCGTTCCGCCTCGAAACCGACTACGAGGTCGGACGGGCACCGCTGCACGACACGCTGCCGCTGGCGGTGCTGCTCGTCTGCATCATCGCTCTCGGCGTCGCTCCGGAGATATTCTTCAGTATGATCACCGACGCAGTCGACCCGGTCATCGGAGGTGTGCTGCAATGACGGCACCCGCCGCACTCGCCGCGCTCGCAACGCCGCTCCAGATGGGCCAGCTGCCCGAGTGGACGGCGCTCGCGCCGGTGCTCATCCTCGCGGTGACGGGGCTCGTACTCCTGCTCATCGACAGTATCGACGCGGATACGACCAACAGCGCGCTGTTGGCGGGCGTCTCGACGCTCGGTGCCGCCGCCGCGCTGGCGGCCACCGCGTGGTCGCTCGCCACCGGCGTCGGGCAGGACAACGGCGCGATCTTGCTGTTCGCCGACGCGCTCGTCGTCGACGGGATGAGCCTGTTCTTCACGGCCATCTTCACGAGCGTCGTCGTGATGGTCACCATCGCCAGCTACGACTACCTGCACGGGCACAGGCACCAAGGCGAGTTCTACTCGCTCGTGCTGTTCGCCGCCAGCGGGATGGCGCTGATGGCCTCGGCGAACTCGCTGGCGACCGTACTGGTGAGCCTCGAACTCGCCTCGCTGCCGTCGTACGTGCTCGT